>JAFGKG010000212.1 GCA_016928715.1 Chloroflexia bacterium
ACCACGACCGGCTCCGAGACAAAGGGTTCCCCAGCTTGGTGCGCCCAGCGCAGCCCGCCGTCGGCCGCGTCCAGGGCCAGCACCCGGCCGTCCAGGCCGGCGACCAGCACCTGTCCCCTGGCATTGTCGCAGGCGGGCCGGCCATAGGGAAAGGCCATCCGCTCCTGGCTCCACCAGCGCACCTGCCCCGATCCTTTTTCCAGCGCCAGGAGCGCGGCCCCCTGCGGCCCCAGGGCGGCGCTGTAGAGCGCATCCCCACAGAGGAGACCGCCTCCCCCCGCCGACAGGTCGGCGCTCTGCCAGCGCAGTTGCCCGCTCATCGCGTCCAGGGCATAGACCGCGCCGTCGGCCAGGTAGACGCCGCTGCCGTCCGCCAACGGCGCCCCGCTGCAGGCGACCGGCGCCTGCCAGAGTTTGGCCCCGCCGGCCGCGTCCAGGGCGTGCAGGACGCCCCCCCGCCAGGTGCTGGCGCAGGCCAGCACGCGGCCCCCCTCCAGGGCCAGGGGGGCATAAATGGGGCCTTCCAACTCGGCCTGCCAGCGAATGCTTCGTTCGAGCAGGTCAAAGGCGACCACGGCGCCGGTTCCGTCGGCGCTCTCGACCAGGGCGACGTAGGCGACGTCGTCCTCGATCAGCGGCGGGGTCAGGATCGTACCCCCCAGGGCGGCCAGCCGCTCCCCCCCCAAGTCCTGCGAGAGGAGCCAGAGGTCGCCATTGTCCAACGGGAGCAGCAGTTGGCCGGCCCAGGCCAGCGGGGGGAGGGAGGGACGGCCCCCGCGCTCGGCATCGGCCAGCAGGCGGTCCTGCTGCAGATCCAAACGGAGGGTGCGCGTGGGGGGCGGCCCGTCCAGGCAGAAGGCCTGCAGATGGCGGTAATCGTCCACCACGAACAGCCGTCCCCGGCCATAGGCCGGGCTGGCGCCGATGGGCCAGAGTTCGCCTCTACGGGCCAGTTCCCGGCCGCTGCTTTTGTCCAATACCCGCAGCGTGCCGGCCGTGTCGGCCAGGACCAGGCCCCGGTCCAGCGCCAGCGGGGCGTTGGCCTGTCCCTCGGCCAGGTAGACCTGCCAGCGCTTCTCCCCTCCACGCCGGTCCAGGGCGGCCACCAGGCCGGTCGCCGTCGTGACATAGACCTGGGAGGCGTCCACGGCCAGCGCGGCCTCGACGCTGCCCGGCAGGGGGGCTACCCAGCGCACCTGTCCGTCGGCCAGGCCCAGGGCCGCCACCTGGCCGCCGCCGGTGCTGTCCCCCAGGCCCACGTACACGGTCCGGTCGGCGACGACCGGGTGGGCCCGGAGGGCCTGTCCCAGGTCCACCTGCCAGCGCGGCCGGCCGGTGGCGGCGTCCAGGGCGAACAAGGCCCCGGAGGTGGTGCCAAAACAGACGGTTCCTCCTCCCCCGGCGGCGGCGGAGACGATGGGGGCGCCGGCGGCAAAGCGCCAGCGTTGGCGGCCCGTACGGGCGTCCAGGGCATAGAAGGCGCCGTCCTCGGCCCCAAAGAAAAGTCCACCGTTCAGGAGCAGGGGGGAGCCCTGGAGCATGTCCTCGGCGGTATAGCTCCAGAGGTAGAGGCCCTCCTGGGCCTCCAGAGCATAGAGGCGGGTCCCGGCCGCGACATAGACCACGCCGCCGGCCGCCGCCGGGGCGGCCACAATGGGCCGGCCGGTGTGAAAGGTCCAGCGGACGGCCCCGCTGGCCGCGTCCAGGGCCCAGAGCCGGCCGCTTTGGTCGCCGAAAAGGAGCAGGTCCCCCAGCAGCAGCGGCGGCGAACTCAGATCCTCCGCCGCGGCCAGGCTCCAGCAGAGGGGCAGGTCGGCGACAAGGTCCCCACCGGCGGCGGGTGCGGGGGATTGGCCGCTGCGGCCCGGATCTCCGCGGTACAGCGCGGTGGGGCCGCTCGTCTCGAACTCGTCCAGCGGTTGGGCCGTCCCGCTACCGGCCTCCAGCCAGGTAGCCGAGAGCAGCTCGTAGCGCCAGGGCGGGGTGGTGCTCTCGTCCTCGTGGACCAGGGGGAAGGGGCCGGCCGCTTCGTTGTACCAGAAACGGTGCCGCAGGCGCAGGGCTCCGGCGGTTCCCCGCCATTCAAAGCGGGTGCTGGCAAAGGCGCCGGCGGGGGTGGTGATTATCTCGTCCGTCCGGTGGGTCAGGGTATAGGGCAGCTCCCAGCCCAGGCTCCACGGGCCCAGCAGGATCTGCAGGTGGCTTTCGCCGGCGTCCGTCGCGCCCAGGGGCAGGTCGGGCTGCCAGAGGGAGAGGCTCGGCGAGTAGAGGTTGCCGCCCTGGGCTTCGAGGACGCCCATTACCCGCAGGCTCCCCCCCTCCTGGGTGTAAAAGGAGATGGTGCGCACGGGCCCGGCCTCGCCCGGGCGCCCGGTATAGATCTCTTGCAGGCGGATCGAGGGATGGTTCCAGGTGGGGTCGAGGGGGAAGGGCCCGCCGGGGGCAGTGTGGACGGCGTACAGGCCGCTTTGCTCCGGGTCATAGTGGATGCGGTAAAGGGCGGCCTCGCCGGGGGCCAGCAGGGGCGAGGGCACCCGGGCTGGCCGGGGCAGCAGCCCGCCCCAGGCCACCAGGGCGGTCGCCAGCAGGGCCAACAGAAAGGCCAGGATGATCCCAATGCTTCCCCTCCAGCGGCTTTGAGTTTGGCAGGACATACGGCCCTCGCGATTCCTTTCGCCGGCCCACCCGCAAAGCGGACGAGTTCAGTGCGTCTGCTGCAAGGTCAGGTCCAGTTGGAAGGGCGATTCCAGGTTTCTCCTTTATAAGGCAGGTTGGGCAAAATGTCAATAGGATCTGGAGGTTGGAGATTGGAGGGGCAGGTCTCCTCGGCCAGACGTCGGTTCGGGCACTAGGGCCGCGTCTCGCAGGGGCAGTCCGGCCAGGTCCGGCTGGGGCCCTCCTTGGACTGGGCCACGTACTCTTGCGTGCAGGGGCACCAGCGCACGTCAAAGCCCAGCAGGGCCAGTTCGCCCAGGCTGGCCATGCTGTCGTCCGCGCCCACCGGCTCGTTGTCGCTGACCCGCCGGGCGCGAAAGCTCCCCAGTATCTCGCGGTAGAGGGCCAGGCCCTGCTCCCACTCCGACGAGGAGGCCTCCAACCCCAGCATGGTCAGGTAGCCCCGGGGGACCCCCGGGGTCCAATACTCGATGGCATTGACCGAGACCAGGTAGGTGGCCCAGGAGCGCTGCTCACCCCGTCCCCAGGCGCCGGCCCAGACGCGGGCCTCGGGCCAGCCCGGGTCGATCACTTCCCGCATAAACTCCTCAAAGCCGGGATTCTCCGCCTCGCGCAGGTCCAGGTAGGCGTCCAGGAATTCGTCCACCTCGCCGCTATCCAGGGCCGTGCCAACGGGGGTCATGGTGGAGGGGAGAATGCCGATAGAGATCGTCCCGGCAGGATTGGAGATGAGGGCGCCGGTGAAATCGCGGGGATTATCGGGGAGGTAGGTCACCTGCCAGCCGTCCGGGTAGTACACGCTCCAGATGTACTCGCCGGAAGCGCTGCTGCCGCAGCAGAGCAATTGGTCCAGTTCTGGGATGGTATGGTTGGCCTGCCCGTTGCGCAGCCGGCCGTGCCAGGCGGTTTCCAGGTCGTCCAGGTCGAGGCCATAGACGTCCTTCAGGGCCTGGGGCAGGTCCGCCTGGGTATAGACCTGTTTAAAGGAATTCACGCCATAGTTTTCCAACAGGAAGCAGGTAAAGGAGCCGGATTGGGGATACATCACCGCCGGGTCGTGGGCAAACCAGTCGTCTCCCAGGGACTGGTCCAGGGGCACGAGTTGGCCCTGCTCCAGCAGTTCGGCCGAGGTGGCGTGGTGATCGTTCCCGCTGTGGTCCAGGCAGACGGCGATGCCCTCGCCCAGCAGGGCCTCGCTGGGTTCCCCCAACGTCCAGCTTGTGATGACGTGGGTCATTTCGTGGCCCAGGCTCTGGTGGCTGCCGGCCGACTGCCAGAGGGAATGGACCTCGTGTCCCTCGTTGATGGCAAAACCCGAGTCGCGGGCCGTGGCCCGGTAGAGCGAGTCGTAGGAGGGGTAGAGGAAAAAATCGATCGGGCCCTCGTAATCCACCTGCAGGAAACGGAGGATGTCATCAAAGGTGCGCTCGTGGTCCCCGGCAATGTCCTGGATGTCATCGGCCACGTAGGTCTCGGGCAGATAATGAAAGGTAAAATGCTCGCTGCTGTAGGTGGGCCACTCCTGGTAGAGGGGGGCCTCGGCGAACTCGGCCGGTCGCAGGCTCTGCGCGACCGCCCAAAAGCTCGCGGACAGCTCGGCGTAATCCTCCGGCGGGGCCCAGGCCAGGAGCAGGTAGCCCACCCGGTTGCGCACGGTGGCCACCATCAAGCCATTGTAGGGCTGGCCGCTCCAGCGAAAGCTCTGTTCGACCCAGACGGCGGGAAAATCGCCCAGCAGCAGTTGCCCCTCCTCCACTTCCTGGTAGCCATCCCACTGCGCGGCAAAGAGATCGGAAAAGCGCTGCAGCAGGGCCTGGGGCGAGAGGGCTTTGATCTGCAGCGAGACCGCCACGGCGGCATCGCCCTGCGCATCGGCCCAGAACTGCATCTCGGAACCGGAGCGGTGGGGCGTCCAGTGCGCCGGGTACTGGAGGGAGAAAAAGCCCTCCGGGTCCTCGTAGCGGCCGTCCAGCGCCGCCGAGGGGGCCGTGGTCGGGGTGCGCGCCGGCTTGAGGGGGAGTCCGGAGGTCACCGTCGCTTCGACGGGGGGCAGCAGGCCGGCGGTCGGCAGGGGCGAGGGGCGCTTGGCGGTGGGGAACAGCCCCGAGCTCGCCGGGTTCGGGCCGGCGACCGGCGTGCCCTGCAGCTCGCGCAGGATGGACTCGACCTGCCCGCCCTCGTACAACTCGCCGCTCCCCATCTCCAGGCCCAGGCGATCTACCTGGGCCCAGAACTGCGGCCAGTCCAGTTCGCCGGCCTGCAGTTCGAGCCAACTGCCGACCGAGGCATCGAAAAAGAAGGCATAGTCCATACCGTGGAGGTACTGCACCTCCAGCACGCTTGCGTTCGGGTAGCGCTCGTACAGGGTCCGGTAGGCCCAGCGCAACTGCTGCTCAAAGCCCCCGTCCTCCGGGTCCAGCGAGCACAGTGCCGTGCTGAGGTAGGCCAGAGGCCGGCCGTCCCAGGTCTCGTCCTGGCCCACATCCAGGATGGCATAGCGCTCGTCGGTGGTGGAGGTTGCTTCCGGCCGGGGCGCCAGAGTTTCCTCCGGGCGCTCCGTCGCTGGTGGGTTGGTGGGGGATGCATCTGGTTCAACCGTCGGGCTGCCGCAGCCCAACAGCAGTCCCAGGACCAACAAAGTCGAAATCGTGCAGCGCCATTTCGCCATGGATTCCTCCTCTATTCTCGTTCGAGCCCACCCGCCTTTTCGTTCGCCGGGGTGGGCCGGATCATTTGGTGGATCAGGTTGAGAAATTCCCCTTGGTCGGTAAAGGGGTGCTCATCCTCAGTGCTGATCTCCCGCAGCGCGCCGCGCAGGGAGCCCGGTTCTTTATCGTCTATCAAGAGGCGCAGGATAAAGCTCTGTACGGTACGCATCGGTCCTCCTTTGGCAAGCCTTCCTTGGCCTGCCTTGCCGCAGGCTGGGTCCAGTATAATAGGGGGGACTGACGGTACACTGACGGAGGGGCTATTTTCAGAGCAGCGATTGGTAAAAGTCCTGCAGGCTTTTGTCCGGGGCGATGCCCAGTTCCTCGTCCAGGCGGCGCTCCAGATCCTGGTAGAGGCGGTGGGCGCCGGCGCGGTCGTTCAGGTCCAGGCAGGCCTGCATGCCCATGCGCACGGCCTGTTCCTGCCAGGGTTCCAGTTCCAGCGCCCGGCGGCAGGCGCCCAGGGCCTCTTGGGGCCGGCCCTGGGCCAGGGCCTGGCGGGCCGATTCCAAGAGGGCCCGCAGGTACAGGCGGGCGAGATGTTCCCGGGGGGCAGCGGCCCAATCGGCGTAGCGGTCCTGGGGAAAGAGGGGCCCCTGGTACAGGGCCTGCGCCTGCGCCCATTCCTGCTCCCGGACGTGTTCGGCAAAGGCCTCCCCGTCCACCCAACTGCCCTCGGGCAGGTGCAGCGTGGCCTGGCCGCCGTCCACCTGCAGGTAGCGGGAGGGGAACTTTTCGGGGAGGTCGGGTTCCAGCGCGCGCCGCAGGGCCGAGGTGGCCTGGTGAAAGAGGGCAGGGGTGGAGGAGGGCGCTTTGTCCGGCCAGAGCGCCTCGGCGACCTGGTCGCGGTACAGGGATCGGCCCGGGCTGACCAGGAGCAGGCGGAACAGTTCCCCGGCGCGTCGTTGCCTCCAGGCACTGTCGGGGATGGGCCGGCCCCGGCGGTGCACCTCAAAGCGGCCGAGTGTGGATACGTGCAGGGGTGGGGGCGGCACGCCTTCCAGCAGGGCCAGCAGGGCGCTCGATATCTGCCGCAGTTCGGGGTCCTCGGCGGACTCGAAGGCGGCGATCAAGGGGAAGGCCAAGGCGCGTTCCCGTTCCAGCAGAAAGGCATAGCCGCCGGTGGCGATGCGCCGGCCGGCCTCCAGCCAGGCGGATTTGGCCTGTGCCCGCTCGTGTTCAAAGAGCAGGCCGGCCAGCAGCAGGTAGGCCCGGGCCAGGTCAAAGTCGGCCTGCAGGGGCTGCAGCAGGTCGATGGCGTCTTGCAGGTCGGCTCCGGCGGCAGCGCGATCGGCGAGATCGGCGGACACGCGGCCCCGCTCGATCAGGGCCATGCCCTGCAGGTGATGGTAATTGACGCGCCGGGCGAGGTACAGGGCGTCGGTGGCCCAATGGCCGGCCGCCGAGAGTTCACCGAAACGGCGTTCGCAGCGGCAGAGTCCCAGGCGCAGCAGCACGTTCAGACCGGGGTCCCCGATGGTTTCAGCGATGGCGCGGGCGCGGGCATAGCGAGCGCGCGCCTGGTCCGGGTCGCCCCGCTCCAGGGCCAGGTCGCCCTGGAGCGCGGCGGCAAAGCCCTCAGCCAGGGAGCCGGGGACGGCCAGTCGCTCCAGTTCGGCGGCGGTCTCGGCGGCCTGTTCGTGCTGCCCGCCGGCCCAATAGACCCAGCCCATGGATGCCAGGGGCGCCCAGGCCAGTTCGGGCAGGTGCTGCTCCTGGGCCAGGCGAAAGGCCTCGCCGTCGGCGGCCAGGGCCAGTTGGAACTGGCCGCGCAGCACATAGACGTTGGCGGCCAGGTTGTGCAGGGCGCGTTGGAGTGCCCGGTGGTAGCCGATCAGGCGGGCCAGGGAGGCGGCCTGGTGGTAAAAGGCCTCGGCGGCGGCGGGATCGTCGGTCTCGGCGGCGCAGAGTCCGAGCATGAGCAGGGCGTCCACGCGGGCGCGCGACTCGGGGGATGCCTGCTGCAGGGCTCGTTCGGCCAGGGCGCGGGCCTCGGCGTAGCGTCCCTGGCGAAAGTGAACGTGGGACAGCGTGGCCAGCGCCGCGGCGGTCGCTTCGGCAGGCCCGTCCGCCCGGGCCAGGTCCAGGGCCTGCCGGGCCTGCTGCAGGGCGGCGGCCAGGTCGCCGGCCCGCTCTAGGGCCTGGCTCTGCTCCAGCAGGGCGGAAATAGCTGCCGGCACGGTCATAGTTTAGCGGTCCCTCTCGATTTTTTGGCCACCAGGATCAGCTCACCGGGATACTTGGAGCCATAGGGGCTGCGGTCATGGTCGGCGTAGACCTGTTCCAATTCAAAGCCGCAGAGCGCCAGCAGGTGCTCCGCCTCAAAGCGGAACAGGTAGCGCATGGGAAAGGCGTGCACCAGGCGCTCCTGCCGGCCGTCGGGATGGGTGACGTAATAGATCAGCTCCGCCGGTGCCGCAGCCAATCTCCAGGACCGGCCCGCCTGACTCGCGGGCCGCCTGGACAGAAAAGTCCACGTCCGGCCGCTCGCGGTACGGCGTGACGTGGTCGTACAGGCCGGCGATCAGCCAGACGAACAGTGAAATTTGGGCCATCCGCAGAGGATAGTTGAGCACCTCGTGGCGGGCGGCCTCCGGCACCTCCTCGGGAGGCAGCCCCCGCTGCAGTTGGGCGTAACACTTGGAAAAGTGGCGATCGTTCATCGAGTTCACCTAGAGATCTGGATTTCCCGTCGTGCTTTACGCGGCCTGGTTGGCCAGGCCCTGTTCAGGCAGTTCCTCCCCGACCGGCTCTGCCATCAGGCCGGCCGCCCCCAACGTTGCCCGCACCTTTTCCAGGTACAGCTCTGGCTGCTTGAAAAAGGCGCCCGCGTGACGGGCCTGGGGCAATTCCAGCAGGTCCCTGGGTTCTCCGGCGGCCTCGAAAGCCATGCGGCCAAACGCCTGCTCCGCCCCCTTGCCGGTAGTGACCAGCAAGAGCGGACGGGGCGCGATTTCGCGGACATGTGCCAGCAGACCGCGCGATGGCCTGACCCCGTTCATAAAAGTATCCAGAGCGTAGGCGAGACGGTTGAGGGGAAAGACCACCCAGCGCCGCCACAGGGTTGTCGGGGGTTTGTGGTCGGACAGGGCCATCGGCCCCAGGCCCTCGGCGATTACGGCGCGGATGTCGGGGCAGAGGGCCGCGCCGCGGATGGCTACGCGCCCCCCCAGGGAGACGCCCAGGACGGCGATCTTGTCCGGGTCGACATCCTGGCGGCCCTGCAGGTAATCCACGGCGCCCAGCAGATCCTGAGCCTCGTTCCAGCCGCCGCTGCAGGTATCGCCATCGCTGGAACCGTGGGCGCGCAGATCAAAGAGAAAAATATGGTAGCCGCACTTGGCCAGGGCCATGGCCTGGCTGATCATGTCCATGGCAGCCCCCCCCAGACCGTGCACCAGGATGATGGCCGAACGGGTCCGGCCCGGCAGGAACCAGCCGAACAGGACCAGGCCGTCGCGGCTGGGGAATTCGACCCTCTCGGCATTGATGCCAAGCAGAGCGGGGCTGATGCGGGGGGGCGGCAGGTAGAACATGGGGTGGGCCCAGCGGTAGGCGCAAAAGATGCTGGAGCAGAGGAGGTAGGCCGGCAGGGCCCAGATCAGGATGATGGCCCAGTGCACTTGCAGGGACAGCCAGACGGCCAGGGCTAACAGCAGCCAGGTGGTCATAAAGATGAGCCAGTTGCGGTAAAAACGCCAACTGCGCTGAGGAAAGAGAACTCTCGAACGCTTTGCCGCCATCCAGAGACTCCTGGTCGGCCTCTGCTCTGCAGCCCACTGCCGAGCCACTCGTTAGGCGCGGCGATGCTGCCCAGCCGGCCTGGCGCTTGTAGGCGCCCCACTTTTGACCACTCTTGCACTTATTGTAACATCTAGCAGAGACGGCGTCAACGGGGAATACTCCGTACCCGGACCGGCGGTCCCCAAAAAATTCTTCGCCAGGCCGTGAGTGGTCATTGGAAGGGGTTCGGCAGGCCTTTGGGCGTTCTCGTGCCCCGCAGCCCTTAAAAAGCGCCGGCGCGGCCCGGTGTTGGCCGCGCCGGCGCTCGATCTGCAAGCTACTCTTCGTCTGTAGGGGCAGCCTTGTCGGCGCGGACGATCTCGATCTTGACCTTGGCCAACAGGGCGGCCATCGCACCCAGGGCGGCCAGCACGGGGGCGAACACCGTCACCACGCCTCCAACGGCGACTGCAGGGGTCAGCGGGATCTCGATCAAGAGTCCGCCATCCTGCTTGCGGATGATCACGCGGCGGACATTGCCCTCCTCGATTAATTCCTTGACCCGATCGACCAGTTCGCGGCCGGCGATCTCGATCTCTTCCGTCCAGGTGTGTTCCTTTTCGGGCGTTTGCTGCTCAACCATCTCTTTTTCCTCGCTCATGGTGCCTCCTCAAGGTGCTGCTGACTCACTCTCGTCGATGATAAGACGTAAAAAGCCGGCCCATTGTTGCTATGTGGACAAGTTCTTTTATTTGGCCAGGCCGACTGCACTGCTCCCAGGCACCAGGCCGGGGTCTCGGCCTGTACCGTTGGGCAGATCTATATTAGCGGTTTGTTAATCCTTTGTCAAGCCACACCCATCGTCGGCAACGTATGATACTGGCATGGCAAAGAAAGTCATTTTGTGATATAGTATCCTCAGCACCCGCCGGCGGTGGGGACACGACGAAAAATAAAAACGAGAGCGTCATCTGAGGATGCGATGTCCTGGAGCCCCAATTCTTTGCCCGCCCCGCTCTTTTTCCTGTGGAACCGCCCCGCAGTAGGCTTGGGCATGATCGTGTACGCCCTCGCCTTCAATTTGCCTTTGGTGGCCATTCAGCGTTATAATAGGCCCCGACTACTGCGAATTAAAAGTCAGCGCCAGGGTAGAGATGATGCGTTGGATCTATGGGATATTTGACCGCTTGTCCGGCCGGTTTTGCTACAGTTTGCCCATTGCCGTCTTTTCCGTATCTGGGGGGCAGGCCTCGGCGCTCTTGGGCTTTTTGTTCATCCTCATCGTCACCGACCTCCCACCCGAGCGCATCCGGCTGTACTCGACCCTGATGCTGCTCCTGGTTCCGCTGAACAGCCTGATTCACTATACTCTCTTTGGCCTGCTGCGGCCGTGGACGCGCCGGCTGGAGCTGCCCAGCCTGCGTCACCTCAACGATTGGGTAAGGGGGGGGGGCATTCCCTCCGCTATCCCGTTGGAGGAGTTGTCTCGTCTCACCCGGACCCTGGAGCAACTGGCCCGGCTGAACTTTCGCCTGGCCGGCCTGTTAAGCGGGGCTATCGTCCTCGTCGCCATCGTCATCGAGCTCCTGCTGGGGACGCCGCAGAGCGCAGCGCGCTTTGTCCTGGGCGGGGCGATCGCCATTATCCCCTATATGATCTTTTCCACCATAGTCACCGAGCTGACCGTGCGGCCGGTCCTGGGCCAGGCCCGCCGTATGCTGGCCCTGCGCGGCGCCTGGCAGGGGCCCTCTTACCAGGCCACCCTGACCACCAAGTTTTTCCTGCTGGTCGGTTTGACTGCTATCAGCCAGGTGGTGCTCATCTCGCTCTTTGTGCTCAAGCCGCGTATCGTCCGTTCCCCGATTATTTTCTGGATGATCTGCGCCTTTGTCCTCGGGGCGGCCGTCCTGGTATCCCTGCTTATTTTTCACTCCATCACCCGGCCCCTGGACGAGGTCGAGGAGGCCGCCCAGCAGTTGGTCGCAGCAGGGAGCGCCCATTTCTTTACCGGCAGCACCAACCGCGAGTTTATCCGTCTGGC
>JAFGKG010000213.1 GCA_016928715.1 Chloroflexia bacterium
GAGGGTCCGCATGCACTGTGGCGAGGGTCGGCATAGTGCATGGGGAGGGTCGGCATGCACTATGCGGAGGGTCGGCATGCACTATGCGGAGGTTCGGCATGCACTATGCGGAGGTTCGGCATAGGCGATGGCGAGGGTCGGCATACAGCATGCGGAGGGTCGGCATAGGCGATGGCGAGGGCGCACGCGCGCCGCGTAATCATCGGGGCCGGCGGTCAGTGGATTGGGGTACAGCACGTAGTGAAATCTCATGGGTTTCCTCCTTTTTGGTTGGGGCGTCGCTTTCCTAGAGCGCGCCCGCTAGATGTACGGACTGGATTTCAAGCTGTGGTACGCCGCTGGCGGCGTACGACCGATACGATAGAGTGTCCCGCGGCCGGGCGTGCTCCCCTTGCGGGGCTCGAGAGGCCGGCCGTCCTCCCGATAGGTCATTCAACTTCCATAGACATCACCTCCTTTTGGTCCTCAAGCGGTGAACCGGGCGTTCACCGTACGATTCCAGTATAGCGGGCCGATCTACCGACGATCTACCAAAGATCTACCAAAAATCTACCAAAAATCTACCGATCCAACCACTTCTATCCGTTCCCTGTGCGCAGCAACTCCGGAGGGCCCGGTTTTTTGGAGTAGAGGCTTTAGCCGGTTCTTTTCCGGGGCCGGCGTGGCGTTCCTTCCGGCTAAAGCCTCAACTAGTAATTGAATCACTGAAGCACTGAAAAAATATGAGGGCACTGAATGGCGGCAAGCCCGGTCTCTTTGGCGCGGCAAGGGTTATCTATGATACATGGCTCAGTGAAAGACCGCTGGTGGTATAAGGGCACGACGGGTTGGAGGAACCCCGGCCTGGGGCAGGCCAGGCCTTTTCAGTGTTCTCATTCACTCAGTGCCTCAGTGGTTCAGAGAACACGGCCGCGTGGAGGCGCGATGGGGCCGGAGGAGCCCCGGCCGCTTCATCCGCTTATCCGCTTCCCATCCGTTGACCAGCGGCCTCCCATGCGCCGGCCGGGCGGGCACATCCCCAACTTGTTGGGGCGGCCCGCCCCTACGTCTCTCCCCACTCTTTCCCCCCAACCGTCAATTGCCCCCCTGCCTTTTCCTCCCCAGTCCCTCTCTTGCCCCAACAACGGTCACCCGTCAACGGTCAACCGTCAACTGATCCAGCCCCAAACCGTCAACCGTCAACGTTCAACCGTCAACTGTATAAAACGTTCGAACGCGCCAACGCGCCAACGGTTTTTCCTCCGCATCCGTGCCAAATCCGTGTTCTGCCTTGCACCCGCCCCCAGGCTGTAGTACAATATGGTCGGGCAGCGCCTTTGCGCCAGACGGACAAGCCGAGGTTGTGTTCCAACGTCCAACTTCTAACCTCCGGATTCCGACCCCAGGAGCAGCACATGGACACCGAGGACGTGCAGCAAGAGACACCAGCCGGCCGGGACGAGGCGCTGGCGGCACTGCTGCGGATCGGCCAAGAGATCGCCGCGGGCCGAGGCGCCCAGGAACTCCTGACGTTCATCTGCCGGGAGGCCGCGCGCCTGCTGGGGGCGCGCTCGGCCCGCCTCTATACCTGGGGCGAGGGCCGGCGCGTGGCCGTACTGACCGCCGCCCACCCCCCCAGGGGCCCGCACCATGGGGAAAGCTGGCTGCTGGCCGGCCTGCTGCAGGCCCAAGAACCCCAGCGCAAATCCCTGGACCAACCCGACCTCTCGCCCGAGTGGCGCGCCTACCTGCAGGCCCACGGCGGCCAGAGCGTGCTGATCCTGCCCCTGCTGGCACAGGAGGATCTGCTGGGCTACCTGGAACTGTGGGAGGATGCCGCCGGCGACGAACTGCTGGCCCGGGTCCTGGCCGGCCTGGCGGCGGTCGCCCTGGAACGGGCCCGGCTGGCCTGGCGGGGACAGCAGCAGCTGCGGACCCTGCGCCGAGCCTACGAGGACGTGCAGCAGACCGAGGAACAGCTCATCCGCGCCCAAAAGATGGAGGTGCTGGGGCTGCTGTCGGCCGGCGTGGCCCACGATTTCAACAACCTGCTCACCATCATCTCCCTCTACACCGAGCAGGCCCTGCAGGACCTGCTGCCCAGCTCGCCGCTGTACCCCGACCTGGAGGAAGTCCGCCAGGCCACCACCCGGGCGACCGTCCTGATCCGGCAGTTGCTGGTGTTCAGCCGCCGCCAGCAGATCAAGCGGCAGCCGCTGAACCTGGGCCTGCGCGTGGCCACCCTAAGCAAGGTCCTGCGTCGGCTGACGCGGGAGGACGTGCGCATCCAAATCGACCTGCCAGGCGAGATCTGGCCGGTCTATGCCGACCCGGGGGGCATCGAGCAGATCCTGATCAACCTGGTCATGAACGCCCGCGACGCCATGCCCCACGGCGGCAGCATCCGCCTGGCCCTGGCCAACGTCGAGGGGATCGAGACGACCGAAGCGGCCCAGGCCGGCCCCCACGTGCGCCTCTCGGTCGAGGACACGGGGACGGGCATGGACCCCGAGACCCTGGAGCGCATCTTTGACCCCTTTTTCACCACCAAGGCCCCCGGCCGGGGGACGGGCCTGGGGCTGGCGGTGGTGCAGAACATTGTCCAGCGCCACGACGGCTGGATCGATGTGCAGAGCCGGCCCGGCCAGGGCAGCCGTTTCGACGTCTACCTGCCGGCCCTGCCCGGGGTCGAGCGCAGCGCCGAATCGCTGGACCGGGCCAGCCCGCCGGCCGGACACGGCCAAAAGATCCTGCTGGTGGAGGACAATACCCCGCTGCGGCGCGCCCTGGCCCACTCGCTGCGCGAGGCCGGCTATACCGTGTTCACGGCCGAAAGCAGCGAGGAGGCCCAGGCCCTGTTCGTGCAGGAGCGCGGGGAAATCGACCTGCTGCTGTCGGACGTGATCCTGCCCGGCGAGCGGGGCTACCAGTTGGCCCAGACGCTGCAGGCCGGCCGGCCGCAGATCGGCGTCCTGCTCATCAGCGGCTACGTGGAGGACCGCGCGGAATGGGACGAGATCGAGGAAAGGGGCTACCCCCTGCTGGAAAAGCCCTTTGGCATCGGCCAACTGCTGCAGCAGGTGTACGAAATATTAAAAGACGTTGGAACGTTAGAACGTTAGAACGTTCCACCAGCCCACGTTCCAACGCCCTAACGTTCCAACGTTCTAACGTTTCAACGCGCTAACGCAACTAGGGCATCATCAACACCGGCTCGATCTGCTCCAGGGCCCAGTCCAGTTCCTCCTTGGTCACCACCAACGGCGGGGCGAAGCGGATGACGGTGTGGTGCGTCTCTTTGCAGAGCAGGCCCCGTTCCTGCAGGGCCTCGCAAAAGCGGCGGGCGCCGCCGGCCTCTTTTTTCAGCTCCACCCCGATGAGCAGACCGCGGCCGCGGACCTCCTTGACGTGCTCGCTCTCGATGCGGGCCAGCCGGCCCATAAAGTAATTCCCCAACTCCTCCGAGCGTTCGACCAGGCCCTCCTCGACCAGCACCCTGAGCGCGGCCCGGGCCACGGCGCAGCCCAGCGGATTGCCGCCAAAGGTGGAGCCGTGGTCGCCGGGGCGAAAGACGTCCAGCACCTCGCGCGAGGCCAACACGGCCGAGACGGGGTAAAAGCCGCCGGAAAGGGCTTTGCCAATGACCATGACGTCCGGGCGCACGTTCTCCCATTCGCAGGCAAAGAGCCGGCCGGTGCGGCCCAGGCCGGTCTGGATCTCGTCGGCGACCAGGAGGACGTTGTGGCGGGTGCAGATCTGGCGCACCTGCTGCAGGTAGCCCTTGGGCGGCACCACCACCCCGCCCTCGCCCTGGATCGGCTCTATCATGCAGGCCACGGTGTGGGGCGTGATGGCCTCTTCCAGGGCCGCCGCGTCGCCATAGGGGACCATGGCGAAACCCGGGGTGAGCGGTCCAAAGGCCGCCTTGTACTGGGGCTCGCTGGAAAAGCTGACTACGGCGATGGTGCGGCCGTGAAAGTTGCCCGAGCAGACAATGATCTCAGCGCGGTCGTCCTCCACGCCCTTGACGGTATAGCCCCACTTGCGGACGGCCTTGAGCGCGGTCTCGACGGCCTCGGCCCCCGAGTTCATGGGCAGGACCATGTCGTAGCCGGTCAGCTCGCAGAGTTCCTTTTCCAGCAGGGGCAGTTGGTCGTTGCGAAAGGCGCGCGAGGTCAGGGTCAGCTTTTGGGCCTGTTCGACCAGCGCTTTCAGGATGCGGGGGTGGCAGTGGCCCTGGTTGACGGCCGAATAGGCGCTGAGGCAGTCCATGTAGCGCTTGCCGTCGACGTCCCAGACCCAGACGCCCTCACCCTTGCTGATGACGACGTCCAGCGGTTTGTAATTGTGGGCGCCGTAGGTATCCTCCAGGCGGATGAAATCTCGCGTTTCCATCGTGCTCACTCCTTTGGTTTGGGCCTACCTCCTTGTAGGCGCGCGAACTGGCTAGGAGGATTATAGCACCAGTTGGGGGAATGGACAAATTTGACACGTTCGCGCGTTAGCACGTTGGAACGTTGTACGGTTGACAGTTGAAGCAAGAGACGGGTTGCCGGAAAGAACCCCACGCCGGCCCCCGGGCCAAAGAAGCGGCTAAAGCCTCCATTCCTGGGCGCGCCCACGACTGCGTTCTCCCGGAGTAGAGGCTTTAGCCGGAAAGAACCCCACGCCCGCCCCGGAAAAGAACCGGCTAAAGCCTCCATTCCTGGGCGCGCC
>JAFGKG010000214.1 GCA_016928715.1 Chloroflexia bacterium
AATAGCGCCGGCGGGGGGGGCGAGGCATGCCTCGCCCCTACCAGGGGATTTTCCTCCTTTACGGTGCCCGCCTCGGCGGAGCCGAGGGTGGGCATGTGTGCTGGTCTGAAAATAACCGGTCTCGCTTGGGCGGGCACATCCCCAACCTGTTGGGGCGGCCCGCCCCCCCCGCTTTCGCGGGGGCAGGCTCTACCAGGGCATTTTCCTTCTTTATTGTGCCCGCCTCGGCGGAGCCGAGGGTGGGCATGTGGGCTGCTGCTTTCAATCCGGGGCCGATTCCACACCGGACAGGGCCTCTAGTGCTGGCCCCGGGTAGAGGCCTCGCAGCCCTCGGCGCGCAGGGCCGCCAGGTCCCGCTTGATGGTGCGGGTACTCACGAACAGGGCCTCGGCCAGGTCGTCGATGGTGGGGGCGGCGCCCTGCTCGGCGGCCTCCTGCAGCAGGCGCAGCAGGCGGTGGCGGCGGAGGGCGACCTTGTCCGGGATATCCGCGTCCTCTGCCTGGTGGATCGTCCAGGTCACTGTCGTAAACTCGTCCTCCTGCAGTGGACGGCCGACGGGCGCATCCTGGCGCGGCAGGCGCACCTGGACCTGGGTCGGCGGCAGGCGCCCGCTGTCGTAGGTAGTGACGATCTTGCGATGTAGGGGGACGTGCTCCAGGAAAGAATGCCGCAGCTCGGGATCGTCGATCTTGTTCGCCATGTCCAACAGGTGCTGGTGGGCCTGCTCCAGGTAGGGGCGAGCCGCCGACTCGCCCGCCACGACCCGCAGCACCTGGTAACGGGCAAAGTAGACGTCACTTGAACGGCTGACCGGTTCGCCCAGTTCCTCCAGCTTGGCGATCGCCTGTTCAGAGCGCCGGTCGGCCTCCTCCAACTGCCCCAGTTCCAGGCAGGCCAGGGCCAGGTACGCCTGCTGGATGGTCCAGTCAATGCTCTGCTGATTGGCCTCGGTTACATAGAGGGCTTGCTCGAAATAGCGACGTGCCTGTTCCAGTTCGCGCCGATCCAGGGCGATCCGGCCCAGCAGCTCGATCGACTCGATTTCGAAATTGTGGTCATTGATCTCGCGGCAAATGGCCAAGGCTTGTTCAGCCATAGCCCTGGCCTGCGCCAGGTTGCCCAAGGCCCAATGGTTCTCTCCCTGGCAGTGGCAGGACGTGGCCAGCGAGTTGCGATCGCCGACCAGGGTCATAAATTCGAACACCTCGGCCAGGGTCTGCTGGGAGCGCTCATACTGCCCCAGCAGGCAGTAGGTGACGCCGATGTTGCCCTGCGCCGCGGCCACGGCGTGATCGTTTCCCAAAAGGGCCTCGATACGCCGATTTTCCTCAAAGCAGAGCAGGGCCTGGCTATAGTTGCCGGACAATCCCAGGTGAAAGTTGCCCAACATGTTGAGCACCCGGCTCTCACCGTTGCGATTTCCCGTTTTTTGAAAGCACTGCCGCGCCTCCTCGATCGCTCCCCGGCAGCGGGAGGCATCCCCAAGGCGCCACCAGGCCCGGGCAGCCGAGGCGAGGGTGCGCCCCAGCAGGTCATATTCCCCAGCTTGGCGGGCCAACCGGCCGGCCTCGTCCAGCAGTTCCAGCGCCCGGGTTGGTTCGCCAGCGAGCACGTGCCGCCATCCCTGTCGATAGCGCGTGTGGGCCCGCCGCAGGGGATCGTCCAGGGCCCCGGCCAGGGAGAGCATGGCCGCTTGAATCTCCTCCTGGGCCGCGCGCCGGCCCAGGAGGTCCAACAGGTGCTCCTGCCGGGACAGCGCCTCCCAACGCGCCGCCGGCTCCTCCCCGGCCAAAACCAGGGCCCGCTCGTAGTGCTCGCATGCTGCCGGGTAGTCCGAGATCGCCTGCGCCCGCTCTCCGGCCTGCAGGGTGTAGGCCAGCGCCTTGTCGGCTACGCTGCCCCGGTCAAAGTGGTAGGCCAGTGCTTGTACGCGCTCCGGATGTTTCTGCTCCAAGACCGCCCCTGCCCGCCGGTGCAGGGATGCCCGCCGCGCCGGCGCGATGGCCTGGTAGACCACCTCCCGAATCAGGTCGTGCTCAAAGCGATAACCGGTCTGGCTTTCGGCCATAAAGCTCCGCTGGCAGAGGCCGAGCAGTCGCTCGGTTAAAGTGGCGGAAGGGATATCACTGGCCAGGGACAGGGATGAAAAGGAAGCCTCCTTCCCCAGCACGGCGGCCAGGTCCAGTACGGCCCGCAGCGCCGGGGGCAGGTGCAGCAGGCGCTGCCCGACGAGTTCGCGGATGGACTCCGGGACGGGCAGTGACCACTCCCCCGAGGGCAGTATCG
Source organism: Chloroflexia bacterium (assembly GCA_016928715.1). Classification (GTDB taxonomy): domain Bacteria; phylum Chloroflexota; class Chloroflexia; order DTKN01; family DTKN01; genus JAFGKG01. The sequence goes on from JAFGKG010000214.1 coordinate 2,288, forward strand.
GGCCGGCGCCCGGTGAGGGGGGCAATAGCCCCTGCTCCAGCAGGTATTTGAGCATCTCGATCATAAAGAGGGGATTGCCGCCGGTCTGGTGCTGCAGGGAGCGCGCCAGAGCGGCAGCTCGGTCATCGGTCTGTCCGGCGCCCAGGCTACGCCGGACCACGGTGACGACCTCCTGCGCCTGGAAAGGGTCCAATTCCAGGCGCAGGAGGGGCCTGGCCTGGGCGATAGATTTCAGGGTTTCCCAGACGACGCCCCGCTCGCGGGCCTCGGCGGAGCGGCAGCTCAGGACCAGGAACAGGCGAACGGCGCCGAGCCGGGAAATGATTGGCGGCAGCGCGGCCAGGGTCGCCCCGTCGCTGGCGTGCAGGTCTTCCAGGACGAGCAGCAGCGGAGACACCTCGGCCAGCCCGCCCAGCAGGTGCAGCAGCCCCTCCTGGAGCTGCCGGCGTTCCTGCTCTGGCCCCCGCGACACAGGCCGGGGGAGGTCAGCCAGGTGTTCGGAGAGCCCTTCAAAGAGGGGGCCGACGGCGCCGAGCCAGCGCGGTTCGACCAAGTCGGCCAGTTGGGCGATGCGCAGGGGGGTCAGCAGCGGCGCCAGGGCCTCCTGAAGGGGCTGATAGGGCGCGGCGGCGGCCATTTCCGCGGCCTTGCCCAAGCCGACCTGGAATCCGCGCCAGCGGGCGTCGGCGACGACCTCTTCGAGCAGGCGGGTCTTGCCGATGCCGGGCGGCCCCTCGATCAGGGCCACGCCGCTGTGGCCCTGGGCCGCGGCCTGCAGCGCCTCCAGCAGAGCGGCCCGTTCCCGGCGCCGCCCGACAAAGGGCAAGTGCTCCAGGTGATCCAGGGCGGGTGTTGTGACCGGCAGGGGGATGGGCAGGTGCACGGGGCCGGCCTGCTCCAGGCTGGTCCGAATCTCCTGGTAGAGGGCAGCGGTCGAGGTCATGGGCTCCAGGCCCAATTCGTCCTGCAGCAGCCGGCGCAGGGTGGCGTACTGTTCCAGGGCGGCGCGGTCCCGATCCAGGACGTGGTAGAGGCGCATCAACTCGCGGTGGGCCGACTCGCGCAGGGGGTCGGCGGCGACGAGCCGTCGTGCCCAGAGCAGGGCCTGCCGTTCGTCGCCCCAGTGTTTGTAGAGGGCGACCAGTTGTTCCAGTGCCCAGAGATAGGATTCCCGCCGGCGTTCCCGCTCCAGCAGGACCCAATCGTCGTAGCAGTCGGGCCAAAAGCCCCTGCCGTAGAGTTCGGCCGCCTCGTTCAAGCGGGCCAGGCAGTCGGACAGTTCGCGGGCCGGCCACTGGCCCTGGCCCAGTATCTTTCGGCCGGCGCTGACCTGCTGCTCAAAGACGTTCAGGTCGAGCCAGTCGTTCTCCTGCAGATAGAAGCCGATCGTATCGCTGTCCGCCGCCAGGCGGTCGGCGGCCGGCTCCAGGCTGCGGCGGATCTGCCAGAGGGCGTTGGAGAGTGCCCGGCGGGCGGCCGCCTCTGTCCGCTCTGGCCAGAACTGGCCCACGAGGACGTCCCGCGAAAAGCTGCGGCCGTGGTGCAGGATCAGGTAGGCCAGGAGGGAGCAGGCGGCGGTCAATTGGGGCAGGGGCAGATCCTGCTGCCGCCAGGACAGGGAGAACCGGTCCAGCAGGCGGATGCGCAGCCCGGATGGCCGGGATTCTCCCGACCCGTTTTCAGCTAGGGGAGCCTTGGTTTCGTTTGGCATCGACATGTGTGTTCCACGCGCGGGCAACTCGTTTCGGGTGATGTTCCCCTAGATTGTACCACAGGAGTTGGGCGCTGGCAACAAGTTGTCACGGGTGGGCATGCGCCATTTTTGTGCAGGCATCTCCCCGGGTCCGGATCCTTCAGGCCGGCCGTGCATTCCCGCCGCCGGTGTTCTGAATCATTGCAAGATGTTCGCGCGTTGGAACGTTGGGTACGGTTGACAGTTGAACGTTGACCGTTTGGGGCAAGGGCTGGGCAGAGGCGAAAAGGGGGGAAAAAGATGTTCGCACGTTCACGCGTTAGAACGTTATAACGTTGTTGGGGCAAGAGAGAGGCTGGGGAGGGAAAGGGAAAAGAGGGCAATTGCGGTTGGGGGAAAAGAGTGGAGAAACGTTGGAACGTTCGAACGTTTGTGGCAACCTGGAGGACAGTGGCGAAAAGAGCGGAAGGGGGGCGGTCCCATGACGAGTTCATGCACTATGCCGAGGGTCCGCATACACTATGCCGAGGGTCGGTATAGTGCATGCATGGGGGTCATGCATGCACTATAATTCGGCCACGCATGCTGCTTAAATCGGCCACGCATGCTGTTAAAAGACCCTCTATATAGTGCATGCATGGCCGACGCATGCACTATCCATGGCCGACGCATGCACTATCCAT
>JAFGKG010000215.1 GCA_016928715.1 Chloroflexia bacterium
GGCCTCGGGGTCCTCGGGTTGTTCCGCGGCCGGCGTCTCGATGGCGGCCTCGGGGTCCTCGGGTTGTTCCGCGGCCGGCGTCTCGATCGCGGCCTCGGGGTCCTCGGGTTGTTCCGCGGCCGGCGTCTCGATCGCGGCCTCGGGGCTTTCCTCCGACTGGGCCAGGTCGATGTGGATGCGGTTGTCCCGCCAGTGCTGCCATTCGTCCGCCGTCACCCGGCGCAGGCTCAACCCCAGTCGCCGCCGTACCGGATCAATCCGTACAATCCGCAGGGGCAATATTTCGCCCTCTTCGACGACCTCCTCGACTTGCCAGATACGGTCCTCGGCCAGTTCGGAGATGTGTACGAGCCCTTCTACGCCGGGTTCTAGTTTGGCAAAGGCGCCAAAGTTGACGATACGCGTGACCTGCGCGGTGACCAGTTGGCCCAGGGTGTAGCGCTCCTCGATCCGTTCCCAGGGATCCTTTTGGGCCTGGCGCAGACTGAGGGCGATGCGTTTGCGATCCCGATCCAGACGGATGACCTTGACCTCGACTTCTTGATCGACATCCAGGACGTCGTGGGGATCTGCCACCCGCTCCCAGGCCATTTCGGAGATGTGGATCAGCCCATCCGCTCCGCCCAGGTTGACAAAGGCGCCAAAATTGACAATATTGCTGACGCGCCCCTGGACGAGTTGTCCCTCCTCTAATTCGTCGAGCAGTCGCAGCAACTGCTTTTCGCGCCACTTTTTGTGGGCGACGCGTTCGGAAAGGACCAGGCGATTGCGCCGCTGGTCGACCTCGATGACCCGCAGGCCCAAGTTCTGGCCGATCCAGTCCTCTAAGCGCTCCTTTTTCTTGTCCGGGGGCAGGCCGCGGGGCATTTCGACGATGTGCGAGGCCGGCACAAAGCCGCGAATGCGGCCAAACTGGACCAATAGTCCACCGCGATTGCGGTCAATGACCGTTCCCTCCCAGATTTCCTTGCTTTCCAGGATGGTGCGCGCTCGATCCCAGTCCTCTTGGATCAGCCCCCGCGAGATGGAAACGATGGTGCGTCCCTCGCTGTCCTCCCGCCGCAACACATAGACCGGAAACTCGGCGCCAACCTCGATCCTCTCCTGCACCTGCTCTTCCAGGCGGTCCAGGTCGCGTTTGGGCACAAATCCCTCTCGCTTGGCATTGACGTCCATAACGATAAAGCGCGGCAGAATGTCAATGATTTCACCCAGGCGGATCTCGCCTCGTTCCAGCGGGCAGTAGGTATCCTCTTCCAGTAACTGCTCCATCGAGGGTAGTTCCCCTGCTTTGATTAAACTCTCAGTGATCGTCTCGGCCATTTTCTCTCCTCAGCAGCTCACCAAAATATAGGGCCGGCCCCGCCATTGGGTGTTCCCAGGCAGAGGGCCGACCGTTAGCTGTCTGGATAAAGGCTCGCTTTACAGGAACTGATAGAGCAGTTTCATTCCCGCAGGACCGCTACGTCCTGCTCCAGTTTACCCCCGGCTTTTGGGGGGATCTCGGTGACAATTCCTCATGCGGGATCCTCGGCGAGGACCAAAATTTGCCCAGATTGTCTCAACGTTACATATTATAACCTATTTCGAGGGGCTTGTCAAATCGGTTGGCCAGCGCACTTGCGTTTGCGCCCCGTTTTGGGTATGATGTAGAGGCTTACTCTTGACCGCTTTACTGAGCGAGAATTTGGCAGCAAGAGACAGGAAGAGATTATCCACATCTTGCATCCTGCTTCTTGTATCCTGTCCCACAGGAGGGTATCCTATGCCAGAAATGACCAAACGTCAGCGTCTGGAGGCGACAATCGCGGGCCAGTCCGTCGACCGGCCGGCCGTCGCTCTCTGGCGGCACTGGCCCGTTGATGATCAAAGTGCGGCCGGCCTGGTGCGGGCCACTCTTGACTTTCAGCGCCGCTACGATTTTGATTTCATCAAGATGATGCCGGCCAGCAACTATTGCATCTTGGATTGGGGGGCCGAATCCTCCTGGCAGGGCAATTTTGAGGGCACTCGCGAATGGGGCCGGCGGGTCATCCAGCAGCCAGCGGATTGGGAACGCCTGGCACGCCTGGATCCCTACCAGGGCCAACTGGGCGAGATGCTCCGGGCCCTGGAGATGGTGGGTGCGGCCCTGGGTGGGGAGGTGCCCTTTATCCAGACCATTTTCAACCCCCTGTCCCAGGCCAAGAACCTGGCCGGCTCGGAGCAATTGGTGGCCCACCTGCGGCAGCATCCGGGGGCCGTCCAGGCCGGCCTGGAGACAATTACCCAGTCCACCCTGGACTTTATCGCCGCCGCCCGGGAGACGGGTATCGACGGCATTTTCCTGGCCCTGCAGCACGCCAGTTACAATCTGCTCAGTCGGGACGAGTACGTTGCCTTTGGCCGGCCCTACGATCTGCGCCTTCTGGAGGCGAGCCAGGGGCTCTGGTTCAACCTGCTGCACGTACACGGTGTCCACATCATGTTTGACCTGGTGGCCGATTATCCGGTGCAGGCGATCAACTGGCACGACCAGGAGACACCGCCCTCATTGGGCGAGGCGCAGGGCCTGTTTTCGGGAGCGCTGGCCGGCGGCCTGCACCGCGAGCAGGACCTGCTCTGCGGCACCCCGGAACGCGTGCGGGACAGGGTGCGTGCCGCGATCGAGCAGACCGGTGGCTGCCGCCTGATCATCGCCGCCGGCTGCGTGATGCTGATTCCCACGCCTGTGGGCAATATCCGCGCTGCCCGGGAGGCCGTTGGGTAGGAGAAAGCAGGAGGTAGGAAGCAAGAAAAAGGAGGCGCCTTGAATACGGACGATCTCGTACAGATTGCCCTGGACCTGGTAGGTTTCGCGCGACTCCCCGCCGACAGCGCTATCTATGTGCCCGGCGAGGGTTTGCACAAGGTTCTCTTTGGGCTGGACATTGGCACGGCGGAACTAGTACTGGCCCGGCAGCTTGGTTACGATGCGGTCATTGCCCACCATCCCGTGGGTGTGCCCCACCGTCACTGGCCGGTTTACGAACGGCACGTTGAACTCATGGTGGCGGCCGGCGTGCCGGAGGAGGCCGCCCGCGCAGCTGTCGCCCCCAGGCTGGAGGCCCTGCGGGTGGCGGGGCAGGCCCGCAATTACGAGCAGGTCTCCGAGGCCGCCCGCTTGTTGGGAATGCCCTTTCTCAACATTCACTGTCCGCTGGACGAGCTAGGCCGGCGGGTGCTGCAGGAGACCGTGGACGCTGTGCTCGTCGAAAAGCCTCAGGGGACCCTGGACGACCTGGTGTGGGCACTGGCCGCCCTGCCCGCGGCGCGACGTGCCGAGACCGAGGTGCAGGTGCTCCTGGGCCATCCCGAGGCCCCAGCCGGCCGCACCCACGTTGCCCATGGCGCTCTCACCAACGGTGGTTACGACGTTGCCCAGGCCTGCTACGAGCACGGCCTCGACACCGTTGTCTATATACACATCGCTTACGCCGATTTGCTTCGCCTGCGCGAGGCCGGCCGCGGCCAGCTCATTGTCACCGGACACCTGGTCGGCGATGCCGTGGGCATTGAGCCCTACATCGCCGCGCTGCGCCGGCAGGGCCTGCGGGTGGATGTATTGAGCCAGATTTTCGCCTAGGCAGGACACGGATTTCGCACGGATGGGATGCCGTAAATAGACCGGTCGGGGCGCACGGCCGTGCGCCCCGACCGGTCCCCAATCACGGGGCACGGCGCTTGCTATTTTACAGGGACGAATCCAACTCTTCGATGGTCTGCTCGACCAGGGCGACCGCCTCTCGCAGTGTCTCGCTGCCAAAGTCCAGCTTGGCCCCGGCGGCGGCGTACAGTTCGGGCAGCCGGCGGGTGCCACCCAGGGCCAGGGCCTGCCGGTATTGCGCTACCGCGGCGGTCTGATCCCGGAGGGCGTTTCGCCAGACCAGCACGGCCCCCAGTTGCGCCAGGCCGTACTCGACGTAGTAGAAGGGGGAGCGGTGGATGTGCTGCTTACGGTGCCATCCGGTCACCCGTTCTTCCTCGAGCCCACTCCAATCCACTCCGGGCATAAAGCGATCCCACAGTTGGCCCCACTGCTGGTCGCAGTTGGCCGCATTCATGGCCTGCTCCGGATGGGTATAGACCCAGTGTTGGAAGGCGTCGACCACGGCCATGTAGGGCCAGAAGGTCAGGATGCTCTCCAGTTCCTCCAGGCGGGCGCGGGCGGCCCCGGCCTCGTCGTAAAAGCCGCCGTGCTCCTTGGTCAGGTAGGGGCCGGCCAGCAGTTCCATGCTCATCGAGGCCACCTCGGCGAACTCGAGTCCGTACCAGCGCTGCTGTAGGTAGGGGAGCTTGAGCACTTCAAAGGCGTGAAAGGCGTGGCCGCTTTCGTGCAGCACGGTCTGGACGTCGCGCTGCAGGCCGACGGCGTTGCCAAAGATAAATGGCCGCTTGCTGGCGTAAAAGGTGGTGCAGAAGGCGCCGGGGGCTTTGTTCTTGCGGTTGATGAGGTCGAGCAGATCCTCCTCGATCATGGTGTCAAAGTAGGCCCCCAATTGCGGGTCTACCTGGTGAAAGATGCGCGAGGCGCCCTGCTTTAGATCCTCGGCGGTGCTGAAGGGCTGCAGTGGAGGCAGCTTGGTGGGATCGACGTCGAGATCCCAGGGGCGCAGGCTGTCCACACCCAGGCGCTGGCGGCGCTTTTCGTAGAGCCGGCTGGCGGCCGGCACCACGACCTGCTCGATGGAGCGCTGGAATCTCTGGCAATCCTCGGGGGTGTAATCCAGGCGCAGCATTTCCCGCCAGCGATAGGCCCGATAATCCGGTTGGTCGGCGTTGGCCGCGAGCTGTAGGCGTAGCTCCAGAAAGCGCCGCCAGAGGTCGTTGATGGCCTCCCGGTCCTCCAATTGGCGGGCGGCGGTCAGGCGCCAGGCCTTTTCGCGCCGTTGGCGAGCGGATTCCTGGTAGATGGGCCGCAGTTGGGAGAGGGTGACCTCCTCACCCTCCCACTCGACGGTTTGGGCGCCGATGATCTTGTTGTACTCGGTGGACATTTTCTGTTCCCGGGTCAGGAGGGGCAGATTTTCCTCGCGGAACAGCGCGGCCTGGGTGCGCAGCTTGAGCAGGGGGACCTCGAAACCGGCCGGCTCCAGGCCGCTCTCCAACAGCTTTTCGATGAGGGCCTGGTCGGCGGCCTTGGCCTGGGGAGCGATTTCATCGAGGTAGTGCTCGTAGGCCTGCTCGACCTCTTGGTCGGCGGTATTGCGGGCCGTAGCCAGGTAAAGCCGGCGCTGGGCCTCGCTGATGCGGTCGGCCACTGCGGTCCAATCGGCCAGAAATTCGGCCACGTTGCCGGCGTTCAACTGGCGCCGGGACAATTCCTCAAAGTAGGGCTGGATCTGTGGCCAGGACCACCGGAGTATCTCTTCTGGTTTCTGGGGCAGGTTGTCAAACATGCGCGCCTCCTTGTCTGGCAGTTTCCAATCCCCCGGTGTTTTGGGGGCTCTTTCAAGGCCTTTACGGGATGGGCGGATTGTCAAGTTGAATGTACACAGCGAGGGCTATTCTATCACAAGCCGGCAGGGGGGTCAAGCCTGATAGTGTTCAATGGCGGCGCAGAGGTGGGCGCCAAAGAGCGTGATCAGGCTGCTGATATAGATCCAGAACATCAGGACCACGATGGTCCAGAGCGAGCCATAGATGAGCTCGTAGCGGGCCAGCCGGCTGCCTAGGTACAGGGTAAAGCCGGACGTGGCGATCTGCCAGGCGGTCGCGGCAATAAAGGCCGCCCAGGCGGCGGCCGACCATTTGACCCGAATGTTGGGTACCCAGCGGTACAGTCCCAGGAATATCAGCAGGCTGAACAGCCAGGGAATCAGTCGGGAGAGCAGCCCCCAGAGCAGGGTGTCCTGCAGATCGATCCTGCCCAATACGGGGACGTTCCAACGCGGCAGCAGGCTGAGCACCGTGGTGGAGGCCAGCGAGAGCAGGAGCAGGCCGGCCATCAGGCCGATGATGCCCAGGGCGACCAGGCGGCGTTTGAAAAAAGGGTGGCCCTGGCTGTTCGACCAGGCCCGGTTGATGCTGCGGGTCAGGATGCTGAAGGCGCTGGTGGCCGACCAGGAGAGGCTGATCAGGGCCAGTAGGCCCACCGGCTCGCGTAGATCGCGCAGGCGTTGGATGTTCTGGGCGACCAGTTCCTTCGAGATGGGGAAGGCCCCAATCATGTACTCGAGCACCTGGCGGCGGATCATCTCGCTCTCCAGGGTGTTACTGACTACGACCACGGCCACCAGGAGCAGCGGGAACAGCGAAAAGATCGAGTAAAAGGTCAGGCTGGCGGCGGCCTCGACGGCGCGGCTCTGCTCGACGCCGCGGACCGTCTCTTTGAGTACGTCCAGGATGCCGCCACTGAGCCGATTGGCCCGGCGGTAGATTCTTTTGATGTGGGAGATAACCTCTTGCTCCAACTCGTGTATGCTGGTCAATATGTCCGGCCCCTTGTTTGGACCCTGTTTCGCTCATTCACGCCTCATTTGCCCTCCTCAGTATACCATAGATCGGGGATTTTTGCCGAGTTCCTCCCCAGCCGCCAAAATGGCGGGTCGATCCTCTTCCCTTTCCTATTATCGAGACGCTGCCTAGACGCCCCTCTGCTACATTGGTACCCAGACACAGGTAGCGCAGTGCTTACTACTCACCGCCAAGACGCAAAGAAAAGCAGGCTGTAAAGAACGGCAACGATGTCCTGGCGGAAATCAGGACTAAAACATGCCATCTTGCGGCTGGGCTGAGTAGTACGAGCAGTGTAACAAAGGAGGTGATTGGCAACAGCGTTCGGCTTGTGGCAAAAATTACTACACAGAACGATTCAACGAGAGGAGAGAATGATGAACACGCGAAAATGGATCATTACGAGTGGCACGATCTTGTTGGCCCTGCTGAGCCTGTTGGTTTTGTCCCTGGGCTCGACCCAGGCCCAGGGTCCGGGGCCGGAAGGCGCCGTTTCTCCGCAGGTCGATGCCGGTACCGATGCGACCGTGTACCCCCGCATCCCCGTCCAGGGGCGGATCACGGACAAGGAGGGGAACCCTCTCACGGGTCCGCAATATATCACCATGTCGCTCTATTCCTCCTACAGTGGCGGCGAACCCCTCTGCCAGGAGGCGGATTTTCCCGTGACCTTGGATGACGGTCTGTTCTCGGGTTGGATCGGCACCTGCAGCCCCAGCGACATCAATGGTCAGCAGCTCTACTTTGCGATCCAGGTGGGGAAAGACGAGGAGATGTCCCCGCGCCACGTCATCAACCCGGTTCCTTACGCCTGGAGCCTGCGCCCCGGGGCGATCATTAGCGATACCCGGGACGTGGTCATGACGTTGCGGGCCACGGGCACGGGGGACCAGGATGCCCTGGTGGTCTATGCCGGGGACGAGGGCGAGGCGATCACCGCCAATTCTCCCAATGGAGCGGCCATCTTTGCCTGGAGCGATACGTACGTCGGCATACAGGGCTATTCGAACGAGACCGCGGATCATCCCGGTGTTTTCGGCTGCTCCGCGGCGGACAATCCCACCTGCGACGCCTATCGGGACGTCCGCGCCGCCGGCGTGGTTGGCTACAGTCCGGACGACATCGGCGTGGCCGGATACGGCGAGAGCGGCGTGATGGGCGTCGCCAGCGAGGTATATGGTGTCGGTGTCTGGGCCATTCACCAGGACAACGGAATCGCCCTGCTCGCCAATTCCAACTCGAGCGACCCCACGAGCCACAGCAACCCCACGCTCTACCTGATCCAGCAGGACGGCGAGGGCGACTTTGTCGTGGGCGCCAACCAGCTTTGGACGACCCGCTACTGGCGCGTCGACCGCACCGGCAAGGGCTTTTTCAACGGCGGCGTCCAGAGCAGCGGGGCCGACTTTGCCGAGCAGATCGCCGTCGAGGGCCAAGAGGCCGACTATGAGCCGGGCGACGTTTTGGTCATCAGCGCCCGGACCGATCGGGCGGTGGAACTGGCCGGCACCGCCTTTGACCCGGCCGTCATTGGCGTCTATTCGACCGAGCCCGGCGTGCTGGCCGGCGCGCCCGACACCGACGACCTCCTGGGGGGCATTCCCGTGGCCATCACGGGCATTGTGCCCTGCAAGGTCTCGGCCGAGAACGGGGCCGTTCAACGCGGCGATTTGCTGGTCACCGCGGCCACGCCCGGCTACGCCATGCGCGCCGGCGATGCCCCGCCCCAGGGCACCGTCCTGGGCAAGGCGCTGGGCGAACTGGACGAGGGCCTGGGCTTGATCCTGGTCCTGGTCACCCTGCAGTAGGAGGCCGCTATGAAGAGACGAATCCTGAGCGTACTTTTGGCGACCTTGATCGGAGGCCTGATGCTGGGCGGGATCGCCTGGGCCATGTCCTCGGCCAATTTCGAGCTGGACTGCTTCGTCCCCCTGAGCGGCAGCGGCGGCTCGGCCAGCTCGACTCACTATGCCGGCGACTTGACCGTCGGCCAGTCAGCCATTGGCGCATACTCCGGTACGAGCTACGACGCCTGCCTGGGCTACTGGTGCTACGGCGCTTCCGGGGCTGGCCCCGGGCAGCCATACAAGGTCTATATGCCATTGACGCTGAAAAACTATCCCTGAGCACAGTCCGCCCCAGCCCGCTGGCGAACCGAGCGGGGTGGGGACACTGAAAAGGCCGGGCCATGAAAAAGCGACGCGAGTCTTTTGTGCTGCGGATTTGGAGGGAGCCGCACAGGGCCAGTTGGAAGGGCTGGGTACAGCACGCCTCCTCCGGCGAATCAGCCTATGTGCAAGAAGTGGAAAAGCTGCTGGCCTTTATCGAACAATACGCGGGGCCGTTGGAGGAGGCATCTTTAGCAGAGCCTGAGCGGGGGGAGGAGGTGAGGGTAAAGCTTGAAACACAAAGTGCGTGAAGCGTGAAATTCAAGGAGTGAGAAAATGAAGTTGTGCAACAGGAATGCCACAAGAGGAATGCTATTTCTGCTGTTGATTCTGCTGTCGCTTGCGGGGTCGACCCCGGTCGCGGGCCAGCAATCGTCCGTGGCTCCTACCTCTCCGGTGGAGGTTAATCTGGACTGGCAGGGCCAGCCCGGTCTCAACCGCACCGTCACCCTGAGCATCGAGATCCGCTCGGAGGTGGCCGCGGACAACCTGATCCTGTATTGGGCTCTGCCGGCCGGCCTGCGCTTGAGCGGCCCGCTCAACGAGTTCTTGGGACCCATCGCGGCCGGCCAGACGATCACCTGCCGGCGCGATCTCACCTTTGACCAGGCCGGCGAGTTCAAGGTCGTCGTGGGCGCCCGGATCAATTTTCCCCAGTCAGAGATGATATTGAGCGACGCCGACGCCCTCTATTTTCGCATCCAGCCGGGGGCCGGTTCGGACGTCTCGCGCCAGGCGCACATAGAGCACACCACCCAAGAGCGCATCGACACCCCCCACGTGACCATCTCGCCAAAGGGAAATCATCCCCAGGCCGGGTACCATGTGCGGGGGCGCTTCATGTTCCTCGATCAACAGTTGGCCGCGAGCTATCCCTTTACCGTCTCCTACCAGCTCGTGCCGGCGAGGCAGGTCCGCGTGGAGGTCTGGGAGGACGATGGGGTGATCGATGGTCCCAGCCTGGCCGACGATCACGACTGCACGACCCGCACCGACGACGAGGGCTATTTCGAATGCTGGGTCTCGGACAATGACGACGGCTGGTTCGGCGGCGACAAGGATACCTACGTCCGCTTTTATGCCAACAGTCCCGGGGGCAAGGTCACCGACATCTCGGGCATTGACCGCGAGTACTATTGTTATACCGGCAACCAGGCCGGCGGGAGCGACATTGATTTCGGCAGCCTCACTCCGACAGACTTTCATCCCATGTTCAACATCGCCGACGCCCTGCTGGATGGCTATAACTATGTGGTCTCGCTGCGCGGCTCGGCCAAGGCGGCCCACGCCCGCTACGAGCCGGGCCGGGGCGAGGAGGGTTCCCTCTACAGTCGGGTCAGCGAAGAGATCACCCTGGGAGATGCCGGCGGCGACGCCGACGCCTACGATGACTCTGTCATCCTCCACGAGTACGGCCACTTTATGGCCGATCGTTACTCCTGCATCCGCGGCGGGGGCGGCGAGCATTACGTCGACCGGCATTACAACACCAAGCTGGCCTGGTCGGAGGGCTGGGCCAACTATTTCTCCTCGGCCTCCCGCAACAACCCCCGCTACTTTGACGTGGACGATGCGGAGGGAGTCTATGCTATCAATTGGGAGAACTGGCACATCGATTACAGCGGCGTCACCGGCAGCACCAACGAGGGCGCCGTCTGCGCCACCCTCTGGGACATCCACGACAGCGTCGACGAGACCCACGACCGCCTCTCCCTGGGGGGAGGCGAAATCTGGAACACCGTGGAGCAGGGGATGACCGGGTATCGACTGGACTATGACCGGAACTGCAACGTCTACGAGTTCTGGGATGATTGGCACACCTTTGGCTACCCGGCTGACTCGGAGTTGGCCGCCATCTTTGGACAGCACGGCACCGCCGGCATCACTGCGGCGCTGGCGGAGCGAAACGGGGCCGGCCAGGCGATCTCGTCCACCATGGTCAAACGGGCGCCCCAGCCCGCGGGAGCCTCCCCTAACACCATGATGCGCGGCGACGTGCCCTGGAACGCCACTCTCTTTTTGGTTGACGCTACCGGCAGCATGTCCGAAGAGATCAATGCTGTCTCCCAGATCATCCAGGACAAGGTCACCGAGATGGATGCCGAGCCCATTCCCTACGAGTATCTCGTCGAGACCTTCCAGGACGATGGGACCAACACGCCGGTGGTGGACCACTTTTTCCCCGACGTCGTCAACCCGCCGGTCGGTGGTATCACCGTGGGTGGTGGGGGCGATCCCGAGGAGGACAGCATGGCCGCGCTGAACCGGGGCACGGCCGGCCGCCCTGGCTACGACGCCTGGCTCTTTACCGATGCCGCTCCGCAGACGTACCCGGTTAACCTGGAACCGATCCTGCAGAACCGTCAGATCACGCCCTACCTTTTCATCTTTGGCGACTGCTCGGACGGGAACAGCCGCGGCGCCGGGGCCGATGCGGGGGCAGACGACCTCGATGTGCCCGCGAGCGCCCTGCGACCCTCCCACCTGCCCCGCTTTGCCCCCGACGCCCTGGACGACTGCCTCGAACCCTACCTGCAGCTGGCCGATAAAACCAACGGGCAGGTCCTGCCCATCGCCGCCGGCCAGGTGGACGACGCCGCCGAGATCGTCCGGGCCATCATGGGCAACAACGCTGGGGCCGGCCGCTACTCGAATTACGTCAGCAGCGACTGGACCTACACCTGGGAGGACTATAGCGATTATTATGACTGGATGGACGCCAGCGCCGGTACGGCGCACAACATCTATGATTACGAACAGGTGGACCTGTTCCTCGGGGATTTCCCCTTCTATGGGGCTAACTATAGCAGCGTTTACGTCGCTGCCCCGGGCTATGTCAGCTTTGGCAGCGGCAGCGGCCTGCCGGACAATACCGCGATCCCCAGCACCGCCGCGCCCAACAACGCCATCTATGCCTTCTGGGACGACGTTACAGCATACCTGCTTCCGAAGGACTTGACCCCGGACCAGTCCCCTACCATCTACACGATGGGCTTTCCGACCCTTGATCGCTTTGTGATCGAATACCACGACGCCTATCACGTGGGGACGACGGACTATGAGACCTTTGAGATCATTCTCAACTATTACGATGACTCGATCCTCCTGCAGTATGCCGAGGTGACCGACGATGCCTCCTGCACCGTCGGGGTGGAGGATGCCTCCGGTACCGTCGCCACCCAGGTCGCCCACAACGACTCTGGGGCCCTCTATGCCGGCCGCGCCATCAAGTTTACCCCGGTGCCCCCGGTCCCCACCCGCGACCACGAGATCCTGGTCGATTCGACCATGGACGGCGTCGTCTTTTTGCTCAATGGCTTCAGCGGCGATGTCGACCTGACCGTCTATGATCCCAACGACGACCCCATCAGCGGTGCCGATCCCGACGTCACCTACCTGGACGTGGGCAAGGTCAAGTACTACCGTGTCTCCAACCCCGATACGGGCACCTGGACCGCCCGGGCCTCCGGCGACGGCACCTACTACTTTACCTCCTCTGCCCAGAGCCCGCTCGAGGCCGATCTGGAGGGCGATCGCAGCCTGCGCACCAGTGGGACCAACCTGCTTCTGCTCAATCTGGGCCTGAGCCTGACCACCCAGCCGGCCTTTAGCCTGGTCTACCCCGACGGCACCCTGCACGCCAGCGTGGATCTCTACGACGATGGCGTCCACGACGACGGCAAGGCGGACGATGGCCTCTATGGGGGCCAGAACACGGTCCCGTACACCTACCAGAGCCTCTACTTGCAGGTGGACGGCCAACTGCCCTCGGGCGAGGCCTTTCGCCGCACGGCCCTGACCCCGCTGCACACGCATCGCATCGTGGTCGCCCCCATGATGCCCCAGGAACAGTTTGCCTATCCGGAGCAGGCGGTGGTCCACATGTTTCAGTTGTTCAACCCCAACGGCTTCCCCAATTGCTATACCATGGTGGCCCAATCAAGCCAGGGTTGGTCTACCCCGGTGGCGCCGGCCTACCAGTGCCTCAACCCGGGGGCCAGCGGGATCGTGCAGGTTTTTATCGTCGTTCCCAGCGATACCAACGGCCTGGTGGACGAGACCGTCCTGACCATCTGGGACCACGCCTACCAAGAGTCCGACGACTTGGCCCTCACTACAATCGTGCGCGGGCTCGCGGACGAGCTTTACCTGGCGGCCTACCCCGATCGCATCGACACCGGCGGCCGCGAGGCCCTGATCGTGGCCCAGGTGGCCGACGACCACAAATGGGGTGTGGCCGACGGCACTCTGGTGACCTTTGAGACTACCCTGGGCAGTTTGGAGCCGATCAGCGGTACCACCGTTGACGGCCTGTTCACGACGACCCTGACCTCCGGGGCCGGCAGCGGCACGGCCCTGGTGCAGGCCACCGTTGGAGACGTCACCGAGGCCATCACGGTCGAGATCGTCCCGCCCCAGGCCTACGACGTCTACCTAGAGGCTCAAGACGATGAATTGACCGCCAATGGCATCTCTACCACCCTCCTCACCGCCTACGTCAATGACAAGTACGGCGACCCCGCCCCCGACGGCACAGAGGTGTTTTTTGTGGTGGAGGGGGACGACATGCGGATGGGCCGCATCGAAGGAGGGCAGTCCTACACGACCACGATCAGTGGAGGGCAGGCCTTGGCTACCTACTGCAGCGGCCTCGTCCCGGGCTCGGCCCGGGTGCGGGCGGCGATCTCTCTGGGGGGCGCCCCCAGCGGTGGAGAAGGCGTGGAGGGCTGGCGCTGGTACGATCGATCCATCCAACTACACTTTGCCGGCGGCTACCGCATCTTTTTGCCCGTCGTCTTTAAGGGGTCGTAGGCAAAAGGCGGCCAAACCATAGCGGCGCTGTCTGGCTCCGCTGCGGAGGCCATAAAATGGAAGGACCACGAAGGACACAAAGGACACGAAAAATGCCTTTGTGTCCCTTGTGGTTAAACAACCTGTTTTTGGGCAGCGAGTTCGGGGTCAAGGCCCTGGCCTGGTTGGGCCGAATCTGGAAATCTGCAATCTTGAGAGTGGGCCAAAGTATTTGTCAGCGGCGTACAAATCCTCTATAATGCACTATGTGGACACATTATGCTGTGAGCATATAGGGTAAGGAGACGCCGATGAGACAGAACCCGCTCGCTGCCTACCTGCCGCTCGATCGCCGCCAGGCCCTGGCCGTGGGCCGTTCTCTGCCCGACCGCAGCAGTGGCTGCGCTCTCCTGGCCGATCTGTCCGGCTTTACCCCCCTGGCGGACGCCCTCAGCGCTGCCCACGGCCCCCGGCGCGGCGTCGAGGAGCTGACCGCCCTGCTCAACCGCGTCTACAGCCCGCTGATCGAACGGGTCCACCGCTATCGCGGCAGCGTGGTCAGCTTTATCGGCGACGCCCTGCTCTGCTGGTTCGATCAGGACGACGGCCGGCGGGGCGTGGCCGCCGCACTGGCTATGCAGCGTGCCATGGCCTCCTTGGCCGCCCCGGGCACGCCGGCCGACGACGCGCTCTCCCTCTCGCTCAAGACCGGCCTGGCCGCCGGCCCGACCCGCCGTTTCCTGGTAGGCCGGCCCAGCCTGGATCTGCTGGCCGGCGCCACGTTGGAGCGTATGGCCCGGGCCGAGCAGATCGCCGAGGCCGGAGAGGTCATCCTGGACCCGGCCACGGCCCAGGCGCTCGCTAGCCAAATCGAGATCGTTGGTCGCCGGCAGGGTTTTGCCCTCGTGGGAGGGATGGCCTTGGAGGTACCCCCGGCGCCCTGGCCACAGCTCGACCTCGGGGCGCTGGAGGCCGGGAAACTGCGCCCCTTTCTGCTGGCGCCGGTCTATGAGCGGCTGGTGGCCGGGCAGGGCGAGTTCCTGGCCGAGCTGCGGCCGGCGGTGGCGCTTTTTCTGCGCTTTGCCGGGTTGGACTATGAGGCCGACGAGGCCGGTCCACAGTTGGACACCTTGGTCCGCCGGGCGCAGGGGGTCCTGCAGCACTATGAGGGCCACCTGCTGCAGCTCACCGTCGGGGACAAGGGCAGCTTTTTCTACGCCACCTTTGGCACTCTGAGCGCTCACGAGGACGACGCCGGGCGCGCCCTGGCCGCGGCCCAGGAGCTGCAGCAACTGCCCCGGGAACTGGAGTTTATCCAGGGCGTGCAGATCGGCCTCAGCCGGGGCCGGGTGCGCGCCGGGGCCTATGGCAGCGCCGCGCGCCGCAGCTACGGCGCCGTCGGCCCAGAGGTGGTGGTGGCCTGCCGGCTGATGGAGAACGCCCCTGCTGGGGAGGTCTGGTGCAGCCCGGCCGTGCACAAAGCGGCGCGAGCGCAGTGGGTCTTGGAGCCGTTGGAACCGATCGTGCTCAAGGGCAAGATCGACCCCTTGCCCGTTTTTCGCCCCTTGCGTCGGCAGCGCGGGCGTGCGGTTCGCCCTTTGGGTTCTTTGGTGGGACGCCAGGACGAACTGGCCACCCTCAAACGCCTGCTCGACGAGGCCGCCGCCGGACAGCGGCGGGTTCTGCTGTTGGAGGGCGAGCCCGGTATTGGCAAGAGCCGGCTGCTGGCCGAGCTGCGCGATCTGGCCCGGCAGGAGGGGCTGCGCTGGCTGGAGGGCGCCGGCCAGTCCATCGAGCAGGGCACCCCCTACCGCGCCTGGCGCGACCTGCTGGCGGCCTACTTTGGCCTGGAGCCGCACATGGGTTCTGCGGAACGGCGGCAGTGCGTGCAGGAGGGGGTGGTGGCCGTCAACCCAGCCCTGGCGCCGCGCGCCCCCTTGCTCAACGACGTGCTGCAACTGGGCCTGCCCGAGACGGCGCTGACGCAGAGCCTGGAGCCCAAGCTGCGCCACGAGAGCCTGACCGCCCTGCTGCTGGACCTGCTGCGGGCCCGGGCCGGCCAGGGGCCGCTGGCCCTGGTGTTGGAGGACGCCCACTGGCTGGACTCGCTCTCCTGGCAGTTGGCCCTCTCGGTCGCCCGCGCTCTGTACGAGCAGCCACTGCTGCTGGTGATGGCCCTGCGGCCCTTGCCAGAGGAGCTTCCCGAAGGGGCCGCCCTGGCCAATCTGGCGGGGGCCGAGACCCTGCCTTTGCAGGCCCTGACCGCAGAGAATGCGACGGCTCTGGCGGCGGCTCGCCTGGGGGTGGACTCGCAGGCCCTGCCGGAGGAGGTGGCAGCGTTGGTCCAACAGCGTGCCGGGGGCAACCCCTTGTTCGCCGAGGAGCTGGCCCACGTGCTGCGCGAGAGCGGCGTGCTGGCCGTCGAGCGGGGACGCTGCGTCCTCGTCGGCGATCTGGCTGCCCTGAGAGCCGCTGTGCCCGACACCGTCGAGGGCGTGGTGTTGGCCCGCATTGACCGCCTGCCGCCGGAGCAGCAGTTGACGCTCAAGGTGGCCGCCGTGATCGGGCGCGTCTTTCTCTACCGCACCCTGCGCGACGTGCACCCCCGCCGGGTGCTGGAGGAGATCCTGCGCGCCCAATTGGGGGAGTTGGATCGGCGCGACTTGACCCTGGTGGAGGCCCTGGAGCCGGAGCTGTGTTACCTCTTCAAGCACGTCATTACCCGGGAGGTGGCCTACGAGACCCTGCTCTTTGCCCAGCGGCGCGAACTGCACCGGGTCGTGGCCGGCTGGTACGAGCGGGTGTACGCCGGGGCGTTGGAGCCCTATCTGCCCCTGCTGGTACATCACTACCACCAGGCCGAGGAGCGGGAGAAGGAACGCCACTACGCCCGGCTGGCCGGCGAGCAGGCTGCGGGCCAATACGCCAACGCCGAGGCGCTGCGCTACCTCGGCCGGGCTCTGGAGTTGACCCCGCAGGACGATCTGCTTGAGCGATACGATCTTTTGTTGGCCCTCGAGGCCATCCATAATCTACAAGGCGAGCGTAAAGCCCAACATCGAGATTTGCGGGCTTTGCAGGAACTGGCCAATGCCTTGGATTGTGACAAACGGCGGGGCGAGGTCCTTCTACGCCAATCCCACTACAGCGAGGTTACCAGCGAATACCCCTCTGCAATCGCGGCTGCAAAAGAGGCAATTCGATGGGGAAAGGTCGTCAGAGACAAGCACCTTGAAGCAAAAGGCTATCGCCAGTGGGGTAGAGTACTTTGGCACCAGGGCAAACTGGATACTGCTTGCCTGCAACTGGAACGGGCCCTGGAACTAGCCCGTGAGGGCTCCTTGCCCCTGGTCGAGGCGGATACTCTCCTCGATCTAGGGGTTGTTTTTGGCTTACAGGGCGATTATGCCAAAAGCAGAAACTGCCATGAACAAAGCCTGGTCATTTGCCGCAAAAGGGGCAACCGCCATGGTGAGGCCCGAGCGCTCGCAAGCCTGGCACTCGGCTTCTTGTACGAGAGTGCTTATGAAGAAAGCCAAAATTATTACGAACAAAGCCTACATACTGCCCGCGAGATCGGGAGCCGGCTAATCGAGGCCCAGGCAATCGCCAGCATGGCCATTATCTGTGATCTTTTAGGGGATTATTCCCAATCTATAGCCTACAATAAACAAGCCTTGCATATCTATCGCGAGATCGCCAATCTGCTCAGGCAAGCTTCTGTACTACATTGCCTCGGTATTGTATACACAAATCAAGGGGAGCATATCAAGGCCCGCACCCACTTTGAACAAGCTCTGCAAATTCAGCGCAGCGTCGGAGATCGGCGCTGCGAAGGCACCACCCTTGGGTGCCTGGGAATTGTCTCTAGAGAATTGGGTCACTATGCACAGGCATTGGATTATATCGAGCAATCCTTGCGGATCGCCCGCGAGGTTGGCGACCGCCGCGGCGAAGCAGAGTGCCTGGGGGACACGAGCCTGATTCTCCACTATATGGCTGAACATCAACGGGCTTTGGAGTATGCCAAACAAGCTCTCGCCATTGTACAGGACATTGGCGACCGCAGCAGTGAAGGGTATACGTTGACATTTCTCGGGCAGGCCCAGCTGGGGCTGGGACGGCTGGACGAGGCGGCCAAACTTTACCAACAGTCCCTGGACCTGCGGCGCGAGTTAGGCGAACACCACCTGGCCACAGAGAGTCTGGCAGGACTGGCCCAAGTCCGCCTGGCCCAGGGGGACCTGGAACGAGCCCGGTGCCATACGGAGGAAATCCTGCACTACCTAGACGGAGCCTCCCTGCAGGGCACTGAGCAAACGGTCCGCATCTGCCTGGCCTGCTACCAGGTCCTGCGTGCCAGTAGCGACTCCCGCGCCCCAGAGATACTGCACGCGGCCTACCGTCTATTGCAAGAGCAAGCAGCTCGGATCGACGACGAGGAACTGCGGTGCTCGTTCCTGCACAACGTCGCCGCCCACCGGGCGATCCTAGAGGCGTTCGATGGGGTGGTGCATGGCCCGCGCACAATGACCCCCTGAGACTGCAGGCGGGCCAGCGGGCAGTGGGCCCGGACCCAGGCGCGGATGTCCTCCTGGACGGGGGATTCGCTGGCTCTAACAGCCACTCCCTTGGATCGGCTTTGAGCGTGTGCCTCCAAATTCCCACATACACCTTCCTTTATCCCAATTCCAGGGGGCCGCCTTGCTCGTCATCAAACCACTTGATTTCTACTTCCAGGCTGTGTTGGAGTCCCTTTGTTCCTTTGTCCTCGTCCTCCACCTGAACTTCGAGGATCAAACTCTGGGGTAGTTGCAACGTGATCTCATCTTGACCCTGACGCAGCACGACCTGGCCTTCCGAGATCTTGTCGGCCAGTTGGCGCAAGAATGCACTCAAGTCGGGTCGTTTTTTCCGTTCCTCGGCTTTTGAACAGCCTCGTCTCTTTTCCCATCATAGAGATCCTTCCATCGCTAATCCGCGTACCAGAAAGTATAGCATGATGCGGGAGTGACGTCAAAGCTGATTCCCTTGCACGCCTGCTCTGCCCATGATATACTGTTTAAAAGCATTCTACCGTGGAGGCCGCTTCCATGGGCACCCTGTACGTCTACCTTTTGGGCGGATTGAGCCTGTCCTGGGACGAACGGCCCCTGCCGCTCATCCCAGGTACGGCGACCCGCTCCCTTTTTGCCTACCTGGTGTCTCACCGCCAACAGGCCCACACCCGCGACCTGCTGGCCGGCACCTTTTGGCCCGACCTGCCGGACAGTACTGCCCGCAAGCGTCTGCGCCAGGCCCTCTGGCAGATCCGCCAGGCCCTGCCGCCTTGCTTTGAGGACGCCGGTCCCCCGGGTGAGCCGCCGGCCCTGCTGCTCGCCGAGGGCGATACGGTTCGGATCGAACCCGCGCTGCCCCTTTGGGTCGATGTGGAGGCCTTTGTCCAGTCCCAGTCCCAGGGCGAGGATGACAGCCTGGCCGTTCTCGAGCGCTGCCAGGCGGCGGTGGCCCACTATCGGGGCGACTTTATGCAGGGCTACTATGACGATTGGATCCTGCTGGAGCGGGAGCGCCTGCGCAATTTATTTTTGGACGTTCTGGGGCGGCTCGTCGACGGCCTCAAGATGCAGGGGCACTATGAGCGAGCCCTGACCTACGCCCGCCGGCTGGCCTCGGAGGACCCCCTCCACGAACAGGCCCAGCGAGAGGTGATGCGGCTCTGCCATCTGTTGGGCCGGCCCCGTGAGGCCCTGCAGCAGTTCGAACGCTGCCGCCAGGCGCTGGCCGAGGAACTGGACGTGGAACCCTCGGCCAGTACCCAGGCCCTGGCCGCCGAGATCGCCGCTCAGGCCGAAATCGCCAAACATCCCCACTTGCCGATTGCACCCCGCCGACCTCCGCTGGTCCTGCTGGAACAACCCGATCAGATCCCGCTGGTGGGGCGCCGCCGGGAGCGGGCCGAACTGAATCGACTGTTGAAACTGGCCCAGGCCGGCCAGGGCGGCTTGGTCCTGCTGTCCGGGGAAACCGGGATGGGCAAGACCCGCCTGGCCCAGGAGGTCGCCCGCGACGCTGCCTGGCGGGGCCTGGGGGTGTTCTGGGGCCATAGCTGCGAGTTGGCGGCGCCGCCGCCCTACCAGCCGCTGCTGGAGGTGCTGCACGAGGTCGATCTCTGTCCCCTGCCGGAGGTCTGGCGGCGGGAGTTGGGCCGGCTGCTGCCGGCTCTGGCCCCGGCGCCGCCATTGTTATTGGAGGCGGAGCAGGAAAAGGGCCGGCTGCTGGAGGCGCTGGCCCGCGCCTTTCTGGCCCTGGGTCATTCCAGCCCGCACCTGGTCATTTTGGAGGACGTGCATTGGATGGATCCGGCCAGCTTTGAGGCCCTGCGCCTGCTGCTGCCCCGGCTGCCTCGGTCGCACCTGCTGCTGCTGGCCACCTTTCGGCCGGAGGGCCTGGCCGAACAATCCCAGGCCGGCCAATCTCTGGCTTCTCTGCAGGCGACCCGGATCCCGCAGCGGCTCGAACTCGAGCCGCTGCGCGAGGCCGAGACCGCGGTCCTGATCCAGCGGGTGCTCCAGATAGGTCGGCCGGCGCCCCGCTTTAGCCAAAGCCTCTACCGCCGTACGGCCGGAAATCCCTTCTTTGTGACCGAAACCCTCTGGGCACTGCTGGAGCAGGGCCTGCTCTATTTCGACGAGCGCGGCAAATGGCGTACCCCCTGGGATGAGCCGACCGCGGACGATGCCCAGGTGCCCATCGCCGCTAACGTCGCCCAGAGCATCCGGCAGCGGCTGGCCCGGCTGGAGCCGGCCCAGTGGATGCTGTTGGGGGCCGCCGCCGTCATCGGACGCCGGGTGGAATTCGACCTCTGGACGGTGGTGATCGGGGAGGGGGAGGGGAGCGTCCTGGCCGCGGCCGGGGAGTTGGTCCGGCGGGGCCTGCTGCTAGAGATGTCAGCCCCCCCGGGCTATTGCTTTGCCCACGAGACCATCCGCCAGGTGGTCTATGAGGCGCTGAGCCCGGTCCGCCGCCGCAACTGGCACCGCCGTGTGGCCGAGGCCCTGGAGGGCCGGCGGCCCCTGCAGGTAGAGGCGCTGGCCCGCCATACCCGCCTGGGGCAGTGCTGGCCTCAGGCGGTGCGCTATGCGCGCCAGGCCGGCGAACGGGCCCAGGCGATCTATGCCAACCAACAGGCCCTGCAGCACTTGGAGCAGGCCGACCGTTGGTTGGCCGATGGCCTGGTGGACTGGCCGGCCGAGGAGATTGCCCTGTGGCGGGCCGAATTGGCCGAGAGACAGGGACAGGTCCACAGTCTGGTGGGAAGGTATCAGGCTGCCGATCAGACTTTTCGTCAGGCCTGGGAGGCCTTGGAAGAGTTGGGCGATTGGGCCGGCGCGGCCCGGGTACTCAACCAACTGAGCTTTCTTCACTTTGCCCAGGATCACTATGACCGGGCCTCGCGCTACGCCCAGATGGCCCTGGAGGTTCTGCCGGCAGATCCTCCCCTGGATCTGCGGGCCGTCAGCCTGACCCACCTGGGCTTGAGTACTTGGGGAGAGGGTCGCTACGACGAGGCCCGGGCTCCTCTGGAACAGGCCCGGGCGCTGTTTGAAGGATTGGACAGCGACCCCTACGGTTTGGCCCGCTGCCTGAACAGTTTGGGCCTGGTGCACCTAGAGTTGGGCGAGCTGGATCCCGCCGAGGACTGTTTCGCCCGCGCCCTGCTCCTGCGCCGAGAGATCGGGGACCGGCGGGGGGAAGCCTGGTGCTGCCACAACCAGGGACGGGCAGCGCTGGTCCGGGGCGACCTGGCCGGGGCCAGGGAAAATTTGGAGCAGGCCAGGAGCATATTTGAGGAAATCCAGCATCCTTACGGGCTGCAGACCTGCGCCCGTTTCTTGGCCCAGGTCGAGCAAGTCAAAGCCGAGCGCGGCGACGGGCCCCAGCAGTGGATGCTGGAACTACCCCGGGCCGATCGCCCCCCCGCAGACGAGCCTACCGTGACCATCACCTGGACCCTGAAGCCGGCCGGGCACATCCAGGGCAAACTAGCCCGCCGGCGCCACCAACTGCGGCTGCTGCTGCAGCAGGCCCAGGCCCAGGGCGCCCGCCCTACCTACGACCACCTGGCCGAGGTCCTGGGCGTCAGCCGGCGTACTATCGAGCGCGACATGGCCGCCCTGCGCCGGGAGGGAAAAGTCTAGCCCACTAATTGTTGATAGAGCAGGTCCAGGCTCAAGTCGCCGTGGACGGTGTCCTCCGACTGCAGGGTCAGCGCGGCCGCCGAAACGCCCAGCCAGACGGCCTCGTCCAGCGGGACGCCGTTCACCCAGCCATAGATCACGGCGGCGGTCAGGGCGTCAGAGGCCCCGGTGGGGTCGACAATCTCACACTGGATGGCCGGGGCGTGCCCGTTGTTCTCGGCGCTGGCAAAGACCACGCCGGCCGAGCCCAGGTTGATGATGGCCACTCGGACCCCGGCGGCAACGAGCTGGCGGGCCGCCGCGGCCGTCGCCTGCAGCGAGGAATCGATTGAATGTCCCACCAGCGCTTCGGCCTCGACGAACCCACAGCTCAACAGGTCAAAGGAGGATAGCTGGTCGCGGTAGCGTTGGGCCAATTCGTAGGAAACCGAATCCAAAAAGATGGGCACCCCGTAGCGTTGGGCCAGGCGCAGGACGGTCTCGGCGGTGCGCAGGGGCGTGTTGGCATCGAGCACCACGCCCCGGGCATCCCGAAACAGGCGCCGCCGATCATGGACGTAGCGCGGGGTGATCTCTTGCACAATTCGGGTATCGTCGACCGCTACGTCCAACTGGCCAGCTTGATCGAGCAGGGCCACGTACGCGGCCGTGGGATGCGTCCGGCTGAACAGGACCTGGCTGACGTCCACGCCGGCCGACCCCGTGTGCTTGACGATCTGGTGGCCAAAGGGGTCCCGGGCTACGACGCTCAACAAGGTTGTGCGCAGGCCCAAGCGGGCCAGGTTCTCCGCTACGTTGCGGGCCACCCCGCCCACGGCGATGCGCACGTTGCCCGCATTCGAAGTGGCTGGATGCAGTTTACCCGTCACGCGCCCCTTGATGTCCAAACAAGAGGCCCCGATGACCACCATTTCCGGTATCCATTCGCCCATCCGCCGCCTCCAGGCCTGCAGCTAAGAACTTTAAAAGGATAACTTGCCCGTTTTGCTGCTTGTTTACCGCCACCGGCTCAAGCCTCGACTCCGAAAAGGCCCCTAAAAGAGCTCAGTTCCGCGGACAGGAATCAAAGCTTTAGCCGGTCCAAGAGACCCACGGCCATATTATAGCACAGTGTCCTGTGCCGGTAAAGCTATTTGACGGCATTGCCGCTTTCTGCTAAACTGGGTCCAGGAGGTTCGAGGTGATTCCTGTATCGCTGCGCCTGCGCAATTTTATGTGTTATCGTGAAAGTCTGCCCCCGCTCGAGTTTGGCGACCTGCACGTGGCCTGTCTCTCCGGTCCCAACGGGGCGGGCAAGTCGGCCCTGCTCGATGCCATTACCTGGGCCCTCTGGGGCCGGGCTCGCTCGCGCTACGACAGCGATCTGATCAGCAGCGGCGCCCAGGAGATGGAAGTCGAATTCGAGTTCCTGCTGGAGGGCAATCACTATCGCGTGTTCCGCCGTCGGGACCAGGCCGCCCTGGGGGGGCGCGGCAAAAGCCAACTCGACCTACAGGTCTACAGCCCCTTGGGTTGGCGCTCGATGGCCGAGGAGAGCATCCGGGCCACCGAGCAGCGGATTGTCCAGCTCTTGCGCATGGACTATGATACCTTTATCAACTCGGCCTTTTTGCTGCAGGGACGGGCCGACGAATTTACCGTCAAGCCGCCGGCCGAACGCAAGCGCATCCTGGGCGAGATCCTGGGGCTCTCTTATTACGAGACCCTGGAAAAGCGCGCCCGTGAGCGCGAACGGGCCGAGGATCGCATCGTGCAGTCCCTGGACGTGCTGCTGCAGGATATGGAGAGCCAATTGGCCCGGCGCGAACAACAGGAGCAATCCCTGGAATCGGCCCGGCAAGAGGTGCAGGCGTTGGAAGAGCAGTCCCAAGAGGTCCAACAGGCCCTGGCCGATCTGCGCAGCCGGATCGCCGGCCTGGAGGCCGCCGCTAGGCAGATCGAGGGCCTGCGCCAGCGCCAGCACGCCCTGCAGCAGGAGCTGTCCCGGTTGGAGGAACGGCTCTCCCAGGAGCGGGCCCGCATCGAGACGACCCAGGGCCTGTTGGAGCACGCCTCCGAGATCGAGGCGCGCTACGAGCAGATGCTCGAGCTGCGGCAGCATAACCAGCACTTGTCCCAGGCGGCCGGCAAGATCCTGGCCCTTGGCGAGCGCCAGCGCGCTCTGGAGCAGACCATCGCCCAGGCCCGCGGTAAGTACCAGACGGAGCGCGAGATCCTGCGGCACACTCTGGGCCAGATCGAGCAGCACCTGCAGGAACAACCCGCCCTGCAGGGCCGCCTGGCCGAGATTCGGGCCAAACTGGCCCTGCTCCAGGAGAAACAAGCCCAATGCCAACAGATCCAAGAGACCGTCCAGGAGAGAATGGGCGAGGCCCGCACGCTCAAGGCCGAATGCCAGCGCCTGCGTGATGAAATGGAGGAGCTGCGGGACAAGCTGGACATGCTCGGGGATAGCACTACCCACTGCCCGCTTTGCCAGAGCCCCTTGGACCCGCAGGCCAGCGAGCATATTCGCCTGACCTACCAGACCGAGGGCCAGGAGAAACGCGATCTCTATCGTTCCCGCCAGGCCACGATCCGCCAGTTGGAGGAGGAGGCGGGCCGGCTGCGCGATCAGCAGGAGGACCTTGAACAGGAACTGCAGCAGGTGCGCATCCTGGAACGGCAGTTGGCCACCCTGGAAAAGGACGAGCGGGAACTGGCCCAACTAGGGCAGGAGCAAGCCCAAAAGGAAAAGCGCTGCCAGGAACTGGATGATTTGCTGGACGAGGGGGCCTATGCCACTGCCGAGCGGGCCGCACTGGGCGAAATCCAGCAGGAAATTGCCTCCCTGTACTATGACCCACAGGAGCACCAGGAAGTACAGCACAAACTGGCCCATCTTCAACAGGCCGAGCAGGAACACCGCCAACTACAGCTTGCCCAGGAGGCCCTGGCCTCCCAGACCCAGCGTCTGCAGGAACTGGAGGAGAGCGAGAAACGCCGCCAAAAAGAGGCCCACGACCTCAAGTCTCAATTGGAGGAACTGGAGGGTCAGGTCCAGGAGTTGGCCGCCTTGCAGGAGCGCTGTCAGCAGCAGGAGAATACCCTGCGCACTGTCCAGGAAAGCCTGGCCAGGGCGCACCTGGCCCTGGGCGCGGCGCAGCGGGAGCTGGAACGCCTGGACGAGATCGAACAGAGCTGGCAGGAGAAAAAAGAGCAGCACCAGGAGGCCCTGGAAAATCGCGGCATATACCAGGAACTGGTCAACGCCCTGGGCAAGCGGGGTGTCCAGGCTATGCTGATCGAGACGGCGGTGCCCGAGATCGAACAAGAGGCCAACGAACTCCTCCAGCGCATGACCAATGGGGAAATGTCCGTACAATTGGCTATGCAGCGGGCCACCCAAAAGGGCACTGTCAGCGAGACCCTGGACATCAATATCTCGACCCCCCAGGGGACCCGGCCTTACGAGATGTACTCGGGAGGCGAATCCTTTCGGATTAATTTCGCCCTGCGCATCGCCCTGAGCCGGCTTCTGGCCAACCGGGCTGGGGCCAGCCTGCAGAGCCTGTTTATCGACGAGGGCTTTGGCACCCAGGACAGCCAGGGCCGGGAGAGGCTGGTGGAGGCTATCCACACCATCCAGGACGAATTTGCCAAGATCCTGGTCATTACCCACATCCAGGAACTCCAAGAGTTGTTTCCGGCGCACATCGAGATCGAAAAGACGCTGGAGGGAAGCAGTTGGACTGTCCTGTGAGACCTTTGCCCACCATCACCCTGGAGCAGTATGGCGCCATTGCCGGTGAATCCGCGCGGTACATTCAGGAACAGTTCGAGATGTGCTATCGTTCCCTGGACACCCCCCTGCCCTCGGCCGTGACCCTGGCCCTTTTTGACACAATGCAGCGCTGGCAGGACTATGCCGCTAAACGCAGGGCGGAAACGGGCATCATCACGGCCGGCGAGGAAGGCTTTTTGGCCACGCACGATGCCTGGCAGGGCAATCCCCAGATCAATGTCTGCCTGGAGCGCCTGTTGGCCCACCCCGCCCTGCTGCAGCAGGGCGCGCTGCACCAGGTAGCCGCGCACAGCGTCCTCCACGGCCAGGCCGAATATTACCGCTTTATGATCCCGGAAGCCTTTGTAGACTTGAGCCAATCCCGGGGCATGGATTTAGAGATCCTGCAGCAGTTGCTCTATTTCGTGGCCCTGGCCATCAAGGGGCACGAGGCGGTCCAGTTCCTGGTCTCCCATGGCTTTATTCAGGATCAGGTTGCCCTGGCCCTCTATCAATTGGAGGCCAACGAGGACGACACGCTCCTCTGGGAGATGGCCCGTTGGGACGTGCGGGCGCGCTTTCTTTATCTCGCGGCCCTGCTGCGGCCACTGCTCTACACGCGGCCGCTGCTCGATCACGCCCCCAATCTGGAACAGGCCGGCCGGCTGCGCCTGTCACACCTCCCTCTCGAGGAAAGCAAACGATTGGGCAGGCTGGTGGACACCCTGGCCGTCCGCCGCCGGGGCGATACCCATCACGACGTCACCATCGCGCTGGGGCTGCTGCTCAATATGCTCTAGCATTCCCATGTACGCTCCCACCGGTTGCGCTGCTCGCTTTTGCCCTGACTCTGCAGCTACTAAAATGGCATAGGCCCTGTTGAGCCGGGCGGTTTGACGTGGACAACAGATTGTGTTAGACTAGCAAGGACTTGGATAACCAGCGCCAAACAACAATAGACAAGGGGTGTCGACAATGAAAATCCTTTTGCTGAGCGATGTAGCTGGTATTGGGCAGGCCGGTGAGGTGACAGACGTATCCGACGGCTATGCCCGCAACTATCTGATTCCCAAAGGTTTGGCCGAGCCGGCCAGTGCTGGGGCCATCCGCCGGATTGAGGAAGCGCACCGGGTAGCCGAGCGGCGCCTCCAACGAGAGCGCGAGGAGGCCGTGGTCCTGGCCGAACGCCTGAATAACCTGACCGTCAAATTCCAGGTGACCGTCGGTGATCAGGATCTGATCTTTGGTACCATTACCAGCAGAGACATCGCCGAGGCCATCCAGGAAAAAACCGGGATCGAGGTGGACCGACGCAAGATCGAGGTGGGCGATCCCATCCGGCGACCCGGGCTCTATTCCATCCCCGTCCGCCTCATGGCCGACCTGGAACCGCGCGTCAACGTCGTTGTGGATCGGGAGGAAGGAGAAGAGCAGGAGCAGGGGGAACCCCACTATGATGGAGGGGCTGTCTGAACGCAGTGTCCCCTATAATGTCGATGCCGAGCGCAGCGTGCTCGGCGCCATCCTGATCCACCGCGATGCGATTATCTCGGTGGCCCCCTGGCTGCACCCGGAGGATTTCTACCGCGAGGCGCACGCCTGGATCTATGAGGCCCAGTTGAACTGCTACCAGCGCCGCGAGCCGCCCGATCTGGTCACGGTCGCCGCGGAATTGGAGCGGCAGGGGCGCCTGGAGGCCGTCGGCAACATCGCCTACCTGAGCAGCCTGGTCGACGCCGTGCCCACGGCCGTGCACATTGAGTATTACGGGCGCATTGTCGAACGCACGGCGGTGCTGCGCCGGCTGATCACGGCCGGCGGGCAGATCGCCGGCATCGGCTACGAGGGCACCGAGGGTGTGGAGGACGCTCTCAGCCGCGCCGAGGAGGCGATCTTTGCCATCTCGCAGCGGCGGGTCACCCGGGACTTTGTCCCGCTGCGCGACGTGACCTCGGACTATTTCGACCGCCTCAGCCGCCTGCGCGCCACCCACGGCTCCGTCATCGGCGTGCCCACCGGCTTTAGCGACCTGGACCGCATCCTGGGCGGCCTGCAGCGTTCCGACCTGGTCATCCTGGCGGCCCGCCCCACGGCCGGCAAGACCAGCCTGGCCCTCTCCATCGCCTACAACGCCGCCGTGCGCGACGACGGCGGCGGGGTGCCCCTGGGCATCTTTAGCCTGGAGATGTCCCGCGAGCAGCTCCTGCAGCGCCTGCTCTCCATCAAGACGGGCATCGACCAGCAGCGGCTGCGCCAGGGCCACCTCAACGACGACGAGTTCCAGGCGGTCTCGGAGGCCATGGGCGAACTCTCCGAGAGCCCCGTCTTTATCGACGACACCCCCGGCATCTCGATCACCGAGATGCGCAGCAAGGCCCGCCGGCTGCACGCCGAGGAGGGGGTGGCCATGATCATTGTGGATTACCTGCAGCTCATCCAGGGCCGGCGCACCGAGAGCCGGGTGCAGGAAATCTCGGAAATCTCGCGCTCGCTCAAGGGCCTGGCCCGCGAGCTGGACGTGCCGGTGCTGTCCCTGTCGCAGCTCTCGCGCGCCGTGGAGCACCGCACGCCGCATATCCCTGTATTGGCCGATCTTCGCGACTCCGGATGCCTGGCCGGCGATACCGGCGTTTACCTGCCGGACCGGGGCCATTACGTTCCTATCCGCGAACTGGAGGGCCAGACCGGCTTTCGGGTGCTGGGGGTCAATACCGAGACCTGGAAACTTGAGCCGGCCACGGTCACTAACGCCTTTTGTACCGGGGTCAAACCGCTCTTTCGCTTGCGTACCTGGCTGGGTCGCACGGTGCGGGCGACGGCCAACCACAAGTTCCTGACCATACACGGCTGGAAACGGTTGGACGAACTGGCGGAGGGCGAGCACATCGCCCTGCCGCGATGCCTGCCCGGTCCCTCCCAGCAGTCGATGAGCGAGGCCGAAAGCGACGTCTACTGGGACCGGGTCAAGTCGATCGAACCCGCCGGCCGCGAGCCGGCCTTTGACCTGACGGTGGATGGGCTGCACTGCTTCACTGCTGATGATATCATTCTTCACAATAGTATCGAACAAGACGCGGACGTGGTCATGTTCATCTACCGCGAAGAGATGTACGACCCCGAGACCGACAAGCAGGGCGTGGCCGAGATCCACATCGCCAAGCACCGCAACGGCCCCGTCGGCAAGGTCTACCTGTACTTTCGCAAAGAGACCACCCGTTTCGAGAACCTGGAGCGCTTTTTGGACTATCCCGAGGCGGGGGGAGGCTATCCTCGGTGAGCCAACCCTTCCACGGCTTTTCCACCCAGCGGGACAGTGCCATCGCGCTGCCGCCGGAGTGCTTTGAACAACTCCTGGCCGAGATCCAGGACCTGGCCGAGTTCAAGGTGCTGCTGACCGTCTTTCGGCTGGTCGCCGCCCAGCGCGACCGCCCGCGGGAAGAGCCCCGCCTAGTGAGCTGGGCGCAGCTGCGCGGGGACGGGGTGCTGGAGCGCGGCCTGACCGTGCTGGGCGGGGAACTGACGCCCGAGGAGCGGCTGGACCGCGCCCTGGAGCGGGCCGTGGCCCGGGGCACCCTGCTGCACCTGAACGTCCAGCGGCGGGGGCACAGCGAAAGCTGGTACCTGCTGCATACCGCCCAAAACCGCCGGCTGGTGCAAGAGTGGGAACAGGACCCCGGCCGCTTGGCCGGGACCTCGCTGGACGAGGCCGCCGCCGTGCGGGCCCAGCGGCCCAATATCTATGTGCTCTACGAGCAGAACATTGGCCTGCTCTCGCCGCTGCTGGCGGAGGAACTGGAAGAGGCCGCCGGGCGCTACCCGCCGGACTGGATCGAGGACGCCTTTCGCGAGGCCGTCGCCTACAACCGGCGCAGTTGGCGCTATATCCGGGCCATCCTGGAGAACTGGGAGCGCCAGGGGCGCGGCGACCGGCCGGGCAAGCGGGAGGGCATCGATTTCGAGAAATACACCAGCGGCGAGTACGCCGATCTCTTTGGGCAGGATTGAGGGCCGGCCGCGCCAGACCATGACCGTGGACCGAGTGGAAAAAGGCTATTATGGAACGCTTCGATCCCAAAGAATTGGAAATCCCCAAGTCCGGCGAATCCCTCCCCGAGGGGGCGCTGGAGCTGCCCCGCCAGCGCGCAAGCTGCCCCATCTGCAAGGGCAAGGGCTACCTGCTGCGGCAGTTGCCCACCGGGGAGGCCGACCTGGTGCCCTGCCGCTGCAAGCTGCGCCAGTTACAAGAGAGCGACTACCAGGAACTGCAGCGGCTCAGCAACCTGGAACCCTTTGCCGAACAGACCTTTGAGAATTTCGAGATCGTGCCCGGCAGCCAGGAGGCCTACGAGCTATCCCTGACCTTTGCCGAGAACCCCCAGGGCTGGCTGCTGCTGATGGGCAACTATGGCAGCGGCAAGACCCACCTGGCCGCGGCCATCGCCAACCACGCCCTCGGCGGCCACATCAAGACCCTGTTCACGGTCGTCCCCGACCTGCTGGACCACCTGCGGGCCTCCTACGCACCGGACAGCCCGGTGCGCTACGACCAGCGCATCGAGACCGTGCGCACCGTCTTTTTGCTCATCCTGGACGACCTGGGCACCGAGAACGCCACGCCCTGGGCCGCCGAAAAGCTGTACCAGATCATCAATTATCGCTACAACTATCAACTGCCCACCGTCATTACCACCAACCGCGACCTGGACGAGATCGAGCCGCGAATCCGCTCGCGCATTTGGGACAAGCAGCTCTGCCGGCACGTACTGATCAAGGCCAAGGATTACCGTCGTTGGGGCCGGCGTAAAAGCTGAGTCGTGGCGACCCTGGTCGGGCCACGCCCCCTGCAGGGGCCGATCCACACAGATATTGGGAGGCGACATGATGCTGCTGCTCGTAGCGATGGTGCCCACGATCATGTTCGTAGGGCTGCTCTGGTGGCTGGACCGCTACGAAAAAGAGCCCTGGCCGCTCTTTTTGAGCGCCTTTGCCTACGGCTGCATTCCGGCCATTATCCTCTCGATCATTTTTGAGTTAGTCCTGGATATTCCCCTGGGGGGCTCGGCGTATGGCGACATTATTGGGGTAGCGATTGTCGCCCCGGTGGTGGAGGAAGCCGTCAAGGGCCTGGCCGTGCTCTTGATCTTTTTTATCTGGCGGCGCGAGTTCGACGGCGTGCTGGACGGGATCATGTATGGGGCCGTGGTCGGCTTTGGCTTTGCCATGACCGAGAATTTTTTTTATTTCCTGGACACGGCCGGGGATCCCATAGTCATTGTGATGCGCTCGTTGGTCTTTGGCGCCAACCACGCCTTTTTCACCGGCTTTAGCGGGGCCGCGTTGGGATTGGCCCGGCAGTCCAAAAAGCGTTCGCTGTGGCTGCTGCTCTTTCCGGCCGGCCTGCTCTTGGCCATGCTCTTTCACGCCGCCCACAACTTTTTCGTCAGCGCCCTGCAGTGCCCGGGCCTGCTGCTGGCCCTCTTTTCCAATGGCCTGGGGGTGATCGTTGTTGTTGTGGTGGCCTTTCTCGCGGCCAAGCAGGAGCGCAAGTGGATCGAGCAGGAATTGGCCGAGGAGGTCACCGCCGCCACCATCGCCGAGGCCGACTTTCAGACGCTGCTCTCGGCCCGCCGCCGCGCCGGGGCGCGCCTGTGGGCCTGGCGCAACCACGGCTGGCGGGCCTTTCGGCTGCTGGGTAAATACCTCAACCTGGCCACCGAACTGGCCTTTGGCAAGCATTTCCTGCGCGAGGGCACGGCCCACCGCAAGCGTTCCCAGGACGTGCAAAAGGTCCGCAAGGACCTGGCCGACGTGCGGGCCCAGCTCCTGCGCATTATGGAGAAAGCATGAACGTGCCGATCCAGCACTGCCGGCAGGCCGCCGAACTGGCCCTCAGGCTGGGGCGATCCGCGGAGGCGATCGCCCTCTGTCGGCACGTCCTGGACCAGCAGCGCTGGGACTTGGGCACGCACCTGTTGTTGGGGCAGGCCCACCTGGAACAGGAGGAGCACGCAGAGGCGGCCCGCCGCTTCAAACTGGTGCAGTTGGTCGATCCGGAATGCGCCGAGGCGCACAGCGGTTTGGGCATCATTGCCCTGGACCGGGGGGAGGTGGACGAGGGTATCCGCAGCCTGGCCCAAGCCTTTGAGAACGCCCCCGAGTCCGACGAAATCCGCGAGGCCCTGCAGCACGCCCTCTGCAACCAGGCCGGCCGGCCGGTGCCGCCGCCGGCCTTTACCGCCGCCTGCCTGGGCTCCTTTTACCTGCGGCGCGGCCTCTACCAGCCGGCCGCGGAGGCCTATGCCGCGGCCCAACGCGATGGCCCCGGTCGCCCCGACCTGCTGCTGGCCTACGCTACCGCCCTCTGGCTGTGCGGTCTGGCGGAGCAGTCCCGGCACCTTTACAAGCCCTTTCTGGCCCAGACGCCCCGTCCGCTCACCGCCCTGCTGCTCGCGGCCGCGGACAATCTCCAGCACGGCGAACTGGCCGCCGGCCGGCAGCTCTGGGGCGAGGCCCGGGCCTGGGACCCCGACAATCCCCGCGCCCAGCTACTGCTCGAACCATACGCCCAAATCGCGGCCAACTGGAGGGCGCCCCAGCTCGATCTGCCCGAATCATCCTCCCTACAGGAGTTACTGGATCTGTCCCGGCAGATGCGACAGCAGCCACCGCAGCAGGCGCTCGGTCCGGCCGCCCGGGAACTGGCTGCCTACGCCCAGGCCGGTCGGCCGCGCACGGCCAAGACCAGCGCACCCAGTGATCCCCAACTGCGCCACTTCCAGCATGCCCTGCAGCAGGTGCACAGCAGCGTTTTTGGCTCCCCTGAGCCGGTGCTGGCCCAGCCCCAGCCGCTCACGCTCAACAGCGCGGAACGAGAGGGACTGCGGCCGGCCGAGGTCGTCCTGCTCTGGGAGGCCGGCCTGCGCCAGCGCTTTGGCGAGCAGGGCCTCCGAGATATCCAGCAGTCACTGCAGGAGCGAGCTCGGGCGACGAAAATTCACGGTGTCAGCAGTCACCTCGTCTACCTGGATCGTCCTCCCTATCCCGATCTACCCCAGCCGGACCCGCACTCGCCCCCAGAGATCAAGGATTTCCTGGATCAACTTGACCAGCGTCTCCAACAAGAGGGCGCCGACCTGCACTATCTCTTTTTGATCGGCGGGGACGAACTGCTTCCCTTTGCCTCTCTACCCAACCCCAGCGAGGATGCCGACGAACACGTCCCCTCGGATAACCTCTACGCCTCCCGCGACCCGACCTACCTGATCCCGGAACGGGCCGTGGGCCGGCTTCCTGACGGGGGGGCGCACAAAGCCGGCCCGCTGTTGGAACAGTTGGCGGCCTCTACGGCGCACCTGCGGGGCGAGCAACGCGGCAGTTCTCCCCTGGATTGGCTTGAAATATTCTGGCCCTGGCTGGATCTGCTCTCGCCCTGGTCCAAGAGTACGTCCAAGTTGGAGAAACGATTTGGTCTCTCCGCCCAGGTCTGGGCCGAGGCCTCCCAGCGCATCTTTGTTACCCTGCCGGGCCAGGACAGTCTGCGCTTGTGCCCGCAGGAATGTCAGGAGCGGCTGGACCCGGGGGATTTGGCCCATTGCCCGCTGCTCTATTTCAATCTGCACGGGGCCGCCGATTCGGCCAACTGGTACGGCCAGCGCGACCTGGCTCAGTCCGGCGAGGGTCCGCTGATGCCGATTGCCTTCTCGCCCCGCCTGATCCAGGCCGGTCGGGTCCGGGGAAGCGTTGTCTATTCCGAGGCTTGCTACGGGGCCCATATCCTGGGCAAGGGCACGGATGATTCGATCGCCCTGCGCTTTCTGCAGGAGGGCGCCCTGGGCTTTGTCGGCTCGACCAATGTCTCCTATGGAGTTTCGCGCCCTCCCTTGACGGACGCCGACCTGCTGGGCTTGCTCTTTTGGCGGCACCTTTTGGCCGGGCAACCGCTCGGCGAGGCGCTGCTGCTGGCCAAGATCGATTTTACCCGCGAGATGTACAACCGGCAGGGCTATCTCGACGGGGATGACATGAAAACCCTGCTCCAGTTCGTCTTGTACGGTGACCCGCTGGTCGGCGTACAGGCGTCGGTGGACAAGAGCAGCGTGCAGGCCAGCGCCATCGAGATTCCGACCCCCCCGGTGCTCTGCGAAAAGCACTCCAAGCAAGTGGCCCTGCATCAACTGTCCGACGATCTGGTCCGGCGGGTACGGCGCAGTCTGGCCTGGCTGCACCAGGACCGCCAGGTCAGCCACATCGAGGTTTCCCTGCAGAGCGGCTGCTCCGGGAACAGTTGCCGCGGGCGCTGCCAGGAGGCCAAGGCGATTCCCTGGGGGCCAGAGGCGCTGGTCTTTACCAGCCGCCGCGAGATGCCCACTGAGGACGGCCTGTTTCTACCCCAATGGGCGCGGGTGGTGGTGGATACGGAGGGTCATATTGTCAAGATGGCTGTGACGAGGTAGGTGAGATCGATGGAAGATTTAACCCAATCCCAAGTGCGCACTTTGGAAGGCGAGGCGGCTTTGCTCAAAAAGACCCTGCAGACGTTGATACCGCAGCTCGAGTCCGCCCAGCAGCTTTTGGAGGCCAGCGAACTGCCCGCTTCCCTGCGGGCCAACCTGCGCGGGGTTCTGCAGCAGGGCGACTTATTGTTCAAGCAGGTACACGTGCTGCTGGAACGACTCGACCCGGCCATGCGGGCGCTGCGCGAGGACGCGGCCCGCACCCGCCGGGAGCGCGAACAATTGGCCACGCTGTACGAGATCAGCCAGGTGTTGAATTCGACCCTTTCGCTGGAGCCCCTGCTCGACCTGGTTATGGACCGCGTCATCGCCGTCACCGGGGCCGAGCGCGGCTTTTTGACCCTGCTCGACGAGGAGAGTGGAGAGCTGCGCTTTGCCGTGGCCCGCAATATCGAACAGCAGGACATCGAGGGCAGCGATTTCCAGGTCAGTCGCGGCGTCATCGAGCGGGTTACCCGCGAGGGTCAGCCGGTGCTCACCGATAACGCCAGCGAGGATCCCCGTTTCGCCGATCGGGCCAGCGTCATCTATTTTGGGCTGCGCTCCATCATGGCCGTTCCCCTGCGGGTCAAGGACAACACCATCGGCGGCGTCTATGTGGACAATCACATCCGGGCCGGCATTTTCTCCGAACAGGACCTTTCCCTGCTGAACGCCTTTGCCAACCAGGCCGCTATCGCCATCGAGAACGCCCGCCTCTTTGACGATCTCCAGCGTACTCTGGACGAGATCCGCGAGATCAAGACCTATATGGACGATATTTTTGCCAGCGTGGACAGCGGCATTCTGACCACGGACGAGGACGGCCTTGTGATGACGCTCAACCGGGCGGCGGGAGAGATCTTTGCCCTGCCCGAAAACAAGGCCAAGGGCCGGCGCTACCTGGACTTGTTCGGAGAGATACACACGGGCGACGTGGCCTCTTGCATTCAAGAGGCCCAACAACAAGAGAGCCGTTTTCAGGATTACGAGATCAGTTGCAAACTCCCCCGGCGCGGCGAGGTCGCCCTCAAGCTGCAGATCGCCCCGCTCAAGGATGCTCGTGAGCAGGTGCTTGGGGTCACCACCGTGGTGGAGGATTTGACCGAGGAACGCCGGCTGCGCCAGACCCTGAATCGTTACCTGGCACCCTCGGTCGCCCAGGAGGTTCTGCGCATGGCCGCGACGGGCTACGTCCCGTTGGGGGGTACGCGCCGGATCATGTCCATCCTGTTTGCCGACATTCGCGGCTTTACCTCCTTTTCCGAGCAGGTTGGCCCGGAAGAATTGGTCGACATTCTGAACGGTTATCTGACCATAGCGGCCCGGGCCATCCTCAGGCAGGAGGGCACCCTGGACAAATTCATGGGGGACGCGGTGATGGCCCTGTTCAACGTACCAGTACCCCAGGAGGACCACACCCTGCGGGCGGCCCAAGCGGCCCTGGATATGCAGCGCCGGATTGCTGCGCTGGACCTGAGCATACAACGGGGACACTTTCAGTTTGGGGTGGGGCTTCACGTGGGGGAGGCCGTCGCCGGCAACGTGGGTTCACCGGAACGGCTGGACTATACGGCCATCGGCGATGCCGTCAACCTGGCCCGCCGGCTGCAAGAAGTGGCCCATGGCGGACAGATCCTGCTCAGCGAAACGGCTTATCAAGAGATTGCCGATCGGGCCAAGGTGTCCTCATTGGGGCCCATCACGGTCAAAGGGCGGGCCGAGCCGGTTTTGGTGTACGAGCTTTTAGATCTTGGTCCTTAGGCTTGTTTTTGGACTTGGCCGATTTGGTTTTGCTGATGGACTGTCCCAGCAGACGCAGGGCATACTCCACGCCTCCCTGTAGGTCGCTGCGGGTGGTCAACTGGCGTAAATCGACGCCCAATCCGACCACTGTCTGGGCCACCTCGGGCGTGATGCCAACCAGGATACACTCAGCGCCCAGCAGGCCTACCGCCTGGGTTGCCTGCAGGATATAATTGGCCACGCTGGTATCCACCACCGGTACGCCGGTGATGTCCAGGATGACCACCCGAGCCCGCCGCTTGGTAATGCCTTCCAGCAGCACGTCCATAATCTGTTGGGCCCGTTCGGAATCGATCGTGCCCACCAGTGGCAGGACCAGCACCTGATCGGTAATCGGCACCAATGGGGTCGAGAGCTCCCGCACCATATCCAACAATTGCCGCTGGCGCTCGCTGGACTCGCGCAGCTCGTCCAAAGCTCGTTGGGTTTCATCAAAGAGGCGGGTGCGCTCAATGTTTACCACGATCTGGGTGGCCACCGATTGCAAAAAGTTCATGTCCTCTTCATCAAAAGCGTAGGGACGGTAGCTCTGCACCACAATCGCCCCAATCGCCTCGTCGCCGGAAAGCAGGGGTACGCCCAGCCAGGAGGCCGCGTGCTTGCCACTGCCCATAACCGTGCGTTCCACCGGATAGTTGTCGCCCTCCTCAACCATGTTGCGGATGAGGACCGCCTCGCCCTGTTCCACCAGGTAGGCGGTAAAGCCCTGGCCTACGGTCAGGCGGTGATTGTAATAAAAGACGCCCTCATCCATGACCAGCGGGGCGACCAGATGCTCGCCGTCGCGATCGGGAATGGCGACGAAAAAGCCATCCGGACTCATGAGTTCGGTGACAACATCGCAGAGTCCGCGAATCAGCTCCTCGATGTTGAGGGCCGCCGCTGTGGACTGGACGACCCGGTTAAGGGCGTTCAGATTGGCCAGTTGCTGCCCCCGCTCGCGGAAGAGAATGGCGTTGCGCATCGCCGTGGCCAGTTGTCCGGCCAGGGTCTCCATCGCGGCTACGTCCTCGGGATCAAAGGCCTCCACTTGCTCCGACTGGATATCCAGTACCCCGATGACGCGGCCGGCATAAGAGATCGGCACGCACAGTTCGGAGCGCGCGATCTCTTCGGCGTCAAAGCCGCGGACATAGCGGGGGTCCTCCAGGACATTGTTGCTGCGGATGGTCTTGCCCTCTCGCGCAGCCAGACCGATCAAGCCCTCCTTGATAGACTGGCGGTAGCCCCATTCCTTGATCCCGGCATAGCGTCCCACCAGGGCGCCCAGTTCTAGTTCCTGGCCCTCCTCGTCCACCCGCATCACGGCTACGTTGCTGTAGCCAAAGCCGAGTTGGATGGATCGGGCCAATTCCAGTAGCAGCTCGTTCAGGTCCAGAACGGCCGTCACTTTGCGGCTGACTTCGCCAATGATGGACAGTTGGCGGGCCTTGCGCGCCTCGCTGGAGCGGAGGCGGATGCGCTGTACGGCTGTCGCCGCCTGGGTGGCAATGTTGGTGAGCAGGTCGAGATGGCGGGAGGCATAGGCGTGTTCGCGCTCATAGCTCTGCACGGCCATGGCCCCAATGACCTGATCGGCGACAATCATGGGCACACCGACGTAGGATTTGGCCGGCCGGCCCTTGCCCTCAATGCCCAGTTCGCTCAATCGACCGTCCATGTTCTCTACCAGGAAAAGGGGCTCCCGATTTTGCACAATGTGCACGGTGACGCTGCCTTCGGACAATAAATAGCGCCCCGGGCCGTCCACCCGCTGGCCTTTCTCGACAAAATAACCAAAGTCTATGGCCTGCTCGTCCTCGTTGTACAAGGCCACGTAAAAGTTGGTCGCGTCCATGACCCGGTTGACCTGCTGATAGATTGCCTCTAACAGGTCATTTTCCGACTCGGCCGAGAGAATCGACTGGGACACGTCATTGAGCACCGAGAGGTCGGCCAGTCGCTCCTTCCACTCCTGGAAGAGCCGCGCATTATCGACGGCGATGGCCGTCTGGGCGGCGATGGTGGAAAAGAGCGCCAGATCCTGCTCATCGTACAGGTACTCCTCTTTGTAGCTCTGGATGGCAATGACGCCCACGATTTTGCCGGCCGAGATCAGCGGTACCCCCAGCCAGGAGAGCGCTCGTTCCCCGATGGTGGCGATGCCCTGTGATTCGTGGAAGGCAGTGTTCTCCGCTTCGTTGGTAAAGAGGATGGGCAGGCGGTTGCGGATGATATAACCGGTCAGGCCGGCCTGCACTTTGCGTCGATCACCGCCCTGCTGGCGCTCGCCATGCTCGACCTGCAGGCCCATCCACCATTCGTCCGTCGACTCGTCATACATGGCGATGTAAAAGTTGGTCGTGTCAAAGAGGCGGCCCACCTGCTGGTGGACGACCTCCAAGAGCCCGGATAGCTCGATGGAGGAGGAGAGTACCCGGCCCATCTCGGTGAGGATTTCCTGCTCGGTGACCCGTCGGGCGCGCTCGTGGAAAAGGCGGGTGTTCTCGATCGCTACAGCCGTCAGGTTGGCGATGTGGCTGAGCAAGTTCAAGTGGCGGTTGTCAAAAAAGCGGGGCTTTTCGGGATGCTGGACAGAGAGCACCCCGACCATGGTGTCGCCGGCCAGCATAGGTACCCCCAGGTAGGATTCGGCCGGCCGGCCGACCAGTTGGATGCCCCTCTCGGCCATCTTTTTGCGCAGATCCTCGGTCAAGAGCAGGGGCTGCCGCTTTTTAACAATGTAAGCGGTCAACCCACTCTCCTCAATCGATGAGGGTTCGGCATAGATGCGCTCGCCGTCCTGTACAAAATAATCAAAGCTGATCTCTTGTTCCTGGGGGTGATACAGGGCAATGTAAAGATTGGAGGTGTCCATCACCCGGCTGGTCTCCTGGTAGACGATCTCCAGCAGTTCGTCCAGGTCGGTTGCGGCGATGATGGCCTGTCCAATCTCGCTCAAGGAGGCCAGTTCTTCAATGCGCCGCTCGTGCTCCCGTCGCAAATAGAGGTTCTCAATCGCCACGGCCGCCTGGCTGGTGATCGCCTCCAGTAGGCGGTGGTCATCGGAGTCAAAGGCCTGGGGCTCGTAGCTCTGCACCGACATCACGCCGATCGTGCGGTCCCGGGCGATGAGGGGCACCCCCAGCCAAGAGCGGGGAATATCCCCCAGGAGGATGGCCCCATCGGGCAGGTCGCTCTTCTCCAGGTCCTCAAAGAGGAGTGGGGTCTGCCCCTCAAATACGCGGCCGGCCAGCCCCCAGCCATCCTCCCGGTGCAGCAACATGGGTTCCAGGCGTTCCCCGCGGTCGTACAGCAGTTCGAACCGCAGACCATCCTCAATCGGGTCATAGAGGCCCATTGCAAAGCAGTCTGTATCCATCACCTGGCCGGCTTGCTCATAGATCAATTCGATCAGGTGGGGCAGATCAAGCTCGACGGCCACCGCCCGGCCGATGTTGCAGATCACCTTCAAGGCCAACTCTTGGCGCTGCGCATCTTTTTTTGCCATGGGTCTTCCTCCAATACAAGCCCGAGTCGCTCTGTTGCGTCCATCGGCCCACGCCAACCAACGATTCCTTGAGCATGCCCATTGTACTACAACCTGTGCCACCGTGCAACCTTTTGTCCGGCGGGTTTGACGCTCTCCCAGCGCTGTGCTACAATGTGAGTGGCCCAAGGAGGATCGTATGCTGATAAACCACCCGGGAGCGCGCGGCCTGCGCCCCGCGTTTTTGCTCCTGCTCAGCCTGCTCCCTGTCGTCGTCCCCCTTTGCCAGGGGCTTTCTCCTGCCCCCATCGAGTCCGCTCCCGGCTGGCCCGAGGTGCCCCCCGTTGCCTCCTATAAAATCTCGGTCACGCTGGACCCAGAGAGCCATAAACTGCAGGGCCACGAGACTATCATTTATCACAACCGCAGCGCCGACAGCCTGTCCTACCTGGTCCTGCACCTGTATCTGAACGCCTTTCGCAGCTCGGACACCGTCTTTATGCGCGAGGCCGGGGCTGCCCACCGTGGATATGGCTACGACCCGCACCAACCCGGCTGGATCCAGGTCACGGCGCTGCAGTTGGAGGACCAGGCGGTGGACCTCAAGCCCGGCACCACCATAAATGAAACCCTCATGACCGCTACCCTGCCGCAACCCCTGCTGCCCGGAGAGGTACTCACCCTGACCCTCGATTTTGAGGCCCGCCTGCCCCGCGTTTTTGCCCGCAGCGGCTTTGCCGGTGATTTTTACATGGTCGGCCAGTGGTTCCCCAAGCTGGCCGTCTATCGCGATGGGCGGGGCTGGAACTCCCACGCCTATCACGCCAACAGCGAGTTCTTTGCCGACTTTGGCGATTACAATGTGGCCATCACCGTTCCCCAGGGCTATGTTGTCGGCGCCACCGGCCTGCCGGCCGGCCGCGAGCAGCATGCCGATGGCAGCCGCTACTCCTTTCAGGCCCAGGGGGTGATCGATTTTGCCTGGACGGCCTGGCCCCACTTTCTCCAGGCCGGCCGGCAGGTCGGCCCCACCGAGGTCCAATTGTTCTACGACCCCGCCCACCGGGCCTACGTGCAGCGCTACTTGGATGCCGCCGAACAGGCCCTGCTCCATTATGGTCGTTGGTATGGTCCCTATCCCTATCCACGCCTCACCCTGGTGGACGTGCCCGACAACGCCAGCGCCGCCGGGGGCATGGAGTACCCCACCCTGGTTACGGTGCAGCCCTACCTGATGGGCATCCCCGATCGCCTGGAGAACCGCTTTTTGGAACTGGTGACCATGCACGAGATCGCCCATCAGTGGTGGCAGAGCACGGTGGCCACCAATGAATTCGAGGAGCCCTGGTTGGACGAGGGCCTGGCCGAATACTCGGGCATCCGCCTCCTGGACGAATTGTACGGCCCCGGGGCCTTGCTGCAACTGGGCTCCTGGTCGTTTGACGCGTTGGATCTGGAGCGCCTGCAGTACCTGCTGCTCGATCCACGGCAGCCCATGGCCGGCCGGGCCTGGGATTTCAATCTGGCCCAATACGGCGTGGCCGCTTATTATAAACCCGCCCTGACCTGGAGCACCATGGAGGGCGTGCTGGGCGAGGAGCGCTGGCTGCAGGTTCTGCAGTGCTATTATCAGCGCTACCAGTTC
The DNA here is from genome assembly GCA_016928715.1 of Chloroflexia bacterium. Taxonomy (GTDB): domain Bacteria; phylum Chloroflexota; class Chloroflexia; order DTKN01; family DTKN01; genus JAFGKG01. The sequence goes on from JAFGKG010000215.1 coordinate 40,810, forward strand.
CGGCACCCCACGGCGGCGCACCTGCTGGCCGTGATCGAGGAGATCGCCGGCAGTGAGACGCGCGCCTCCCTCGAGCCGCTGATCTATGGGCAGGGCCTGGTGGATTACGCCGCCGGCGATCTGCTCTGCCAGGAGGAGGAGGGTCTCTATCGCTGCGAGGCCACCGTCGAGCGACTAGGCCAGGTTGCCCTGCCGGTCGAGATCGAGATGACCTTTGCCGACGGCCGGCGGGTGCAGCAAGTATGGGACGGGCAGGAGGAGGAACTGCACACGGTCTATCGGGAGGCATCCCCCCTGGTCGCGGTCGAGGTGGACCCACAGCGCAAGCTCTACCTGGACGTGTCCTTCCAAAACAACAGCGTGACCCGGCCGGTGCAGGCCGGCCCGCTGCTGCGCATTTCTAGCCAGTGGTTCTATTGGCTGCAGCAATTCGTTCTGTTCATGGGAGGTCTGTGGTGACGCCTGTCGGCCCCTGGATAGCCTTTAAGCAGGGCTTTGTGCGGGCCCTGCGTCGTTGGCAGATCTGGCCCCTCTTTTATTTGGCCAACGTGCTCCTGAGCGGCCTGCTGCTGTGGCCGCTGGCGCGACTGCTGCTGGACTGGCTGGGCCACAGTTTGAGCGCGGCCGAACTGGCCGATGGACTGGATAGCTGGCTGCTGGCGGACCTGCTCTACCAGCTTGGCACACCGGCCGGTTCCCGCGAATTCGGCCTGGCGCCCTGGCTGCTGACCCTGCCGCTCTGGCCGCTGCTGCTGTCCCTGCCCTTTGTCGTACTCGGCGGCGGCGCCCTGGAGACCTATGGTCGGCCGTTGGCGGAACAGGGTCTCTGGCGGCTTTTTTGGAGTGGGGTGCGGCGCTACGCCTGGCCCTTTGCCCTTCTTTTGCTCCTGGAGGTGCTGCTGTCGGAGCTCTCGATGGGGCTGGGGCTACTCCTGGTCGCCTTGGTCGGCTCTCTCCTGGGACAGGCCGGCTGGACGATCGCGGGCGCGGTGGTCCTGGCCCTGTGGGTGGGCTTGTCGTTGCTGCTGCGCTGGTGGATTGGCTATGCGCGCATTATGGGTGTGCTCCAACAAGAACGCCGCCCGGGGCCCATGCTGCGCTCCAGTGCCGCCTTCCTGCGGCGGAACCTGGGTCCGGCGGCGGGGTTGAGCCTGCTGCACTTTCCACTGGCCTTTTTGCTCTCGCTGCTTTATGGCCTGCTCAACCTGCCCCGGCCCCCTTGCTGGTGGGTGTTGCAGGTCCTGCTGCAGCAATTGTTCGTCCTGGGGCGCTTGGGCCTGCACCTGGCGCGACTGAGCACGGAGGTCCGTTTGGTGCAGGGGCGCTGGCCTAGCCGGGCTTGCGGGCCTTGAGGGCTAGATTGACATAACTTGCGCAGCCCTCGGCGTGGTCGTTGAAGCGATCGATCCAGTCAAAGAGGGCCAGGGCCCAGCTCAGGGGGTTCCAACGAGAGGGGGGGGCGTCGGCGTAGTGGAAACGGTCGGCCGGCCGGCTCAACCAGCCCGGTAGCCAGCCCTTCTCGAGCACCTCCTTGCCGATGCCATAGACCAGGTTGTGGGTGAAGGGAAAGCAGTAGTGGGTGAACGTGCGCACCTCCTCCACCACAAAGCCCGCCTGCTGCACCCGCTCGGTCAATTCCTGGGCGGTGTAGAGGCGTTCATGAAAGGCCCAGATGCCGGCCCAAAAGCCCTCCCGGATCGGCGCCTGGCCCAGTAACTCGCGGCTCTTGTTCACCGGGTCCCACCAGAAGGGATAGTCGGCGTGGGGTACGGTAATGGCCAGTACCCCACCGCCTCGCAGCACCCGGTAGGCCTCCTGCAGTCCGGCACGGTCGTCCGGCAGGTGCTCCAAGACCTCCGACAGGATCACCTTGTCGAAAAAGGCCTCGGGGAAGGGCAGTTCGGTGGCGCTCCCCCGCAGCAGGTGGATCGACGGGGGCAGGTTTCGCCGGGCCTTGTCCAGGACGGTCTCGTCCAGGTCCAGGCCATAGAGCTGCTCTGCGCCCAGGCGCTGCAGGAAATTGAGGTAAAAACCCCGTCCGCAGCCACCGTCGAGGATGCGGTCGTGCGGTTGCGGCTGCAGGTAGGCCAGCACGGTGCGCACGCGCCGGCGGAAGGCCAGGTCGGCCTCCCGGCGCATGGCTTGTTGCAGCCAGGCCGGCTCAGGAACGGTCACGGCGAGCTCCCTGCTCCAGCCCCTGCTGGAAGAGGCGCTCATAGTGATCCACGGTTTTTTCCAGGCTAAACATGGCCGCGATCTCGTGGTGCGGCTTGACATAGGTCTGTGGGTTGCCCAGCACGCGGGCCAGGCTTTCGGCCAGGGCCGGCACGTCGCCGCTGGGAAAGATCTGGCCCATACCGGTGACCCGCACTGCCTCCCGTCCCCCTGGAGTATCGCTGACGACCACCGGCGTCCCACAGAGCATGGCCTCCGGTTGGACCATACCAAAGCATTCGGTGCCGCTGGGCAGGGCCAGCACATCGCAGAGGGCGTAAAAGTCGGCCATCTGTTGGGCTTTTGGCAGCAGTCCCAGAAAGAGCAGGTGCTCGTGGTATTTCTGGATGAGGGGCAGGCAGCGCTCGTAAAAATGCTCGTAGCGGATGAGGTACTCGCCGGCAAAGGCCAGGCAGAGCCGGGGAAAGCGTTCCAGCAGGTGCGGGATGGCCTGGATCAGCAGGTCGGGACGCTTTTCTTCCACAAAGCGGCCGGCGTAGCCGACCACGGTTTTGCCCTCTAGATGGTATTTTTGGCGCATGGCCTCCACCCCGGCCGGGTCCGGTTGGGGAATCTCGATCGGCGGGTAGACCACCGTGACCTTGGAGCGGAAGGTGCGCAGATAGGGGGAGTGTTCGGCATAGTCGTGGCTATAGCCGATCACCGCCGTGGCATAGCGCGCGGCCAGGCGATAGGAATTGAAAATGGCCCACTCGATCAGGCGGTTGGGCCAGCCGGCCGGCAGTATGGCGTCCCCGTGATGGGTCACCACCAGCGGCCGCTGCCCCCGCCAGCGGGCGAACAAGGGGAATAAAAAGGACTCGGGCAGCGGGGTGTGGACGTTGATGACGTCGTGCTGGCCGACGAGGCGCCAGGCGGCCAGGGGAAAGGCCGGCATGACCTGGGTGCGGCTGAGCCGCATCAGAGGCCACAAGCGCACCACCCGTACCCCCTGCATGGTCTCGTCCTTGGGTAGGTCCGGGTGATAGCGGGAGGTCAGGACCGTTGCCTGGTGGCCCCGCTGGACCAGGGCCTCGGCCACCCGCTTGACATGAAGGGTCAGCCCGGTGCGGTGGGGGGCGTAATAGGTGAGCACAAAAAGAATGTTCATCGTGACCTCGTCCAACTGCTGCGCCAATTTCCGGCCTACTATGACCGCATTGTACTATAACCCGTCCTAATGCGCAAACGGGCCCCCGCTGGGGGTGCGTTTCAGCCAAGTGGGGAATTTAGGCGCATTCCGCCAACTGAATCTGCTCCCATCTTTCTGCCCACCGCCCGCTATGGTA
>JAFGKG010000216.1 GCA_016928715.1 Chloroflexia bacterium
CCCCTACCAGGGCATTTTCCTCCTTTACGGTGCCCGCCCCGGCTGCGCCGGGGATGGGCATGTGGGCTATTCCGTAAATAGACCTCTTGCGGGGGCAGTCTCTACATTTACATCATGGGTGGCGGCCAGGCGGCCATGAACGCATGTTCCGCCAAAGGTCCTCAGAGGGCAAACTCGGCCACCAAAAAGGTGTGGTCCGAGGGCCGCTCCCCCCGGCGGGCCTCCCGGTCAATCCAGGAGCGGACAGACTGGGCTGCCAGGGGAGGGGTGGCCCAAATGTGGTCGATGCGCCAACCCAGGCCCCGATCGAGGGAATTGCGGACCCGGTAGTCCCAATAGGTGTAATGACCGGGCTCATCGGGATGGTGGCGGCGAAAGACGTCCACAAAGCCCCATTCGCGCACCTGCTCCAGGGCCTGCCGCGCCTCGGGATGAAAGTCGACGTGATTTTTCAGGCGTTTGGGATCGTGTACGTCGATCTCCTCTGGGGCTACGTTCAGGTCACCGGCCCAAATCAGGGGTTGGTCGGGCCGGTAGTGGCGCTCAAAGAGATCCCGCAGGCGCGCCAGCCACTGCAGCTTGTACTGAAAGTGGGGCGAATCGACCGCGCGGCCCTGGGGCACGTAGGTGTTAACCACAGAGATCCCCTGGATTAACGCTCGAACGAGGCGAGCCTCGTCGGCCTCGCCGCCATCGTCCAATCCATAGGCAACCTCTTCGGGCTCCGCTCGACTGACGATTGCCACACCAGCGTAGGATTTTTGCCCGCGAAACACGACGTGGTAACCCGCCTCCCGGAAAGCCGCCTGGGGAAAATCAGGGTCCTGCACCTTGGTCTCTTGCAGGCAGAGGACATCCACCTGTTCCCGCTGGAGCCAGTCCAGGACCTGTTCCAGGCGGGCGCGGATGGAATTGCTATTAAACGTAGCGAGCTTGAAATGGGCCATGAAAGCGACCTCCAAAAGAGCAGAAGGAAGGGATAGTTGGCGATATCCTAGCACAGTTTGCCCACGAAAGCAAGCCAGTTGCACGCGAACAGAGGATGTAGTACAATAATGCCGTTCTGAAGAGCAGCGCTTCTCCTCAGCCATGGGGAGTGGAGCCATGTAATCAGGATGTCATCCGGAGCCATTGCTAGCCGGGCCAGGGCAGGGTATAGTGGAATGGAATCTGCCCGGTCCAAGGGTGCTGCTGCTATTTTGCTCCGATTTGTGGTACAATAGGGAGTAGACGGGCAAGTCACTGGAGGCAACTAGGTTGTTTGTTATTGGCACGGCCGGCCATGTAGATCACGGCAAATCGACGCTTGTTAAGGCGCTCAGCGGGATCAACCCCGATCGACTGCGGGAAGAGCAGGAGCGGGAGATGACCATCGACCTGGGATTTGCCTGGCTGACGATGCCCAGCGGCCGTGAGGTCAGCATTGTAGACGTGCCCGGTCACGAGCGCTTTATCAAGAACATGCTTGCCGGGGTGGGGGGGCTGGACGCTGCCCTGCTGGTCATCGCCGCCGACGAGGGGGTGATGCCGCAGACGCGAGAGCACCTGGACATTCTCAACCTGCTGGAGGTGTCCCGGGGGGTAGTTGCCATCACCAAAGCAGACCTGGTACAAGACCCCGAATGGCTGGACCTGGTACTGGAAGAGGTTTACGAGTACCTGGAAGGGACGAGCCTAGAGCAAGCCCCCGTAGTGCCGGTTTCGGCGCGGACCGGGCAGGGTCTGCCGGAACTGCTCGCCGCCATGGACCAAGTCCTTGAATCGGCGACGAGCCGGGAGGATTTAGGCCGGCCGCGATTGCCCATCGACCGGGCATTCACAATGACGGGTTTTGGGACCGTGGTGACAGGTACACTCTTGGGCGGCTCGCTGCGGCTAGGGCAAGAGATCGAGATCCTGCCCCAGGGACTGCATGGCCGCATTCGCGGGCTCCAGATGCACAAGAAAAAGGTGGACCTGGCGTTGCCCGGTTGGCGCACGGCCGTCAACCTCTCGGGCCTCGCGGTGGAGGAACTGGAGCGTGGCGACGTGCTGGCTCTACCCGATTGGCTGCGGGCCAGCCGGCGGTTAGTCGTACGGCTGCGACTCTTAGCGAGCGCCCCGCTGTCACTGCAGCAGGACGATATTTTGGATCTCTTTGTGGGTTCGGCGGAGAGACGGGTACGCCTGACACTGCTGGAGGGCGAAGAGTTGGCCCCCGGCGAAACGGGCTGGGTGTTGCTGCGCCTGCGCCAGCCCACGGTGGCAGTGCGTGGTGACCGTTTTATACTGCGTCGGCCTTCCCCCAGCCTGACCATCGGCGGCGGCATGATCGTCGACGCACACCCTGGCCGCTTGAGGCGGTTCCGTCCCGAGGTCATTGCCGACCTGGAAGCGCTGGCGCGCGGGCGACCGGAGGATCTGCTGCGGCAGGCTTTCCGGGGCCGGCCCCGCCAGGTACGCCAATTGGTCACACAAAGTGGGCTAGCCGAAGAACAAGCGCAGGCCACCCTAGAACGGCTCTGGCAGCAGGGCGAATTGCTGGCTTTCCAGGACAGTCAGGAGGCCACCTTAAAGCCAACGACATTGCTGCTGCCCCGCGAGATTGCCGAGAGCCTGCACGAACGCATCCTGGGGCTGTTGGATCGTTACCATCAACAATATCCGCTGCGACCGGGCATGCCCAAAGAGGAATTAAAGAGCCAATTGCGCCTGGACGGACGGACATTGAATGAAATCCTGACCTGGGCGGAGGGCCAGGCTTCTCTGGTGGTACAAGAGGCCTTGGTCAGTCGAGCGGAGCACGAGCTGCGTTTTTCCCTGGAACAGCAGGCCCAAGTCGACGCCTTTCTGCGCCTGTTAGAGCGCCAGCCCTATGCCCCCCCGCCGCGCCAGGATTGGGCTATCGAGCCGGCGCTCCTGGACGCTTTGGAGGCACAGGAGCGGATCGTCCGTTTGAGCCCAGACGTTGCATTTTTGCCCCAAATCTACCAGGAAATGAGGCACAAGGTTTTGGTCGAGATCGATCGCCATGGCCCCATCACAGTGGCCGCCGTGCGCGATCTGTTCCAAACAAGCCGCAAGTTCGCCTTGGCTCTGTTGGAGGACATGGACCGCCAAAAAGTGACCCGGCGGGTTGGAGATGAGCGGGTTCGCTATAGAACACCAAAAGGGGGCTCCTGATGGAAAATGGTCGTATGCTCAAGCATCAGCTAGGTTACCTAAAACTCTTGAGGATCGTGGGCCAGTTTTGCGACAAGGAAAAGCTGGACGAGATCTCGGTTTTAGAATTTGAGAAAGGGATTCTGCTGCAGGGTATCAAGGTGGACAGCACCAGTCAGGGCTACATTCGGCGTATGGCAACCTATACGTGGAGCTATGAAGACCTGGCTGCGATGAGTGAACCGTCGACCGATGAGAACGGCTAGAGTGCTGATCAAAACTGCAGCAGAGGAGGACAAGGATGAAACTATTTCAAGGCCTTCCCCAAACCGATTATCAGGACATACTACGCGCGCTGGGGCGCTTTATTGACGAGAATCAATACATTGACGTCCGCATCATCGAATCAGAGGATGGCCTGATTTTTCAGGGCCGTCCTTCGCCCAAGAGTGGGCGGGTAAAGCCAGGCCCTCAGTTCGAGACCTTTCTGATTACTGACGATGATCTACGCGGCCTGCTGAAAGAATCCTATGCGCGGCGTGGTGGGGAAAAGAAACTCAAGCGGCTGGGGGACTAGCCCAGCCAATCGGGGACAAAAGCCCCTCTCTCTGATCCCCGGCGTTAACGCCGAACTGGCCTCTCTCCAAAGCGTGTTTGTACAAGAGCCTCAAGCTTTGCGGGCCAAAAAGAGCGCTTCCAGCAAGGCCATAAAGAGCAAGCTGAGCAAAGCAATGGGCCAGGTAAGCAGTCCCAGGCTGCGGGCCAGCGCCAAGCCCACAATATAGAAAGAAAGCAGGGCGGCTTCCCTCCAGGCCCGCAGCAGATCGCGTTGATGGGTGCGGGAGCTAAACAGGCGCAGGCCCACTGCGTGTGCCAGCGGCGTCAGCACCGTCGTACAAACCGCAAAGAGGGCCAGGAAAAAATACCAGACGGCAAAGGGAGTGCGCAGGCCCGTGAGGACCGCGGTAGGTGGGGGGGAAAAGGCCAACAGGTAACCGAAGGCAGCCCAACTCAGGACAGCATAGAGAGCAAACGGCCGCCAGCCCAGCCAGATTCCCACCGGGAAAAAGGTAATGCCTGGGGCCAGTATCAGCAGGACATAAAAGGCAATCCGCCAGGGATCCGCTGGATTGGAAATAGCGCCCACCTGAAAGATAAACAGAAAATAGATCCAGGAGGCCCAGCAAATACCGGCAGTCATTGCCAGGGGCCAGATCAGACGGCGGTTTTCCACACCTTTCTCCTGCTACAAATTGCCGTACGATGTGATTTTAGCACATCCTAGCCCTCCAGGGTCGAGGTTTGACTGCGGGATCCATCTGCAAGCGTTTGGCCTTCCGCACAGGCCACTCTGAAAATAGCCCCTCTTGGTGGGGCGTGCACTTCCCCAACTTGTTGGGGCGGCTGCCCGTGCGAGGGCATGCTCGTTCTTTACGGGGGCCGATCCTGCCTTGACAGAACTTGGTGTAAGCCGCTATAATAATAGCGGTAGCAAATCTTTTAGGCCGGCACCCAGCAGAGCCTGCTGGGGGTACCATGACACAAAAGACGGCCAGCCCGGCCCGCAAGCGATGTGGGCAATGCAGATTACCAATTTACGGCGCTGCCAAGCTTGGTTCGGCATGGGGTATGAGTCCCCAATAATCCCGCGGCCAATAAGTGAACCAGGCCTGACCAACGATGCGATTCAAGGGCAGGGATCCCCAATTGCGGGAATCGCTGCTGTTACCGCGATTATCCCCCATGACAAAGACCGCATCCTGGGGGACCTGCACGGGACCCATATTGCCCATCTGACTCCGCGCCGAGGCAGGAAGATAGGGTTCATGCAAGGCGGCACCGTCAATAAGCACCTGTCCAGCCCGAATCTCGACCGTTTCTCCTGGCAGGCCAATCACCCGTTTGATAAAGTCGCGGCTGGTATCCCGAGGATACTCAAAGACCACAATATCACCCCTACGGGGCAAATGAAACAAGTAGGCCAATTGGGGGCTTGCAGATTCAGTCCCGGGCAGCCAGCGGCGGAAAAGGTCGAGGTCCAGGTGAAAGTAGACCAGGCGATTAACCATGATATACTGGCCTGTGTGCAAATTGGGCTCCATACTGCTGCCTTCGACCTTGAAATTTTGGATCACACTGCGTACGAGGAAAAAGATCAAGAGCGTAAAAAGCAGGGTCTCTAAAATCTCTCGGAGCATCTCACGGGAAAAAGAGCGAGCCGAGTCTTGGGCAGATGGCTTTGATTCGACTTGTTCGGTTGAACACCGACTAGAGTTTTCGTCAGGAGCAGCAGATAGGGCCATAATCCCCAGGCCTCCCGAGCCGGCCCGCACGAGCCAGATCGATCAGGAATCGATTACAGCGACATTATAATACAATCAGCGAAAATTGCCAACCAGGGAACATTGGAGGACAAAATGCACGAGGCCCTATTATACGAACAACTTGACGATCAGGTCGTTCTCTGTCAACTCTGTCCATGGAAGTGTCAAATTCCCGCTGGCGCGCTGGGCCGCTGCCAGGTGCGACAGAACCAGGAAGGTTTCCTCTATACACTCAATTATGGGTTAGTTTCTGCCGCGGCAATCGAACCGATCGAGCTGGGAGGTGTTTACCACCTCTTTCCGGGTAGTATGGTTTTATCCCTGGGGGGATGGGGAAACAACTTGGCCTGTCGGCATCGCCCTGTACCGGGGGTACCAGAGGATGAGAAGAACCGGCGTTTTTTAGACCCGGAGCGAATGATCGAATTTGCCCTGGATCGCCGCTGCCGCGGGATCGCCTGGCGCTATCAAGAGCCTGGAGTCTGGATGGAATATGTTCTAGACGCGGCCAAGCTGGCCAAGGCCAATGGCTTCTTCACCTTTATAGTCACGAATAGCATGATAAACAAGGAGGCCCTGGATCTATTAGGGCCATACCTCAATGGCTACATTGTGGAGTTATTGGCCGCGGAGGCCTCTGTTTATGAAAATCTCTGCGAACTGCCGCATTGGCGGGAAATTTTAGAGACGACAGCCTATGCCAAAGAACGCTGGAATTGTCATATTGAGGTTCACACCCCCCTGATTTTAGGAATCAACCGTGAGGAAGGCCTGATCCATGGGGTGGCCTGTTGGATCCGGGACGAGATAAGCGTGGACATCCCCTGGCATTTATGGGCATATGAACCCGCCGGAGAGATGTCTCCCCAAGCAGCGCCTGCGCAGCAGGATCTAGAGTGGGCCCAAAAGATTGGACAGGAGGCCGGCCTGCGCTACGTATATATTCAACAGGGGGATCAGGTAGGCCGCACGCCGACACACTGTCCCTCCTGCGGGAATCTACTAATTCGTAGGGAAAGCAACTTTCTAGTTAAAAAGCCGGGTATACAGAACGGCAGGTGCACACACTGTAATCTGAAAATCTATCTCAGTCAGACCATTTTCAAATAGGGGCGTATGATACGCCCTCGCCACGATATCCGCACAAGCTGTTTGAGGGGATGCAAACTATGGCTGAAAAAATCCCTACTGCTAAAATACGTCCATCACCCATCGCGGGGACGTGGTATCCGGGCACAGCCCAAAAGCTGGGCCAGACCTTGGACCAATTTTTAAAAGCCCCTCCAGAGCAGTCTCTGCCAGGGCAAATTGTGGCCTTGGTAGCACCCCATGCTGGCTATGCGTACTCGGGCCAGGTTGCCGCCTACGCTTATAAACAGGTGCAAGGAAAACGATACGAGCGAATAGTCGTGCTTAGCCCAGCCCACCGCCCCAACCCGGGCCATTTTCAGGTCACCACGAAGCAATACTACCAGACCCCACTGGGCCTGGTCGAGGTAGACCTGCCCACCCTGGCGCAACTGGAAAAATCACTGCCTCTCCATCGCCTGCAGTATGACGATGAGCATTCGCTGGAAATCCAGTTGCCCTTTTTACAACGGACCGTTGGGGAATTCCTCTTGGTGCCCATCATGATGAGGGATCAGACTTGGCAGGACTGCCAGGATCTGGCGGCAGCCTTGCAGGGGGAACTGGGGGACGCGCAACCCTTGTTAGTGGCCAGCACAGATCTTTGTCACGCCCACAGCTACGAACGTGTACGGCAGACAGATGCCTCCACCCTGGCCGCACTGCAACAAGGAGACCCGCGCCAGTTCTGGCAGACGGCGCAGAGCCAGCAGGGGGCTTGTGGATATGGCCCGGTGACAGTCGCCTTGTTGTTAGCCCAACGATGGGGGGCCAAAGAGGTCGTCCTGTTGCACCACACAAATTCGGCCGATGTCACTGGTCAGCGGGAAGGCTATGTTGTGGGCTATGCAGCAGCGGCTCTGGTCAAGCCAGCAACGGTGGATTAGATCCGTCGAGGCTGGAAAGGTGCGGATCTCCCTTCCCAGCAACACGAGCAAGTCGGACGATGCCTGAACGAACATGGTTAGGAGAGAAATTATGGCGCTGATCAAAAAGATGGGAGTCGGACGAAAACCCTCACGGGATGACCCATCCGAAGAGGAAAAGGAACAGCCCTCAGCTACTCCAGCGCCAGGAACCCGACCGGTCCGGCCGGAGGAAACTCCACGTGCTCCGGCGCCAGGAACCCGACCTGTACGACCGGGTGAATCGGTGCCCACAGCGGAACCGGATAGCCCTTTATCGGCCGATACCTCCACCCCAACAACCAAGCGGGAGGAACCCCACGCTCCAACTTTGTCCATCGGTGCAGTCTTGCAGGAGCGCTACCAGATCGATTCCGTCATTGGGATCGGGGGGATGAGCGTAGTCTACAAGGGTCGTGACCTGCGCTTTAGACATGTCTATCGCCCATGTGCGATTAAAGAGATGTTTGACCGCTCATCCCCTGACAGCCAGACTCGCGCCATCACGCTGAAAAACTTTGAGCGGGAAGCCAGCCTCCTGGCCACCTTGAACCACTCCGCTATTACCAAAATCTATGACTATTTTGTAGAGAGTGGACGCATTTACCTGGTACTCGAATTCATTGAGGGTAAAAATCTGGAGGACATTCTTGAGGAAAGCGAGGGCCCCTTAGCGGAGGAACAGGTGGTCCGCTGGGCCCTTGAAATCTGTGATGTGCTCACTTATCTCCATCACCACAAACCTGAACCGATCGTCTTTCGAGATATGAAGCCCTCCAATGTTATGGTCACGCCCAGCAGTCGGATCGTTCTCATCGATTTTGGCATCGCGCGCATTTTTGAGGCCGATCAAAAAGGCACCATGATCGGTACGGAGGGTTACTCCCCTCCCGAGCAGTACCGTGGTGTAGCAGAACCCCGAGGAGATGTTTATGCCCTTGGAGCGACCATGCACCACCTATTGACCAAGTCCGACCCTCGTTTAGAAACCCCCTTTACCTTCCATGAGCGTCCGCTGTCCCAACTCAATCCAGATATTTCGGCCCAATTGGAAGCTGTGGTCATGAAGGCCCTGGAGTATGATGCCCGTCAGCGGTGGAATTCAGCCGCGGAAATGCGCAGTGCCCTTTTGGATTTGGGCCACCTGGATGTGGAGTCATTGCGAAGTGATGTCAGCCCAACCGCACCGGACACGAGTTCGGATCGCTTGCTTTGGACCTTCCAATGCGAAGAGGAGATTCGCGCCACTCCCCTAGTCTATAACGGCATTCTCTACATAGGGGTCTATGACAACAATCTCTATGCCTTGGAAGCAGAAAGAGGGAAATTCCTGTGGAAATTTCCCACCCAGCGGGGGATCTGTGCCAGTGCGGCCTCCTGGGAGCGTCTGATCGTATGTGCTTCAGAGGATGGGACAATCTATGCCCTGAACGCGCAATCCGGTCGGGTGCAGTGGAATCTGCGTACAGGCGGACCCGTACGCTCTTCCCCCCGCATATTCCAGGGGACCCTCTATATCGGTTCCGATGATCAGACCATTTATGCCGTCGATCTGCGGCGGGGCGAAACCCTTTGGACTTATCGTACCTGGGGGGCCGTGCGCGCCTCGGCGGTTGTGGACGATGGCAATGTCTATATTGGCTCCGGAGATGCCCATATCTATGCCCTGGATGCGATCAAGGGTGAATTACAGTGGAAATACCGCACCGGGCATGCCATCGTTTCTTCACCAGCTGCTTTTGAGGGCATGGTTTTTGTCGGCTCGTGGGATTCCCATGTCTACGCACTCGACCAGCGTAGTGGATGGCCCACGTGGAAGTACCGCACTGGGCATAGAATATCCTCCACCCCATGTGTATATAACAGCCGGGTGTATATCGGATCCGCCGACAGCAACATGTACAGCCTGGACTGCGGCAACGGCAAGGTGCTCTGGAAATTCGATGCCGGCACTTTTATCACCTCCTCCCCCGCAGTGTCCGCGGGCAAGCTCTACTTTGGTTCCGGCGAGGGAAAACTGTTCTGCTTGGATGCCGACAGCGGCAAAAAGCTTTGGACGTTTCTCACTGGCGGGCCTATCGTCTCTTCGCCAGCAATCGTTGATGGAGTGGTCTATATCGGTTCGACCGACAAAAAGATCTATGCCCTACAAACCTGAGCCAAGTTGTGATGACCAGAGGGGGGATTTACTCCTGTCGCCAAAAACAAGGCAAGTTTCACCCCTTAGCACAGTCTTGATTGAGCCAGATTTGCCAGGTACGATCCTCAGCCCAGCTTGATTTTGTGCCGGTCGTCCCAAGTAAGGAGGAGAGCCGTAATGCAGCTTTTCAAGCGCTGGAAAAAAGATTCCGCGGCACCGACGCCAAAACGACGGCAGGGCCTCACTTTTGGACTGGCCCGCGATATTGGGCAGGTTCGTGCATCGAACCAAGATCAGGTGCTAGCGCTGCAAACCTCCCTGCCCTCTCCCGGCCGACAATTGCAAATGGGGCTCTTTATCGTAGCCGATGGCATGGGCGGTCATTCCCAGGGGGATATCGCCAGCACCTTGGCCGTGGAAACTGTGGCCGCCTACATACTGCAACACCTCCTCTTACCGGTCCTCCAAGAGGGCCAACCCGATGCCATACAGGATGCCATGGTGGAGGCGGTGCTGCAGGCCAATCAGACCATCCTCGATGAGGCCGCCCGGGGGGGGACTGATATGGGCACGACGCTGACGGCCGCATTGCTGCTGGAGGAACAGGTCTATACAGCCCACGTGGGTGACTCTCGGCTGTACACATTCCAAGGATCATTGCGACTCCGAACGCGAGATCACTCGATGGTCGCTCGACTGCTGGAACTAGGCCAAATTTCGGAAGAAGAGGCCAAAGATCACCCCAAGCGCAACTATTTGTACCAATCCGTGGGACAACAGAGGGACATCGAGGTCGAGTTTGGAAGCTTTTCTATAGAGGGAAGTCATTATATGCTCCTGTGCAGCGACGGGTTGTGGGGAGTGCTCGGAGAAGAGGCCATCCACGACGCTCTAGGAGAGGGGGGAGACCCGCAGGACCTCTGCGATCAGTTGGTCCAACTGGCCAATGATGCGGGGGGAGACGATAACATTTCGGTCATTGTGGTCGCTTTTCCCGATTCGCCGCCACCGGAGGAGGAGTCCGCTGTAGGCTAATGAACCTTTAGAAAACAACTCGGTAACGACTGGGGCTTTTCACACCGACAGTTCAAAATCCAGGGACGCTTTCAGGGGCAATGACCACTTTTATCCCGACCGGCACCGCCTGATGGTGTGGATTGTGCCCGGCGTACACACCCGCAAGATCCTTTCCAACAAGCCACCGCTGGTCAAGAGGCGGCCGACCAAGCCCAGCCTGCTGGATTACGTCGACGTCGCCAGCGGAGAGCGCAACACCGCCCTGAGCCCCGGTGGCCGGGGCAAGCTAGGCGGCCAACGGCTGCGCTAATATTTCCTCGATCAGTCCGCCTCCCCGCTCTCCTCGTCCTGCCCCCCCAACTCGCGGAAAAAGTCTCGAAAGACGTCCAAGCCCTCCTCGTCCAAATCGGCAGTGCCCGCAGATTCATCCTCGTCCAAAGAAAGGCCGGCCTCCTCCAGCACGGACTGGGCGATAAAAATCGGGCAGTCCAGGCGCACCGCCAGGGCAATCGCATCGCTGGGGCGAGAGTCGACCTCGGCATAGCGCCCGCCCACGTCGAAAATGACGCGGGCGTAAAAGGTCTTGTCGCGAATATCGTTGACCAATACCCGCATCACCTTACCGCCCAAACAATCGATAATGGAGCAAAGTAAATCGTGGGTGAAGGGACGCTCTAGCTCGACCTCCTGCATCTTGAGAGCAATTGCGTCGGCTTCGTAAGGCCCAATCCAAATGGGCAGGTAACGATTGCCCTGGGCTTCCTTGAGAACAACCACCCGATTTTGGGTGATCAGGCTGACCCGAACGCTGTGCACAACGACTTTGACCATATATCTCCTCCCACCGCACGGCAAGGCCCATCCGTACAGCTCATCCGGCGGCGCGAACTCGGCAGCCAATCCCTGGTTTCACGTGAAACATCTGCCTGGGGATAAAAACCCTTGATTCCTAGGAGCGCTCCGGTCAGAACCAGGAAATGCTCCCGGCCAAGGGACAAAATCAAGCGGGGGCGCCGGCAAAACCGGGGACAGAGCTAACTACAGTCCCGAACGCCAGATGCTCAAGCTTGCGGGTTGGCCTCCTCGCCCAGGGGGATCACCTCTCGCAAGCGCTCTTCGGCAACCAGTTCCAGCTGTCCCTGTAAAAAATCCACCAACGCGCGAAGCAGACCTTCCTCTCGGCGCTCTAAAAGGGCCAGGCGGCTTTCCATATAACCCAATTGCCGACCAATCTCCTCCTCACGGTGGACGAGGCGCTCTTCCAGGCCGTGGTAAAGCTCTTCAATGCGCCTCAGCCAGGCATTCTGGCTTTCCTCCCGCCGCTCCTCGGCCTGGCGAAGTTCACCCCAGTCCCGCTGCACCGTCTTGCGCAAATCCTCCAGGCGCTCCTGCCCCTGGAGCAGGCGGTCCAACATCTCACGCTCCGTTCGCTTGAGATCGGCCATCAGCCGCTCGATTTGCTGCCCTACCTCGTCAAAGCGCTCATTCAGGCTATCCCGATGGGCTGTCTCCTGCCGCTGCAGTTCGGCCAGACGGTTGATTCGGGAGAGCATTTCCTGGGTCTCACCGCGCAGGTCCGAGGATAATCGCTCGATATCGCCCATCTGTCGACGCAGTCCCTGGCGCTCCGTCTCTACCTGCTCCTGCACCTGGCGCACCGATTGTTGGCGTTCCTCCTCCCCTTGCAGCAGCCGGCTGAGTAAACTGTCCAACCGGGCCAAGCGCTCGTCCAAGAGCAGGCTCTTGGCCCGCACCTCTTCCAAATCCTGGCTCCACTGCGCCTTCTCCTGCTGGGACTTGCCCAACTGCTCTCGTAGCAGGCGGATTCCGTCCTGCATGTCCTGCATTTGGGCCATCAGGCCAAGGATCTGCCGGGCCGGTTCTTCGACCCGCAGGCGCAGTTCAGCGACCTCTTTTTGCAGGGATTGGTGGGTGCGCACTCGCTGTTGTTCCTGCAGCCGCGCTTCGCCAAGTTGTGCTTCAAAACGCGCTTCCAGCTGGCTGAATAGATCCTGGGTCTGTCGGGCCTGCTCGCTGGCAAGCTGAGACCGGGCAGACTGCTGCTCCAGGCGATGGCGCAGATCATCCACCTGCCCCTGCAGATGGGCCAATTCGGATCGTTCTTGTAGACGACGCTGCTCCGCTTCAAGCTGTTGGCTGAGATCCATAAGAACCGCTCCAGTCCTCAGGCCGCAGATAGGGTGGCAAAAAGGGCCACCATTCCTCCGGCAAGTTCTGTAGTTGTCCGGCCAGCACATAATACGGCGTGGCCTTGGGCCGAAAAGGAGACCGTAACAAACGCATACCGGCCTCTTCTAGAGTCCTGCCCCCCTTGCGGTGGTTACAGGGCAGGCAGGCAGTGACCAGATTTTCCCAAGTATGTCCGCCCCCTCGATGGCGTGGAACCACATGCTCCAACGACAGCCGGCTGGCCCGCTTCCCACAATATTGGCAGGTATAGTTGTCCCGCCGAAAGATCGCCTGCCGGCTCAGTTGAATACGCGGCAAGGGCGGCCGCACAAGATAGCGCAAACGGACAACCGAGGGGCACTCCCAGTCTCGGTTTACCGTATGAATTAGCAGGTGATTCTCTACGAGTACATCTGCCTTGTTGCAAACAACAAGCTTGAGCGCACGGCGCAATGAGCATATATTCAGCGGTTCAAAATTCTGATTGAGCACGAGAACCCGCATCTGTTGCTCCGACTGGGCTGTACCTCCGCACAAGCCGTTCAAATAAAACTAGGCCCTTAGCTTTCCACCGAGCATGTGTATTGTACTATAGCGCCAGCCAACATGCAATCCGGTCAGGTCCCCCTCATTTCTGCCGCCAGAGAGGAGCGCCCGGATCCCCCAGAGGGCTAGTTGCGCCGATTCTTTTTCTTCACCAAGGGCTGGGTCTGCTTGGCAGCCGTATCCCCCTGCGGCGCAGTGGGCGCTCGCCCATTTTTCCCCGCGGCCCGCTCGCCCATCTGGCGAATACGCCGATAGGAACTGGCAATCCAAGCTCCCGCCAAAGCCTGCGGCAGCACGAGTATGACCATGTTGAACGCCGCTCCAAGCAGGGCCGGGGCCGAGGGCGGCTGTCCTTCCGTACCCCAGGTGGAAAGCGCCAGCAAGGCGACGCTCCATAGGGTGCAAAACAGGCCATAGACCAGGCCATTCCAGAACGGGTGGCGCAGGGCGCGCATGCCGACCAGAACGCCCCCCAACGCTACGATCCCCAGGCTGAACGTATAGAACAGCAGGTTGCCCTTTGTCTGGGCTGCTCCCAGGACGAAAACTGTCAATATAGCGGCTAATAGGGCAACCCCCAGGGTCAGTCCCCAGAGGATCTCCTCGGCCAAAAAGGTCCACAGCCGATTCATGATTCCTCCTGTTGGACCTCAATGCAGCCTTGCCCCAGCAGGGCCTCAACTTCATAGCGCAGATCTGCCGAATAGGCCACCCGTTCCAGAGGCTCCAACCGGGTCAGCACCTGTCCATCATCGACCAATAGCGTCAGGCGGTCTTGGCCCCGATGGGCTTTGAGAATGTCGTTGAGGCGAAGCATTAACTGGATATCCTCTTCCAGGTCTTTTGTACGTGGCAGCGTAATCAGCATATGCATCCCATTACCTCGGGCATTCTGCGGAGGTACAGGCCGTCTCGCCGGCTGGCTGGCAGCCCGCTTTTCCAACGGCGGCCGCGGGGCCGGCGGTCCCGGGCGGGCGGACTGAACCGGCGGGGCCGGCGGCGGTGGCGTTTCCTCCTCTTCCTCGACAGAAAACTCTTCGTAGGGCAGATCGTCCGACGAGCTCGGCTGTAGGCCTAAATGGTCCTCGTAAGAGAGAAACTCTCGCTCCACCGGGCCATCCAGCCCACCACCCTCCGTCCTTTCGACCGGCCAGGCCTGATTGCAGATCAACTGCAGCCGGTCGTTACGCTGATCCACCTGGGCCTCGACCAATACAACCCGATCCTCCATCCAAAGCGACTGGCTTTCTTCGTAAACTCGTGGAAAGATCACCATATCGATGCTGCCGTCCAAATCCTCCAGGTTGACCACGGCCATGCCCTTGCCGTTCCGGGTCAATAACTGCCGTACCCGTACCAGCAAGCCCAACACGCGCACACGCTGCTCCAAGAGTTCCTCCGTGATTGAACCCACATTGGTCAATCGATCCAACTCCTGGCGCGGCATACGCCGCAGGACCTCGTTCAACGGATGATCGGAGACATAGACTCCTAACAGATCCTTCTCCCAGGACAGCAACACGCGCTTGGGCTGGGCCGGCACCTCCGGCAGCGGTTGGGCGGCGCTGACTTTTGGGGCCTCGTCCCCCAAAAGATCAAACATGCTCAACTGCCCAATCTCGCGGGCTTTTTGGGCCTGCTGCCCGCCCGACAGGGCCCGGGGAAAGTATTCCAATAACTGCTCCCGCCGGCCCGGCAGACCGTCCATCGCCCCGGACTTGATCAGGCTTTCCAGAACGCGGCTGTTGATCAGGTGATAGTCCACCCGCTCGCAAAAATCGTTCAAGTCCTGAAAGCCCCCCCCCTCGGAGCGGGCCGCCAGAATCGCCTGGACCGGGCCACTGCCGACATTTTTGATCGCCCCCAGGCCAAAACGGATCGCCTGGTCGTGAACTACCCCGGCCGGCTTTTCTGCCAGTATCTCGATCGAAAAACCCTCTTCGGAACAATTGACGTCCGGCGGCAGCACCGCGACCCCCATCCGCCAACATTCCGCGATCGAGATCGCTACTTTGTCCATGTTGCCGCTGAATGTCGTCAAAAGAGCGGCCATGTAGGCCGTGGGATAGTTCGCCTTTAAATAAGCCGTCTGATAGGCCAGTAGACCATAGCAGGTGGCATGGGCTTTGTTGAAGGAATAACCGGCAAAGGGTTGGATCAAATCCCAAAGCTCGCCGGCCTGCTGTTCGCTGAGCCCATTCGTGCGGCAGCCCGCAATAAAGCGGGGCCGCTCCTGCTGCATCAAATCTTGCTTTTTCTTGCCAATAGCCTTGCGCACAATGTCCGCGCGACCCATCGTATAATCGGCCATCTTTTGCAGGATCTCGAGCACCTGCTCCTGGTAGACGATCACCCCGTAGGTGTCCTTGAGAATGGGCTGCAGAATGGGATGTAGATAGGTCACCTGCCGGGGATTGTTCTTGCCCTGGATGTATTTGGGAATCTCTTGCATCGGGCCGGGTCGGTACAGGGCCACCATCGCCACCAGGTCGTCCACGGAGGTCGGCTTGAGCTCGCGCAGATTGCGCGTCATCCCACCGCCCTCTAACTGAAACACCCCGATGGTGCCCCCCTCGCCAAGCATCTGGAAGGTCTTGGTGTCGTCCAAGGGGATGGTCTCTAGAGAGAGGTCCTGTCCCGTGCTCTCGCGGATAAAGCGGAGGGATTCGTCCACAATGGTCAGGTTCGATAGTCCCAGCAGATCGATCTTGAGCAGGCCAATATCCCCCAAGGTAGTCATAGGAAAGGTCGCCATGACCACGCTCTCGTCCTTGGTGGTTCGCTGCAAGGGGACAATCTCGACCAGGGGACGGCGCGAGACCACCATGCCGCAGGCATGCGTTCCCACACTGCGCACGATGCCCTCAATCTGACGGGCTCGGTCGATCAACTGGCGAATGCTGGGCTCGGTATTGTATAGATTGTTCAGCTCGGATACGCGCTCCAGGGCCTGGTCGATGGTTGTGCCCACAGGAATGGTCGGGATCAACTTGGCCACCTGGTCCACCGTGCTCAGCGGAACCCCCATGACCCGGCCCACATCCCGAATGGCGGCCTTGGCCCCCAGGGTGCCAAAGGTGATAATCTGGGCCGTGCGCTCCTGGCCATATTTTTGTACCACATAGTCGATCACTTCCTGACGGCGGCTGTCGGCAAAGTCCATGTCAATGTCGGGCATCTCGTGGCGCTCTGGGTTAAGAAAGCGCTCAAACACCAAGCGGTGCTCCATCGGGTCGACGTCCGAGATCCCCAGGGTATAGAGTACGATCGAGCCCGCGGCCGAACCCCGTGGCTGGGAGGGAATGCGCCGCTGCCGGGCAAAGTTGACAAAGTCCCAGACGATGAGCATATACAGCGGAAAGCCCATTTTGTTAATGACCGACAGCTCATAGTTCAGCCGATCCCAGTGCTCCTGTCGCAGGGCACTCCCGTAACGGCGTTGCATACCGTCCTCGCAGAGCTGCAGGAGATAGCTCTCCGGGGTATGCCCCTCCGGCAGGGGGAATTGGGGCAATTCAACCCGCCCAAAGCCAAACTCGAGCTCGCACAGGTCGGCAATCCGCAGCGTGTTCTCCAATGCCTCCGGTACGTCGGCAAAAAGATTCCACATCTCGGCAGGGCTCTTGAGATAGTATTCGCTGTCTGACATGCGCATACGGTCAGGATCGTTCAGGGAGCGGTTGGTCTGAATGCAAAGCAGCAGATCGTGGGCCTCGGCATCCTCAGCAACCACATAGTGGGGATCGTTTGTGGCCACCAGGGGAATGCCCAACTCGCGGCTGATCTGAATCAGCTCCTGGTTGACCGACTCGTGATCCGGCCGGCCTGGATGCCGCTGCAATTCGAGATAATAACGCTCTGGCCCAAACAGGTCGCGGTACCAGGCCGCTGTGGCGCGGGCCTTGTCCGGCCGACCCCGGCGGACATGGCGCGCTGGCTCCCCCGACTCGCAAGCAGAGAGGGCGATGAGGCCCTCGTGATGCTCCTGCAACAACTGCCGGTCGATGCGCGGCTTGTAATAAAAGCCTTCCAAGTGGGCGACCGAGACCAGCTTGAGCAGGTTTTGGTAACCGGTCTCGTTCTCCGCCAGCAGCACCAGGTGATACGAGTTCTTGTCCTCCGGTCGACGGCGGGTGTGCTTGCCCAAGGCCACATAGACTTCGCAGCCAATGACGGGCTTGATCTGCTGCTCTAGACAGGCATTGTAAAAATCGATCACGCCGTACATCACCCCATGGTCGGTGATGGCCAGGGCCGGCATCTCCAATTCGGCCGCCCGCCGGCAGAGACGGTCCACTTTGGAAAAGCCATCCAATACGCTGTATTCGGTATGGACGTGCAAGTGCACAAAGGATCGATTCATCAACATCCCTCTCTTGCCATTCCAGACTATTATACCACAAAAAGCCGGGCCTTTCAGATCCGCACTTGCACCCCGGCCCACCTTGTGCTAACATTGTCAGGTCTGCCGCTAAACCGGCAGGTGGATACACAGAAAGGATCAGCAGCCAACCGTGTACGAACAAGGAAACAACCTCAAAGCAGTCGAACATGCCCCAGGGGGCACCACGAAGGATGGAAATGCCCTCTGTAGGGGCGACGCATGCGTCGCCCCTACGGGAAGGCCTATTTACGAGGCAGAAGTTGAGGCTATCGCCGCCCAAGGCAGCCTGTCCCCCTGGGTGGACCGGCTGGCCGAACAAGCCTCCTGCCGACAATTGCTGGAAAAACTCCAGCAGCCCCTCCGGCAGCCCCTGCGGTTGGCCCCCCTGCTGGATCCACCCCGGCCGGCCCTCTTGGCCCTGCTGCACGCCCGCTTGGATCGGCCCCTGCTCCTGGTAACCACGGACACCGAGACGTCCCGCCGCCTCTATGATTCCCTGCGCCTGTACAGCACTGCACCCCAGGGCGTGCGCTTTTTTCCCCCGGGTGATACCCGCCCCTACGAACGCATGCCGCCCGATCCGGCCATTGTGGCCCAACGCCTCTCCCTGCTGCAGTTCCTGTCCCACCGACCAGCAGACCATCGCCGCCCCTCACTCATTGTGACCACCGCCCGGGCCCTGCTCCAACCGACACTCACCCCCGAGGAATTTGCCCAGGCCCACCAGGTCGTCGAACCGGGGACAACCTTTTCTATGCGGGAAAGCCTGCAGCGCTGGCTGGAATGGGGCTATCGCTCGACCCGCCTGGTCGAGGAACCGGGCGAGTTCGCCCGGCGCGGCGGAATCGTGGACGTCTATCCCCCCACCGAAGCGCTGCCCCTGCGCATCGAGCTCTTTGGGGATGAGGTCGACAGCATCCGCCAGTTCGATCCGCAGAGCCAGCGTTCCTGCCGCCAGGTGGCCCGCCTCACCCTCAGCGCCCCCTACCAGAGCCCCTGGTGGCAGCGGCAGCGGGCGATTGCCTACCTGAAACAGGCACCCCAAGAGTCCCTGCGCCCCGAGGTCGCTACCGAATTGGAGCGGGACCTGCATTACCTCCAACAGGGTACCTACTTTGAGGGCTGGGCGCTCTACGCGCCCCTCTTTCAACAACAACTGGGCTGCCTGCTGGATCATCTCCCCCCCAACCTGCTGCTCGTATTGGACGAACCCGAGCAGGTCGAGGCGGCGATGCGCGAATACACCGCCCGCACGGCGGCCCTGCGCCAGGAATTGATCGAGGCCGGGGAACTGCCGGCCGACTTTCCCCTGCCCTACCTGGACGCGGCCGCCCTGTCCGCCCGCCTGGCCGGACGGGACCAACTGGCCCTTTCGACCGTGCAGACGGCCGCGGCGGTCGTGAGCCAGATCGGGAGCCAACCCACTCCTACTGCCACGAGCTTGACCCTGCCCTTTGCCCCCGTGCCCCACTATGGCGGCCGCATCAAGGAGGTCCTGGCGAACGTGGCCAAGCGCCAAAAAGAGGGCCAGCACACCGTCATTGTCAGCCATCAGTGCGCCCGTCTGAAAGAACTGCTGCAGGAACAGGGGCACAGCCCCGACCCCCAATCACTGGAACTCCTACCGGGTCGGCTGCCCAGTGGCGGCTGGGCCTGCCCCGAGGCCAACCTGACCATCCTCAGCGATACCGAGATCTTTGGCTGGGCGCCGCCCCGCCGCCGGGCGTTGGTCCGCCGCCGTCAACCGCAAATCGCGCGGGAGGACCTGCTCCAACGACTGCACGTCGGCGACCATGTCGTGCACGAGGATCACGGCATCGCCGTCTATGAGGGCCTCGTCCACCTGACCCTGGCTGACGGCGTGCCCCGGGAGTATCTGCACCTGCGCTATGCCGCCCAAGACCGCCTCTACGTCCCCGTGGACCGGGTGGACCGGGTACGCCGCTACATCGGCGCGGGGGACCGCCCGCCGGCCCTGCAGCGCCTGGGCACGGCCGACTGGGAACGCATCAAAAACCGCGTCCGCCAGGCCGTGGCCGACATGGCCCAGGAACTGCTGGAACTCTACGCCGCCCGCGAGGTGGCCCGTGGCCACGCCTTTGCCCCCGACAGCGATTGGCAACGAGAACTCGAGGCCGCCTTCCCTTACATCGAGACCGAGGACCAACTGCGCGCCGTGACCGAGGTCAAAAAGGATATGGAACAGGTCCAGCCTATGGACCGCCTGGTCTGCGGCGACGTCGGCTATGGCAAAACCGAGGTGGCCCTGCGCGCCGCCTTCAAGGCCGTGCTTGACGGCAAGCAGGTGGCGGTGCTGGTGCCCACCACTGTGCTGGCCATGCAGCACTACCGCACCTTCCAGGAACGACTAGAGTCCTTTCCCCTCCGCCTGGAGATGCTCTCCCGCTTTCGCCGGCCGCACGAACAGAAAAAAATCGTGGCCGACCTGGGCGAGGGCACCATCGATATCGTCATTGGGACCCACCGCCTGCTCTCCAAGGACGTTCGCTTCAAGGACCTGGGCCTGGTCATCGTCGACGAGGAGCAGCGCTTTGGCGTGCGACACAAGGAACACCTCAAAAAACTCCGCCGCGAGGTCGATGTGCTCACCCTGACGGCCACCCCCATCCCGCGCACCCTGCACATGGCCCTGAGCGGCCTGCGCGACCTCAGCGTGATCGAGACGCCGCCCGAGGAGCGCGTCCCCATCCGCACCTACGTTGTCCCTCGCGAGGACAAGCTCATCCGCAGCGCCATCCTGCGCGAGTTGGATCGGGGCGGACAGGTGTACTTTGTGCACAACCGCGTGCGCAGCATCTACCGCGTGATGCGGGTGCTGCAGGAACTCGTCCCCGAGGCCCGCTTTGCCGTCGGCCACGGACAGTTGCCCGAGCGCGAATTGGAACAGGTCATGCTCGACTTTGTCGCCGGCCATTACGACGTCCTCGTCTGCACGACTATCATAGAGAGCGGCCTCGACATCCCCAACGTGAATACCATCCTCATCGACAAGTCCGTTATGATGGGATTGGCCCAGCTCTATCAACTGCGCGGCCGGGTCGGACGGGGCGCCGTGCGGGCCTATGCCTATCTGCTTTACAACCCCCAGCAGGAACTGCAGGAGGCCGCCCAGAAACGGCTGCAGGCCATATTGGAGGCCACCGAACTGGGGGCCGGCTTTCAAGTGGCCATGCGTGACCTGGAGATCCGCGGCGCCGGCAACCTGCTCGGAGCCGAACAGAGCGGCCACGTCGCCGCGGTGGGCTTTGACCTCTATACCCGGCTGTTGAGCCAGGCGGTGGAGAAACTGCGGGCCGGCCGGGGCCAAACAAGCGAACTGAAAAGGCTGACCGCCGAATGGAAACAATCGCAGCTGGAAATGCAAGGGCCCGCCCCGCTGACCCTCGACCTGCCCCTCTCGGCCTACCTGCCGACCGACTATGTGGCCGACGCCGAGGTGCGGCTGCAAGTCTACCGCCGTATGGCCGACATCCGCACCACGCGCCAGATCCAAGAGATGGGCCAGGAACTGCGCGATCGCTTTGGCCCGCTTCCCGAGCCGGCCAACACGCTGTTGGACATGCTCCGCCTGCGCGTCCTGGGCCTGCGGGCGGGCGTGGAACGGATTTATATGGAGGGCTCTCGGCTGATTATCGCCTTGCCCGAGGGCACCCGCCCCACGCTGGTAGAACTGCCCTCCTGGGTGCGACAGCGGCTGCAGCTCCGCGCCCACATGATCTGGCTGGAATGTGGCGACCTGGGCGAGCGCTGGCGGGAAGTGCTGCAGCGGCTCTTGGTCGCCCTGGCCGCCCCGGAGGGAAAGGGATAACTCCCCACCCGTTTGCTGACTGGGGACTTTTACCGTATAATGGGTAGGAAATGCATTATCCTTGGACATCGAGTCGTTGTATGATTGATCCGAACAAGCTGCCACGAACTGAGAAACGCAGGAAGGTGAATCATGGCAAGTTTAGCGCAGTCTATGCCTCAAATAGCGATACCTCAACAGGAATTGTTAGATTGGGGAAAACTCTGGCTGGGAACGTCCAATCCGGAAACAAAAAAGAAAAAGAAGGCCAATTCCTTTGATCGACATCAATCAGTAAACTTTGCGGCAGTTCTTGATCGAGAATTTGCCAAGTCCTTGTCCATTATGTTGGGGCAAATTCCTGTAAGAAAGGCAAAATCAACCTCGATTGTTCCTCCAGGTTCCCAAGACTGTGTGGAATTTGGCCAGGTTCGGATTATAGGTGCGGTTCGACCACAAAATTTTGACGTTGCTTATCGTCCAGATGGACCCCGAGTCGCGTTTGATAGCAAAACACTCAACGATATGGCAAGCGTCCGCAAAAATTGGCAGAATATGATAAACGACCTATCTACGGAGGCCACCACAGTTCATATCCGATTTCCCTATGCAGTTGTCGCTTTTATTGTAATGATTCCCAAACCGGCCCTGGCATCAAAGCAAGAAACTGATATTATCCGTACGCTCGAAAGACTTGGCACGAGAAGTGATGTTCTGGATCAAGCACATCTCGCAGAAGTTGTCGCGTTGGTTGCTTGGGATCCCCAAACAGGCACAATTGATCCATCTGTCCCCCCGCCTACTTCCAATATTCGCATTGAGACATTTTCGGATACTTTATATCAGCAGTATGTCAGTCGTTACAAAGGACTCCCTCCTCACGATTAATCCTTGAACAAAAGTTCCCTTTGTGTTATAATAGAATTATGCTGAAAACTAACTGGGCAAACTACCTATAAACTTATCTAAACACACATCAGGACGTGGGCACAGATTCAACCGCGCTACTTTTAGGGATTGGCCATGGCGTTTCCTTCAAATAAACGTTCCGTTGACAAAAGAAAACTTAGAGGTGGCTACTACACCCCCTTAAACCTTGCTCGATATCTGGTGCAGTGGGGCTTGCGAGAGAGTACGACGCGGATTTTGGAGCCGAGTTGTGGGGATGGCAACTTTATTATGGCTCTACACCAGCACTTACTGCAAGAAAACGGAAACCAACCTCCTGTTTTAGTAGCGGTTGAAATTGAAAGGAAAGAGCTGGAAAAAGCCAAAACCAGAGTACGTCAGATTACACCGCCCTCAACCTTGGAAATCGAATGGATCCCCCAAGATTTTTTTCGCGTCTTTGAGAATCTTGAGCGCAACCAGTTTGATCTGATCATCGGCAACCCTCCATTCATCCGATTCCAATACTTTGAAGAGGAAAGCCGCGCAATTGCCTTTCGTCATCTTAGAAGACTGGGCTACCATCCGACCAAACTAGCTAATGTATGGGCCGCCTTTGTGCAATTGAGCATAGAATTGCTGGCCGACGGTGGATGCCTGGCCATGGTAGTACCGGCAGAGTTATTGCAGGTAAAATATGCCCGTGAGTTAAGGGAGCAACTCGTAACGCAGTTCAATCATATTGTACTGGTCAGCTTTGAAAAGATCGTCTTTCCTGAAATTCAGCAAGAGGTCCTCCTCTTGTTAGCAGAAGGAAAGCAAAGCGAACCTCAAATATCTAATATTCATACAATTGAGTTCAGGGATGGTCATACGCTAAATGCTCGAGAGCTAAATAACACCATAGCCCATACACCTTCCAGACACTCCAGACCAGGGATGAAGTGGACCAGTCTCTTTCTTGAACAATCCCTATTTGCCGCTCTAGACGAGGCTGAACAAGCAGAGGGATTAGTCCCTCTTGGAGAGTTGGCCCAAGTAAATGTCGGCATTGTAACAGGCCGAAACCGTTTTTTCGTACTGACTGAAGAACAGCAAGAGGCCTTGCAAGCCACTGACTTGACTACACCCATTATCGGTCGAACTTCTGCTTTAAAGTCGGTTGTGTTTGATCGTGAAGCATTTGCCGCATACAAATCCTCTTACCCTGCATTTTTATTGAGACTGCAGGATGTCGCCAGGGAACAGCTCCCCAAGGAACTACAGGACTATTTAGCATTGGGGGAGCAAGAGGGAGTCCACCGGGGTTACAAGTGTAGAATCAGAAATCGTTGGTTCGACGTGCCCTCGATTTACGTTCCTGATGCTTTTCTCTTCCGTCAAATACACAACTATCCGCTACTTGTACTCAACAAGGCTCAAGTCACCTCGACAGACACAATCCATCGTGTGCGGCTTGGGGACCAAGTGGACCCTATCATCCTGGCGGCGACTTTTTTCAACTCCCTGACTCTGGCCTGGGCCGAAGTATGCGGCCGAAGCTATGGTGGCGGTGTACTAGAACTAGAACCCAAAGAGGCAGAGGAATTGCCTATTCCCTACAATCCGAATGTCGAGATTGATCTTGAAAAAGTGGATACACTGCTTTCCCGCGATCGCAGCCTGGAAGCGCTGGATTATGTGGACCAGATAGTGCTCAAAGACTTTCTCGGCTTTGATTCCCTTTTGGTCAAAAAAGTGCGTGCGGCCTGGGAACAACTCCGGGACCGCCGGAAGAATCGGAACCACAGCTAGTCTTTTGACCGAACCCTGCGATTATTCAAGACCACGGCTGGTGAAAAGTATGCCCCCCCATCGCCCCTGGCTGCGCCCACTGCTTTGGTCCCTGCTGCTGCTCAACCTGACGGCCGGCCTGCTGCTACCCCCCTGGCTGGCCGACGAAAGCCGCCGCCGCATCACCGCCGGCGGCGCGCTGCGCGTGGGCCTGGACCCGGCCTACCCCCCCTTTGAGAACGACGTTCAGGGACAATTTGTCGGCTACGATGTGGACCTGGCCCTGGCCCTAGGAGAGGCCCTGGAACTGGAAATCGTCTTTGTGCCTATGGGCTACGATGGGCTCTACGATGCCCTGATCTCGGGCCAGATCGACGCGATCCTCTCCTCCTATCCCTACAGCCCCGAATTGTGCCGTTGGCAGCGCTGCACTCGG
This sequence comes from Chloroflexia bacterium, assembly GCA_016928715.1. Taxonomy (GTDB): domain Bacteria; phylum Chloroflexota; class Chloroflexia; order DTKN01; family DTKN01; genus JAFGKG01. The sequence goes on from JAFGKG010000216.1 coordinate 24,681, forward strand.
CCCTATTTCCAGGCCGGCCAGGTGCTGGTCGTGCCCTTGGATAGCCCCATCAGCGGCCCAGAGGATCTGGACGGGCGCCGCGTCGGGGTCGAATGGGGCGGCCCCGCCGATGCCCTGGTCCGCCCTTGGGAAGAGAACGGCCAAATCGCCGCCCGCGTGCTCTTTATGAGCCCGCAGGAGGCGCTGGAGGCCCTGGCCGCGGGCCAGGTGGATGCCGTGGTCGTGGACCGGATCTCGGCCCTGATGACCACCGCGGACCAACCCCAGCTGCGTATTCTGCCCCAAGCCCTTCAGGACGAGTCCTTTGTCATCGTGGTCGCCCGCTCTAGCGTCTGGCTGCACCACCGCCTGCAGCGGGCGCTGGGGCAGTTGGAACGAGAGGGCCTGCTGGAAACCCTCCAGGCCCACTGGTGCCGCCCCCACTCCCCCTAGCGCATTGACGCCCCCGCAGGCCTGTGGTAGAATGGATAGGTACGGAGCGGAAAACCTACCCGAACAGCACGCTCCCCACACAACTGATCCCCGGCGTCGCCGGTGTACAAGGAGGTAGACCATGTTGAAAAAACTACTAGCTGCCCTAGTTTTGATGGGACTTTTAGTCGGCATGCTGGGCTGCGGCCAGCCCGAGGCCGTCAAGCAGGGGGTGCCCCTGGCCCGTTATATGCCCGGGGACACCGACATGTTCCTCTCGCTCCACCTGCGGCCCGAGGGCGACGCACTCAAAAACTGGCAGAGGGTCCGCGATGCCTTTACCCGCATCCCCGCCGTGCGCGAAGAACTGCAGCGCATGCAGCAGGAGGCCGAGCTGCCCTTCGATTGGAAGGCCGACGTGGATCCCTGGCTGGGCGAATACATGTCCGTCGGGATCATCGATCTGCAAAGCTCCCTGCAGGCGATTCCCGAGGAGGACTATAGCGACCTCGAAGCGGCCGTCGAAAGCGCACCCCCGCCCCCAATCCTCATGGCCGTGCAGGTGCGGGACACCGCCGCCCTGGAGCGCTTTTTGGACACGATGCACGCCAGCCTGGCAGAGGAAGGAATCACGGTCCAAGAGTCCACCTACAAAGAGACCACCATGTATTCCTTCTCCCAGGAAGACATGGACGTGTTCTATGCCCTACACGACGAGAACGTCCTGCTGGTCGCCAGCGAAAGCGCTCTGCTGGAAGCCGCCCTGGAGCGGCAGGAGCCGGATTCTCTGGCCGCCAAGGCCGATTTCCAGAATCTCCTGGAACGATTGCCCGGTGGTGGGCTCGCCCTGGGCTACGCTGACTATGAATCCCTGCGCCAGGTGATGCGCGAGGGCCTTTCCGAAACACAGGAAACCGAGCTGCCCAGCGCTTGGGCCGCCGGCGTTCGCACGGCCGGTTTTAGCATGCTGGCCGAGGACGAAGGGCTGCGCCTGCAGGCGGTCGCCAACCTGGACCTGGCGGCCATGGCCGAGTCCGGCTTCCAGGACTTTTACGAGGGGATGCGCCAAACCCACGCCGGCCGCTCGCTGGAGTTTATGCCCACAGAGACGACGCTCGCCTTCAGCGGGCGCGATGTCAAGGCCTTCTGGGATATGCAGAGTGCCCAGATGCAGCAGTTGGACC
>JAFGKG010000217.1 GCA_016928715.1 Chloroflexia bacterium
TTCCGGCTAAAGCCTCCATTCCAAAAAAACGCACGGGGCTTGCAGAGGAAGCGCCTCCAGGAATGGAGGCTTTAGCCGGTTCGGAATGACGTGGGGTTGGCGGCCGAGCCGGGTTCTCCCCGTGAACGATTACGCCGCCCTATTGCGCCGCCGCAGCAGTTCCCAGGCCTCTCCGATCTCGGGGCTGCGCAGCAGCGCCGCCAGGGCCAGGTAGAGGCCGCCTCCCAGGAGGCCGGCCCCGCCCAGCCGCAGCAGTTGGCTTACCAGGCTTGGCCCGCCGAACAGAGCCATGATGCGGGGCCAGCTCAACCAGACCGCCGCCGCGGCGAGCAGGGCGGCCCCCAGCGAGCGCAGCCCGCTCTGCAGCAGGTGGCCGGCGCGGGTCTCCTCGATGCGCCGCCAGAGCAGGAAGAGCAGCGCGGCCGTCTGCACGATGGTGGCCAGGCTGAATCCGAGGGCCAGGCCGGCGAATCCCAGCGCCGGTCGCAGCACGACGCCCAGGGCCACGTTGCCCACGACCGCCACCACGCCCCAGATGACCGGCGTGCGGGTGTCGTGCAGGGCGTAAAAGGCGCGCACCACGATCTCGAGCAGGCAGGCCGCGCTCAGTTCCAGGACAAAGAAGGAAAAGGCCTGGGCCGTGGCGGCCGTGTCGGCTGGGCCAAATGCCTCCCGCTCAAAGAGCAGTTGGACGATGGGGACGCGCAGGACCAGTAGCAGCGTCGTCGCCGGGAGGGAGAGAAAGAGGACGACCCGCAGGACCCGGTTCAAGGTGGTGCGAAAGGCGTCCATGCGGCCGGCGTTGGCCTGCTCGGCCAGGGTGGGAAAGGACACCGTGCCCAGGCTTACGCCCAGGATGCCCAGCGGCAGGTAGAGCAGGCGGTAGGCGTATTCGAGGGCGCCGACGGCCAGGCTCTCCTGGGTCTCGAAGGAGGCCAGGGCGCGGATGGCGATAAAGTTGAGTTGGAAGGCCATCTGCCCCAGGAGGCGGGGGGCCAGCAGACGGCCCACCTCGCGCACGCCCGGCCCCCGCCAGTCCCAGGAAAAGTGATAGCGCATGCGGCAGAGCCGCAGGCCGGGCAGCATGACCAGCACGTAGAGGCCGGCCCCGATCAATACCCCGGCGACCAGGCCGTCGATGCCCCAGCGGGGGGCCAGGAACAGGGCCCCGCCGATGATGCTGAGGTTGTACACCAGGGGTGCCAGGGAGGGGAGCAGGAAGCGGCGGAAGGTGTTGAGGATGGCCATGCCGATGCCGCCCAGGCCCAGCAGAATGGGTTGGAGCAGCAGCAGTCGCACCAGGCGCACGGTCAGGGCCTGTAAGGGGGGCGCAAAGCCGGGGGCGACTACCCAGCGCACCAGCAGGGGGGCCAGCAGGAAGGCCAGGCCGGCGGCGACGAGCGAGGCCAGTAGGGCCAGGTTCAGGACTCGGCTGGCCAACTTCCAGGCGCCCGCGTCGTCGCGGCGGGCCAGGTAGGCGCTGAAAACAGGGATAAAGGCCGAGGCCAGGGCCCCGCCGATGACCAGCAGGTAAATGGTGTCGGGAATGCCAAACGCCGCCGCGTAGGCGGCAAATTCGTCGCTGGTCCCAAAGCGCGCACCGATGACACTCTGGCGCAGCATACCCAGCAAGCGGCTGAACACCGTCGCCGTCATTACGATGGCGGCGTGGCGGGCCATCCCACCGTGGGCGTAACGAGGGTCGTTGAGGGGTTCCGCTTTGACCGAAGGGCCCTCAGTCATGGGGTGCGTGGGAATCGTCTTGCTCCTGGTCCGGGCGCTTGTGCACACCGCTGATCAAGGCGGGCAGGGCGCGGCAGTCCTCCACGTTGGGCTGGTAATAGGCGTGGCTGCCAGGTAGAAAGCCGCATTCGGAATCGAGCTGACCGTATTCGTCGTGGGCACATTGGCTGGGAAGAATGACTCGCGGACTCATTGTAATCCTCCAGCGACGAAAGTTTTCTATGGGGCTGCTCAATCTATTCTAGCACAGGCCGCCCAGGGGGTCAAGCGCCGCAGTAGAGATTTGCGCAAACTTTTTGTCTGTGTTATAATACCCGCACTGGGCGACTGGCTCAGTGGGAGAGCGCTTCCTTCACACGGAAGAGGTCACTGGTTCAAATCCAGTGTCGCCCACAAAGGGGAGCCTCTGAGGGCTCCCCATTCCCACTTTTTGGCGTCAAGCACCAACCTGGTTCAACATAAATATCGAGGCGGTCTGATGACACGAGTTTCCGTGCCATCGTCATGGTTTATTTACAGTAAGGAACCTTGTATAGGATATAGTGAAGCTTTCTCGATGTTTGCAATCATGCAGCTCGAGCGCTGGTTCTGACGGGGCCTGGCGGTTGGTTGTGTTTGGCCCGGATTCTGCAACTGCCAGGCCTCGTTGTTATACAAGCAGGACGATCCATAGGGCTTTGGTTCCGCCAGGGTAGGTCCTAACCGGTCACATTCTTGCCATGCGCAGGAAAAGTCGATAGTTTTTCCATGTTTGGTTCCGCTTCAGTCGAGTTAGGAGGCAAGTATGATCGAATTCCTCAGCGTGTTCCAAGATGCGACGAGATTTGAGCAGATCGGACTGATCATTGTGCTCATCACGGGGGTCGGCGCTCTGATCTATGCCTGGTTTCTGGCCCTCTGGGTGCTCCGGCAGGAGGCCGGTCCTCAGAGCATGCAGGAAATCTCTGGCGCGATCCGCACTGGTGCGGTGGCCTACCTTAACAAGCAGATGGAGGTCGTCATCCCCATCGCGGTGGTCCTGGGTGTGGCCCTGTTCCTGACCGCGCATTTGGCCGACAAGCCCTGGGCCATCTCGGTCGGACGGGGTGCGGCCCTGCTGTTGGGGGCCAGTTGCTCTTTGGCCATCGGCCAGATCGGCTTGCGCCACATTGGTACCCGGGCAAACGTGCGGGTGACCGAACAGGCCCGCCAGGGTTCCTTCTCTGGTGCCCTGCGCGTGGCCTATCGCTCCGGCACTATTGCCGGCATGCTGGCCGATGGGCTGGGCCTGCTGGGCGGCACGATCATTTTCCTGTTCTATGGGCGGCACGCCCCGGAGGTGCTGCTGGGCTTTGGTTTCGGCGGCACCCTGCTGGCGATGTTTATGCGGGTGGGTGGTGGCATCTATACCAAGGCCGCCGACGTGGGCGCCGACCTGGTGGGCAAGATCGAGGCGGGCGTGCCGGAGGACGATCCGCGCAACGCCGCCGTCATCGCCGACCTGGTGGGCGACAACGTGGGCGACTTTTCGGGGATGGCCGAGGACGTCTTTGAATCCTACGAGGTGACCATCGTCTCGGCCATGATCCTGGGGCTGGCCGTGATGAAGCTGGACCCCAGCCTGGCCATCGATCCCAGCAGCCTGAAATGGATCGTCTATCCCCTGCTGGTGCGGGCGATCGGCGTCTTTTCCAGCATTATCGGCACCTACGCCGTGTCGTGGTGGCCGACCAAGGACGATGCTTTCCGGGCCATGGACCTCTCCTACGACCTCTCCTCGATCATCTCGACGACGGCCTTTTTCTTCCTGGCCCTGTTCTATGCCAAGGACCTGCGCTTTTTCGCCGCCACCGCGGCCGGTATCCTGTTGGCGGTGGGCTTTAACAAGTACACGGCTGCCTTTACCGAGATCGGTACCAGGGCGGTGGAAAAACTGGTTTGTTCGGCCCGGACGGGGCCGGCGACGATTATCCTGGCCGGATTGGGCGTGGGCTACGAGAGCACGGTCTGGGCCAGCCTGATTATCGTCCTGAACATCCTGCTGGCCGTGGCCATCTATTCTATCACCACGCCGGCCTGGCTCAAGCCCTGGATCATCTTTGGTTCGGTCGTGCTGGGGATCGTCGCCGGCATCTATTTGGCGGCCAAGACCAAAAAGATCGAGAACGGCATCTTTGGCGGCCTGGGCATCCTGGTAGTCGGCCTGATCTTTTACAGTTGCAAGGCGGCGCCGGTCGGCCACAACTTTATCTTTGTGATGTACTCGGTGGCGCTGGCCGGCATCGGTATGCTCTCCCACACCGGCAACAACCTGGCCATGGACGCCTTTGGCCCGATCGCCGACAATGCCCAGGGCATCGCCGAGATGACCAAGGAGCATTTCGAAAGCGAGGAGGCCATGGCGACCCTGGCCGAACTGGACGCCGTCGGCAATACCACCAAGGCCATCACCAAGGGCATCGCCATTGCCTCGGCCGTGATCGCCGCGGTGAGCCTCTTTGCCTCCTACATGGAAGAGACCGGCCTGGAGGCGGTGGGGCTGGATATTTCGGATCCACTGGTCTTTGTGGGCATGCTCATCGGTGGGGCCCTGCCCTTTCTCTTTAGCTCGGTGCTGCTGAACGCGGTGGAGCGGGCCGCGGCGCTGATCATCGAAGAGGTGCGCCAGCAGTTCCGCATCCCGGGGCTGTTGGAGGGCAAGGTCAAGCCCGATTACGGCCGGGTGGTGCGCATCTGCACGGACGCGGCCCAGCGCGAGCTGATCGTCGTGGCCATGCTGGGCATCCTGGTGCCGGTGGTGGTGGGCTTTTTGATCGGCGAAAGGGCCCTGGGCGGTTTTCTGGCCGGCATTATCGTGGTCGGCCAACTGCTGGCCGTCTTTATGGCCAACGCGGGCGGGGCCTGGGATAACGCCAAAAAGTGCATCGAAGCGGAGCGCTGCTGTCCGGAAGAGAATTTAGGCAAGGGTTCCGAACGGCACAAGGCCGGCGTGATCGGCGATACCGTGGGTGACCCGCTCAAGGACACCGCCGGGCCGGCCTTGAATCCGATGATCAAGGTGGTCAACCTGGTCTCGCTGTTGATCGCGCCCTTGATCATCAGCGTGGCTGCCAGCGGCGGCACGGCCCGGACGGTCTCGATTATTATCTCCGTGGCCAGCCTGTTGGCCCTGGTGGGCGGCATCATGTTCAGCAAGCGCGAGGGCCGGCGGTTAGTTGACATCGACAGCGATTCCGGGTAGAGCGCCGCCCCAGGCTTTGGTTCAACGGTCAGAGGGTAAGCCCGATTCCCACGTGGAGACTCGTCCCGACGATTGTATTTTCTCCCGCAAAGCCTGGGGCTACATAAAGGAAAGCCCCCCGCCTACGCGGGGGCAGGCTCTTCGGGGCTAAAGGCCAGGAAAAACAGGCCCGTCCTATGCGTACGCATAGGCGGGCCTTCCATTTACGTAGCCGGGGGCTTTAGCGCCCCTACGGGAAGGCCTATTTTCTAAGCAGTGAACATGCCCCGCTGGGGCACCACGAAGGACGAAAATAGGGATCGCCGGTTGGCGCGGATGGACCTCACCCCTCCCCCTGGCAAAGGCCGCGTTCTGACAAACGCGCCCTTTGCCTTTCCCCCTCCTCAGCGCCGCCTTCGAAAGAAGGCGCGCGAGGCGGGGGAGGGGTGAGGTGGGGATCACGCTATTTACGGAACAGGCCCGCATGCCCAACCCCGGCGCAGCCGGGGCGGGCACCCCAAAGAACGAAAATGCGGCCAGGCCGCCGCCCCCACGTCATTCCGAGCGAGCGCAAGGCGCGTTCTGGGTAAACACCACGCCCCCCCCACTTGACAGCGCTCGGCAAAACGGTTATGCTTAACCTTGCTGACAATGCAAGGAGGAGGATCCATGCCTGTTGTAGAGATGATTCCCTGGATCGACATTTTTCTAGCCGTATTCTTTTTGGGCCTGATCGCCATTGGTTTTTGGCAGGGCATGCTCAAGGAATTCTGGGTTTTGCTCTCTCTGTACCTGTCCATGATCCTGGCCTCTCTGTACGGGGACGCAGTGGCCGTCTTTTTGATCCGCCGAACCGGTCTGGGGGTGCCCGAGGTGGCCAGTGCCTGGGGATTTGTGATTGTGCTGCTCTTGGGGACAGGAATTATCTTTTCGATCCTCTATGGATTGGTCGGCCACCTGCGCCTGCCGGCCTCGCTGACGGCGCTGGACAAGATCGGGGGGGTGATTCTGGGCGTGGTTATGTCGCTGCTGCTGACCACCTTTTTCGCCTTTCTGCTCAACGCGCTCATTCCGGTGGGGCCGGTCGAGTGGGCCTTTGCCACCGCCCTGCAAAAGCAGCGCGTGACCTCCCCGCTGCTGCGCTTGTTCCTCAGCACCCGATTCCTGGTGGTCTCGACCGTACAAATCTGGCTGCCCAGTGGCTTTGAGCTGCCGCGTTTCCTGACCATTCGCTGACCATGCATAAACCTTCCCTGAACGCCCTGGAATATCCTAAAATTTTAGAACTGTTGGCCAAGCAGACCTCCTTTTCCGCCAGCCGGGCCCTGGCCCTGGCCCTGGAGCCATCCAGTGACCCCCTGGAGGTTCGTCGGCGGCAGGCTGCCACCAGCGAGTCCCTCCAATTGTTACAGCGGCGTTCCTCCATCGGGGTGGGGGGGGCCCGCGATGTGCGTCCCTTGGTCGATCGGGCCGAGCGCGAGGGGCTGCTGGAGCCGCACAACTTTTTAGAGATACTGGACACTCTGCGGGCGGCCGGCCAACTGCGCCGGGCACTGCAGTCTCTGGACGAGTCCTTCCCGCGGATGCGGAGTCTGCTTCCTGGTCTCTATCCGCTGCCGCCGCTGCAGCAGGCCATCGAACGCTGCATTGGGCTGCAAGGAGAGGTTTTGGACAGCGCCAGTTCCCGCCTGGCCGGCGTCCGGGCCGAGATCCGCGTGCTGCAGAACCGCCTCGGCGAGCGGATGCAGTCTCTGCTCAAGCGCTACCACAACTATTTGCAAGAGGCCATCATTACCCAGCGCCAGGGGCGTTACGTTCTGGCCGTCAAGGCCGGCAACAAACGCTCCGTGCGAGGTCTGGTGCACGATTATTCCTCCAGTGGTGCGACCCTCTACATCGAGCCCTTGGAAGTGGTTGATATGGGCAACGAGCTGCGCGAACTGCAGTTGGAGGAGGAGGAAGAGGTCCGCCGGGTGCTGTTCGAACTCTCCGAGCAGGTAGCCGCCTCCGCGGAGGCGATCCACGAGACGGTCGCGACCCTGGCCCAGGCGGACCTGGCCCTGGCCAAGGGCCGTTTCAGCATCGCGCTCAAGGGGGAGGAGCCCGGTCTGGTGCTGCGCAGGGAAAAGGGTGTGGAACTGCTGCCCCCGACCCACTCCGGGCAGGGTGAGTGGCCGGCTGGCACCGCACTGCCCCCTCATGAACCCCCGCTTTTGCTGCAGCAGGCCCGCCATCCGCTGTTGGATCCGGCTACCGTGGTGCCCACGGACGTGTACCTGGGGGGGGATTTTCGGGTCCTGGTCATTACCGGGCCGAATACGGGCGGCAAAACGGTGGCGCTCAAGACGGTGGGACTGCTGACGCTGATGGCGCAGGCCGGCCTGCATCTGCCCGCTGCCGCCGGCTCGCGCCTCCCCCCGATGCGCCAGGTCTTTGCCGATATCGGCGACGAACAGTCCATCGAACAGAGCCTCTCGACCTTTTCCTCGCACATGACCCGCATCATCCAGGTGCTGGAGCAGGCCGGCGCCGACTCTCTGGTCCTGTTGGACGAACTGGGGGCCGGCACCGACCCAGTGGAGGGGTCGGCCCTGGCCCGATCCCTGATCGAGGCCCTTTTGGAACGGAACTGCCTGGCCCTGACGACCACCCACCACTCTGAACTCAAGGCCTATGCCCATGCCACCCCCCAGGTGGAGAATGCCTCGGTTGAATTTGATGTGGAAACGCTTTCCCCGACCTACGTCCTGACCATTGGACTGCCCGGGCGCTCCAATGCCCTGGCCATCGCCAGCCGGCTGGGCCTGGCCCCCGCCATCATTGAGCGAGCCCGGGACTGGGTGGGTGAGGGCGAGATAGAGATCGATAGCCTGCTCCAGCAGATCCACCAGGAACGCGAGCTCACCCAGCAGGCCCTGGAGGAGGCGACCCAGGCCCGCCAACATGCCCACAGCCTGGAGCGCCGCCTGGAGCGGGAAATCCGCCAACTGGAGCAGGAGCGCCGCGAGATCCTGGCCCAGACCCGGCAGGAGGCGCAGGAGGCCATCGAGGAGGTCCAAACCCGCCTGGCCTTTTTGGAACGGGATCTCAGCACCGTGCGCGTGACCCGCGAGTGGATGACCCAGGCCCGCCAGCAGATCCAAGAGACCCGCGAGTTCGTCCCCGATCTTCCCCCTGCTCCCCAGGCGTCCGAGGTCCGCCTGCTGGACGAGGACGAGGACCTGGAGGTGGGGGATATCGTCTGGGTGGAGAGCCTGGACGCTTATGGTGAGGTGCTGGCCGCTCCGGACAGCACGGGCGAGGCGGAGGTCCAGGTGGGCAGCTTTAAGATGCGCCGGCCGTTGACGGATCTGCGCCAAGCCGATAAGGAGGATCGCCGGACCGTCTCCGTACATACCCCCGATCCCCCGTCGGCCCCCGAGATGGAGCTGGATATGCGCGGTTGGCGGGCGGCCGAAGTCCAAAACCTCCTGGAACGTTATCTTAATGATGCCTATCTGAGCGGTATGCCCTTTGTGCGCCTGATTCACGGCAAGGGCACCGGCGTGCTGCGGCGGGTGGTACGCGAGTTCCTGGAGGGGCATCCGCTGGTCAAGTCGTTTGCCGGCGCCCCCGACCCGGACGGCGGCGAGGGGGTGACGGTGGTGCACCTGGTCTCGCGCTAGTACAGCGTCAGAGCGGCAAGGAGTAACTTGCCGGTTTTGACCGGCTAAAACCTCAACTCCGGTCCGGGAATTTGAGAGCTTTTACGGGGCCTTTTCGGAGTCGAGGCTTTAGCCGGTGGCGGTGAACCGGCAGCAAAACCGGCGAGTTATTCCCAAGTGGAGGAACGTCATGGCTGAAGCTACGCTGAGCCCGGAGCGCTTTCGGGATATGGCGGCCGCAATCGAGGAGCAGATCGGCGTCGTCATTGTTGGGCAGCAGTACCTGGTGCGCCAGGTGCTGATCACGCTATTGGCCGGGGGGAACGCCCTCCTGGAGGGGGTTCCCGGCCTGGGGAAGACGATGCTGGTGCGGACGCTGGCCGGCGTGGTGGATTGTTCGTTCTCGCGCATCCAGTTCACGCCGGACCTGATGCCGGCCGATATCGTGGGCACCCAGATTGTGGTGGAGGACGAGGCCGGCCGGCGCAGCTTTCGTTTCGAACCGGGCCCGATCTTTGCCCACCTGGTCCTGGCCGACGAGATCAACCGGGCCACGCCCAAGACCCAGTCGGCCCTGCTGGAGGCGATGCAGGAGCGCTCGGTCACCGTGGCCCGCACGACCTATGCGCTGGAACGGCCCTTTATCGTCCTGGCGACCCAAAACCCCATCGAGATGGAGGGGACCTATCCCCTGCCCGAGGCGCAGTTGGACCGTTTCCTGCTCAAGATCTTTGTCCAGCGGCCCAATGCCGACGAGTTGGCCGAGATCGCCCGGCGCACTACGCGGGCGGTGGAGCCCCAGCCACAGGTCGTGACGGACGGCCGTAACATTGTGGCCATGCAGCAGTTGGCGCGGGAGGTGCCGGCCGCGGCCCACGTCGTGGCCTATGGCGCTCGGCTTATCAACGCCACCCACTCCGACGACCCGCACGCGCCAGAGACGGTGCGCCGCTACGTCCGTTACGGGGCCAGCCCGCGCGGCCTGCAGGCCCTCCTGCTGGGGGGAAAGGTCATGGCCCTGCTCGACGGGCGCTACAACGTGGCCTTTGACGACCTGCGGGCCATGGCCCGGCCGGCCCTGCGCCATCGGCTGATCCTCAACTTTGAGGCCCAGGCCGAGGGCCTGGGCACCGACCAGGTGATCGAAGCGGTCCTGGAGGCGGTGCCGGAGGAAGCCTAAGGAGGCGGCAAGGAACAACTTGCCGGTTTCGACCGGCTAAGGCCTCAACTCCGGTCCGGGAATCGGAGACCCTTTACGGGTCCTTTCGGAGTCGAGGCTTTAGCCGGTGACGGAGGACAGGCAGCAAAACAGGAAGGTTATGCTTTTACAGCTCCTGAGGAAAGGGGTTGGCGATGGAAGAACGTATCTCCTGGATCGAGCACAAGGGCCAGGACGAACCCCTCTTTGACGAGGCCTTTCTGCGCCGCCTGGAGCGCCTGACGCTGCTCTCGCGGCGGGCACTGGCCGGCCAGTTGGAGGGCGAGCGGCGCAGCCCCAAGCGCGGCGGCTCGGTCGAGTTTGCCGATTTTCGGCCCTATGCCCCCGGTGACGACTTTCGCCAGATCGACTGGAACGCCTATGCCCGCCTGGAGCGCTTTTACCTCAAGTTGTTCCTCCAGGAAGAGGACCTCTGCGTGCATTTACTCCTCGACGCCAGCAAGAGCATGGACTGGGGCCGGCCGCACAAGTTTGACTATGCCCGCCGGCTGGCCGGCGCGCTGGGTTACGTGGCCCTCTGTGGGCTGGACCGGGTCACCATCCACGCTTTTTACGGCGCGGGCAGCCGGACCTTTGCGCCGCACCGCGGCCGCGGCCAGGCCATGGCTCTTTTTGCCTTCCTGGGCAATTTGCCCAGCGGCGGCGCCGCCGACCTGGCCGCCGCCCTGCGCTCCTATGTCCTGCAGGCGCCCCGACCGGGTCCCCTGCTGCTGATCTCTGACTTGCTCGATCCCCATTGGGCGCAGGGGCTGCGCGCCCTGCGCCTGCGCCCCTTTGAGGTCACGGTACTGCACCTCCTCTCTCCCGACGAGGTCGCGCCGGACCTGTCCGGCGACCTGCGCCTGCTGGACGTCGAGACCGAGGCGCCCTGCGAGATCACGGCGGACCCGCTGACCCTGCGCCGCTATCGCCAGGGGGTGGCCGCCTGGCGGGAGGAGGTGCGGCAGCAGTGCCAGAAACTGGGCTTGATCTACGTGCCGCTCGAGACCGACGTGCTCATAGAAAGCCTGATTTGGGCCGTGCTGCGCCAGCGAGGGGTGCTGCGCTAGGGGTGATCCACGTGGCGGGTGGAATTCTGGATCCCCGCTTGCGCGGGGATGACGGAATAACCACCGAGTTGGACATTCAGGGGCCGCGAGTGAGCCTCCCCCGTGAACGATTACAGCGAAGAATCTCCTGGATTAAAAACAGCCTCTTTTTGCGCTCCAGGAGATTCTGCGTCGTCGCAGTTGCTGCGCAACTGCTCCTCCTCAGACCTGTCCTGAGCGTAGTCGAAGGAATGACAAGATTTATCTGACGCTGTACTAGGGGTCTAGGTAGGTGTTGAGCATGTTCACAATATCCTGGTACATCTGCAGCGTCTCGGGGGGAGGGTCCTCGACGCCGGGATAGTGGGCCAATCCCTGGTAGCGGAACAGTTGGATTGGCCGGCCCAGTTTTGCCATATCCTCGGCCATGGCCTCGGCCTGGTCGACCAGCAGCGTCTCGTCCTGGGCGCTGTGAAAGAGCCCCGTGGGGGGCAGGATTTCGGCGTGGTAGCGCAGCGAGAGGGCCAGGAAATTTTCCGGGTAGAGGTCGGGCCGGCCCAGGGCGGCCAGCCCCAGGGCGAAACGCTCGTCCAGGGCATAGTCGGGGTCGTCGTAGAGGTCGCGCAGCACCAGGAACAGGTCATAGCCGCCGCCGATGCCCGCGATCACCCGGGGCGGGGGGAGGTCGGGCAGGGCCGTGCTCAGAATAAAGCTGGAAATGCTGCCGGTGAGGATGCCATAGCGCAGGGGATCGGCCAGCTCGGACAGACGGCCGTCCTCCAGCAGGGCCCAGGCGCTGACCAGGTCGCGGCCAAAGCCAACGGGATCGAGGTCGGCCAGTTCTTCCAGGTGGGGCGGGCCGCAGGCCAACACGACATAGCCCTCGGCGGCGAGGGGGATGGAGACCAGGTTCCAGCGCTGGGGCTCGCTGGGATAGACGGCCAGGATGACGGGCCGGCGGCCCTCCGTTGGGTAGGGTTCGTAGAGCAGGCAGGTGTCGACCCGGTGTTCGTCCTCAAAGACGATCTGGCGGCGCCGGGCCTGCACCGGCCGGGGGTGGGGCGCCTGCACCAGTTCTGGGGGGGAGAGGGTCAGGGAGATGGCTGCGGTGTCCGGCCGCCAGGGGGTGTGCGGGCGCAGGGTGAATTGGATGCCGTCCTGCTCCGATCCGGCGGCCACCTGAACGGGCGTGCGTGGGTCGGCGGCCTGGCGAAAGGGGGCGGATTGGTAACCGGGTGCGTTGGCGATGGGCACGTAGCGGCCGGCCGGCAGTTCCAGCCGGAACTGGCCGCTCTCGTCGCTGTAGGTGTAAAAGGTCCGGCCGGTCTCGGTGGCGGCCAGCACCAGGGCCCGGGCCAGCGGTTCTCCCCCGGCGGCATAGACCTCCCCGAGAAGGGTGCCCTGCTCCGTTTGGGGGGCGGGTTTGGCTGGTTCGCCCAGTTGCCGTTCCAGGAAATGGGCCCAGGCCGGCGGGGCCGTTTCGGCCAGCAGCAGGGTCTGCCGCAGCCAGTTCTTGACCTCACCCCGGGATTGACCCAGGCCGGCGTGTCCGGCCTCGACGAGCAGGTAGGCTTTGGGTTCGTGGGCGGCCTGGTAGAGGGTCTGGGAGATGGCGGCCGGCACGATCCGGTCGTGCTGGCCCTGGACGATGAGCAGGGGGACAGGGGCGATCTGTTGGACGACCTGCACGGGCCAGGGGGCCTCCTGGCGTTCTGGCGGGGGGGGGGCGACCTCGACGCCCAGACCCCAGCGGAAAAGCAGCCGGCCGGCCCCGGACCACATCCAGGGCTGGAAGGTGTCGGCCACTTCCGCCGTGGCCGGGCAGCCCACGCTGACCAGGCTCTGCAGGTTATGGTAGCGGGACTGCTGCAGGATGCCGGCGGCGCCTCCCAGGGAAAAGCCCACCAGCCCAATTTGACGGTACCCCTGCTGCTGGGCCCAACTGGCGGCGGCGTGAATGTCCGGCACGACGCTCGCCAAGTCAAAGCGATAGGCCCCGCCGCTTTGGCCGTGGCCGCGCAGGTCCAGGACGAGCAGGTCAAACTCGCCGGCCAGATCTTGGGCCAGTTGGATGACCTCGGGACTGCGCTTGGTGTGGGCAAAGGCGGGGGCGACGATGACCAGGGTTTCCCCGTCCCCTTCCAGCAGCAGCGCCGACAGGGCGACGCCGTCCGCGCTGTGCAGGACCACGGGCGTGGTCGGATATTGATAGCGGCCCTGGCGCAGGACGAGCAGGCGCGTGACCAGCAGGGCCAGCAGGAGGAGCAGCAGGGGGCTGCAGAGCAGCAGCGCGATCCATCGCCGGCGATGCCGGGAGGGCTTGGCACTCACGGTGTATCCTCCTCGGCCGGCCCCAGGAAAAAGGCCCGGTCGTAGGACTCGCGCAGGTGGGACTGGCTGACGTGGGTATAGCGCTGGGTGGTGGTCAGGCGGGCGTGGCCCAAGAGTTCCTGGACGATGCGCAGGTCGGCCCCGCCCTCCAGCAGGTGGGTGGCAAAAGTGTGGCGCAGGGTGTGGGGGCTGACATCCCCCTCGAGGCCGGCCTGGCGGGCATAGCGCGTGACCAGGGTGCGTATGCTCCTGTCGCTGAGGCGGCCGCCGAGGCGGTTGAGAAAGAGCGCTGGGGTGGGGCGATTGGCCTTGGCCAGTTGGGGCCGGGCCTCCTGCAGGTAGAGGCGCAGGGCCTGCAGGGCCGGTCCGCCGACGATGGCGATGCGCGAGCGCCCGCCTTTGCCCAGCACGCGCAATTCACGCCGATCCCAGTCCAGGTCCCCCAGGTTCAGCCGCACCAGTTCCCCCACGCGCAGGCCACTGGCATAGAGCATTTCCAAGATGGCCCGGTCGCGCAGCCCCTGGGGCTTGTCCGATCCGGGGGCCTGCAGCAGGCGCACGGTCTCCTGGACCGTGAGAAAACGGGGCAGCCGCCGCGGCTGTTTTGGGGTGCCCAGGCCGCGCAGTGGATATTTGGGCAGCAGTTCCTGGCGGACCAGGTGGCGATAAAAGGCCCGCAGGGCGGCGAGCTTGCGGGCAATGCTGGCCGGTGCCAGTTCTCGCTGCTGCAGATGGGCCAGATAACGGCGGGCCACCTGCCGGTCGACCTGGGACCAGACGAGCTCCTGATCGCCCAAAAAGTGGGCGAACTGTTTCAGGTCTCCCTCATAGGCGGAAATGGTGTGGGTTGAGCTGCCACGAACGGTCAAGTTTTGCAAAAAGGTCTCGAGGTGGCCGCCCAGCGGATCCTCTTCTGTCATACCTACTCCCGGGGCGCCAACAGCAGCCGTCCCCGAATGTAAAAGTCTGTGGTGCGGATGCGGCTGGACAGGTCTGCAGCGATGTGGAACATCACCCGGTAGCCCATGGCCAGATCCTCCTCGCAGAGCTGCAGAAAAGCGTCGCGGGGGATGGAGAATAGCTGGGCCTGGCGGCTGTGGCAGATGGCCGAGGCCGAGCGTACGCCCTGGTCTACCAGGGCCACCTCGCCAAAGTTCTGTCCTCGTCGGATCAGTGTGATCGAAAAGGGCGGCTTGTCCTGGCTCTGATCTTCGCCCAGGATGCCCGGATCTACCTGGATCTCGATTTCACCGTCCAGGACAATGTACATACAATTTCCGGGGGTATTTTCCCGAAAGATCACCTGGTCCTTGACATAGTGTTCTTCTTGCCCAATGGCGGCGATGCGCGGTAGTTGCTCCTCGGTCAGGCCTTCGAACAACTCGACTTGTTTTAGATCGGTCACTTCGATCATGGCGTCTCCTCCTTTTGATCCGCTGAGGAACTTGCCCTACCCTAAACCGGCTTAACTGGAACCAATATTATACCATATTTCGGGCAAGCACACACCTGGTGAGCACTTGACAAAAGCGAGGAAATCCTTTACAATATGTAACGACGTAAATGGAACGTATGGATCCTCACAAGAGGAAGCCAAGTGGAGAGTTTGCCGCCCGGGAATGGGCCGCCTCTCCCAGGCAAGGGGTTGCAGCAAACGCAAGCTTATGTCGGCTGTGGACCTGAAGGCAGGTCTGGCAGTCTTGCATTTCTTGGACGAACTGGTGCCCTAGCCATAGGTGGAACCTGTGGGGGGGGCGTTTTTTTTGTCCGGAATGAGTATGAGGAGGTTTGTATGGCTAGAAAAGTGTCAGGTGGTCGAAAGAAAGAAGAACTGATCGAGGTGGAGGGCCGGGTCATTGAGTGCCTGCCCAATGCCACCTTTCGCATCGAGTTGCACAATGGTCATCAGGCCCTGTGCCACCTTTCGGGCAAGATGCGCAAGCACTATATCCGCGTCCTGTTGGGCGATTGGGTCAAGGTCGAGCTCTCGCCCTACGATCTGGAACGGGGTCGGGTCACCTTTCGTTATAAAAACGCCGTCAACTAGCCCGGTCGAGCTGGGCAAGGCGGCCACTATGTGCTGACTTTTGGGCCGCCCGGGCAGGCTCCAAGGGGACTGCTTGTTGGGTGGAAGAGTGTCTGAAGAGGAGGTGAAAATGGTATGACCACAGTTGTGCGTAGATCGGATGAGGGCCTGGAGAGAATGTTGAAGCGGTTTCGCCGCAAGATGCAGGAAAGTGGGCAACTCCGTGACTACCGGCGCAAGCGCTACTTTATCTCCAAGGGCGAGGCCAGGCGGGACAAGATGCGCCGTGCCGAGCGTCGTCGCCACCGCCGGTTGTTGCGACAACAGCGGCGGGAATCCCGTGGTAGGCGCAGGGGACGCTAGAATGCTTCAACGGTCCGTCCTCCATCGAGTGAGCGGGGCTTGGCCCACCGGTCAGGCCCTCTTTTATTGGGCACTGAGCGCTATTAAAAAGCCGGCCGGGTCGGCGAAAATGGGGGCATGATGGCAGAATGGGTGATTGAACTGGCCAAAGAGAGCACATGGGCCGACTTGGTGTACCTGTTGCGGGCGATCGAGCTCGATGCGCACCCCGAGGACAGCGAGGCCGCCGAGCGGGCCGAGGCCGGCCTACGCCAATCCCTGGCCTCCTTTAACTGCCTCAGACCGGCCGACCCGTCCCCCGGGCCGGCTTGCTGTTGGTTGTTCATGGCGCGGGTGGGATGCGAGCCGGCCGGTTACATTCTGGCGATCCGCATTCCCAAGCTGGATGCCCGACGGGGCTTTCTCTTTGTGGACGAACTCTATGTGCGCTCGGCCTATCGTCGCCGCGGTTTGGGGCGGGCCCTATTGGCTGCGGTACAGGATTTGGCCGCTCAGTTGGGGCTCGCTGGCGTGCGCTTGTTGGTGCGCCTGGAGAACCGCTCGGGCCGTTCGCTTTACAGCGGCTGTGGCTTTGTCGAGTCCACCACCGGTTTTTGCCAATGGTTGGTCGCTCCCCGACCCTCGAATCGGGAGCGGAATTCAAGTGTGGGTTGACCTTGACAGAAAGGACAACCCTGGATATAATCAATAGGCAAGACCTGGTTGTTACGCCCTCACAGACCCGGTGCTGTTGCCCAGCGGGTTGCCTTTCCTAATTTCAGTACACCTAGGTGATGCATTGTGGATGAGTCTATGCTTTCCTATCGTATTGCCCAGATGCTGCTTGAGGTCGGCGCGGTGTCCCTGCGCCCCCTGGATCCTTTCCGTTTCGCCTCGGGGCTGCTCTCGCCGATCTATTGTGACAACCGGCTGCTGATCTCCTATCCCCGCGAGCGGCGCCTGATCACAGAGGGTTTTGTGCAGATCCTGCGTGAGCTCGATCTTGTGGTCGGTGCTATTGCCGGCACCGCCACGGCCGGCATTCCCCACGCCGCCTGGCTGGCGGCCGCATTGGATTTGCCCATGGTCTATGTGCGCAGCCAGAGCAAGGATCACGGTCAGGCCCGCCTGGTAGAGGGTGTCCTCCCAATCGGCCAGGAGGTCGTTGTGGTGGAGGATCTGGTTACCACCGGTGCCTCGGCCCTGCGTACGGTGAACGCGATTCGCCAGCAGGGCGACCCCAGCGCCGGGGCCGCGAAATCGGCCGTTGGCGGGGCCCGGGTGGAACATATTCTGGCCATTTTTAGTTATGGTTTTCCCCAGGCAGAGCAAGCTTTTGCGGAGGCTGGTGTACGGCTTGACTCCCTCACTACGCTGGTCGCCCTATTGGAGGTCGCCGTAGACGAGAACTCAATCTCGCCCCAAGAGCGGGCTCTGGTCCAGTCCTGGGCGGAGGATCCTGCCGGCTGGAGCCAGGCCCGCAAAGTTGCTGCCCTGCAAGGCGGTGCTGAACGATCCTGACTCTTTGGCTCGGGCTTTTTTTTCTGGAGAGGAAAAGAGATGGATGATATCCAGTTGCGCTTTCTCACGACCCAAGCGCTCTATGGCAAGGATCTGCCGGAGCGTTCCTTGGCCCTGCGCCAACTGGGACAGGAGCAACTGACCCCGGCCAATGCCAAGGCGATCAGTGTGCGTTTAGAGCTGGCTTTGGGTTGCGCGGACGAGTACGTACGCAGTGCTGCGGCGATGTTGATCGAAGTACTGGCGCAAAAGTTGATGGTGACGCCCATTTTGGTTCAGGAGCTTTTAAGCCTGAGCACGAGTTCGCAGCCTTTTGCCCGAGAGGCGGCGCTGCGGGCGATCAAAACAATCTGCCAAGAGGGTCGCTGCCAAAACCAGGTGGACCGGCAATCCCTGGACGAGCGCTTGGAACAAGCCCGCCGCTCCGAAAGCGAGGACTTTGCCATGAGCCTCTTTGACGAGTAGCGCGCCGATCTCTGTCCTGAGCGAGCCGCCGCATGCGGCGAAGCGAACAAGCTCCCGGGAAACAGGCGGCATCTTTTTTGTGTCCTTTGGTTTAAATCCTTGCGCAAGAATTCCATCGCTGAGGTACTGACGGTTTTGCTGCTTGTTTACCGTCACCGGCTAAAGCCTCGACTCCGAAAGGACCCGTAAAAGGTCTCCAATTCCCGGACCGGAGTTGAGGCTTTAGCCGGTCAAAA
>JAFGKG010000218.1 GCA_016928715.1 Chloroflexia bacterium
AGAACGTTCGCACGTTCGCGCGTTATGGGGGCAATTGACGGTTGGGGGGAACGAGTGGGGAGAGACGTAGGGGCGGGCCGCCCCAACGACCGACCAGGCCGCCACCAATGATATAGATGTAGGGGCAGCCCTTGTGGCTGCCCGGTCGGATAGGGGGCGGGCCTTGTGTCCACCCGGCCGGCGCATGGGAGAGCCGCTGGTCAGCGGATGGGAAGCGGATAAGCGGATGAACCGGCCCCACCCTGGCGGCAGGGCCCGGCCTTTCCGGAGTTGAGGCTTTAGCCGGAAAGAACGCCACGCCGGCCTCGGAAAAGAACCGGCTAAAGCCTCGATTCCTGGGGGCGCCCCCGGCGCAATCCCTGGCAGCGTTTTCCCGGAGATGCACCTCACCCCTCCCCCTGGCAAAGGCCGCGTTCTGACGAACGCGCCCTTTGCCTTTCCGGGAGGGGGTGCCGAGCGCCGCCTTTGAAAAAGGCGTGCGAGGCGGGGGAGGGGTGAGGTGGGGATAACGCTATTTACTCAGACACTAAGCAAGATGAGCGCACTGAGGCGAGACAGTTTTGAGACCAGACCCTTCGTAGACAACGTATCCCTATCGAGAGCCGGCCTGCCCCTTGTTTGTTTCCGTACTCCCCACCCTTGCGCCCTGGCCCAGGTGTGATACAATATCCCTGGATCAATCGATATCGTCAGGAGGTTTACTCGATGTCCGTCGCCGGCGCTTCAACCCAGGATCAAGTCCAGACCCCCCGGTCGCGGCGATCCCTGGCCAAGGACTTGCTCTTGTTCCTGCTTCGCCGCAGTGGGGTCTATTTTCTGGTTCTTTTGGCCATCGTCTTTTTCTTTGTGCTGGCCCAGATGTGGACGGGGTCGGTCTATCAGCCGAACTATAGCTTTGGTGAGGCCACCCTGGACGGCTTGGAGGAACTGGGGGCCTATTTTTCGGCCTGGTTCCAGGGCAACATGGGGGCGCAGAATCCGGAGGTGGCCCAGGATGTGGGGCGGGTGGTGCGGGAGTTCTATCCCCGCAGTATGGCCCTGGTGCTGCTCGCCTTTCTCTTGGCGACGCCCATCGGAGTTTCCCTGGGGGCCATCGCTGCCTTTCGTGACTGCATTGGCCTGCCCCGCTGGTTCAGCACGACGCTGTTGGTCATCGCCGGCCTGGGACTGCTGCGGCTGAGCGAGGTGCTGCTGCGGGGCACGGTTTTTGAGACCACGTTGCGCTGGCTTTTTGCCGCTGGCATTGCCCTGGCCATTCTCGCTGTACTCTGGGTTGTGGTCGGCATATCGCGCTGGGCCGGCCTGCTGCCCTTCCTGACCCTGACTATTGCCATCCTGGGTATCTCGGTGCCCAGTTTCTTGCTCGGCGTGATCTTGCAAGCGGCCGTGGTCCGGGGCTACCGGCTCTCGGCCGGGGTGCGTATCCTGCCCGTCGGTGGTTTTGGCTGGGACCTGCACCTGGTGCTGCCGACCCTGGTCCTGATTGCCCGGCCGCTGGCCCAAATTTCCCGGGTTACCTTTACCACGCTCTCCCGCCTGCTGGAGGAGGATTTTGTGCGGACGGCCCGGTCCAAGGGCGCCCCTCCGCTGCAGGTCAATGTGCGCCACATTCTGCGCAACGCCGCCGTGCCCATCATTACGGCGATCGGGGTTTCGCTGCGTTTTTCCCTGAGCAGCCTGCCGGTCGTCGAGATTCTCTTTAGCTGGCCGGGCATCGGCTACGTTTTTTTTCTGGGGATCAGCCGTACCTATCGCGGAGACTATCAACTGGCTTTTCTGAACAGCCCGCCGGCCGTCAATGTGACCATCCTCTTGCTGCTGGGGCTGACCTTTATCCTGATCAACCTGTCGATGGACATGATCTATCGGGTGCTGGACCCGCGCATCCGCGAAATAGGAATGCAGGGCTGAACCGTTACGGCAAGCCACCGCAAGACCAGCGAACACGACCCCGGGTCCGAGTGTACGAGGAGTAAAATATATGGCCACACACTCCGAGATATTGGAGGCCTTTGACCAGGAAAGCAGTTCCATTCGCCGTTGGCGACAAATCCGCGCCGGCATCCTGGACGTCATTACGAACCTGCCCCTGCTGTTGGGGGTGGCCATGGTGGCCGTACTGATCCTGGTGGCGATCTATGCGCCCCTGCTGGCCCCGCGCAACCCCTTCGAGACCCGCGCCCTGATGCGCATCGATGGCGAACTGCAGGGCGCGCCCTTTGAACCTTCGGAGACCTTTCTCCTGGGCAGCGACGCCCGCGGGCGGGACATCCTGAGCATGCTGCTCTACGGCGCCCGCCAGACCCTGGTCATCGGCACGGTGGTGGTCGCCGCTCGTCTGGTACTGGGCTGCGTCGTCGGCGCGCTGGCCGGCTGGTTCACCGGATCCCGCTTTGACCGCATCGCCATGGCCGCGGCCGACTTTAGCGCGGCTTTTCCCCCGCTCATCCTGGGGGCCATCCTGGTCTTTTTATTTGATATACGCAAGGGCATGATCTCTTTTGCCCTGGCCCTCTGCTTTATCGGTTGGGGCGAGATCGCCCAGTACGTGCGCAGCGAGTTCATGGTGGTGCGGGGCCAGCCCTACATCGAGGGCGCTCGGGGCATCGGCCTGAGCGAAATTGCGGTCATTTTCCGGCATGCTGTCCCCAACGTCATTACCTCCCTGATCGTGCTGACCGCCCTGGAGATGAGCGCTGTACTACTGCTGATGGGAGAGCTGGGTTTCCTGGGCATCTATGTTGGTGGGGGGACGGCCGCCGCCGACCGGCCCACGGCCTTTTTTGACGTGCCTGAATGGGGGGGTATGCTGGCGGGGTCCTGGCGCTATGTTCGCAACAAGTATTGGATTCCACTCTATCCCGCCCTGGCCTTTGCCTTTGCCATCCTGGGCTTTAACCTCTTTGGCGAGGGCCTGCGCCGCTTGGTGGAAAAGGGCCGCGTCCCCATCAGTACCGTCTACAGCCGGCGCAGCCTGGCCGTGGTAGCCCTGCTGGTGCTGAGCACCATGACGGTCATGAATAATATCGGCCCGCAGGCCCAGCAGGCGCACCTGGCCGCCCGCTTTGACGAGCGCTCTGCCTTCCGGCACATCGAGATACTGGCCGACAAAGATCTGCAGGGCCGGCCCGCCGGCAGTGCCTACGAACTGGAGGCCGCCGAGTACATCGCCGCCGAGATGCAGTCCCTGGGGCTGCTGCCGGCCGGCGACGACGGCACCTACTTTCAGACTTTTCCCATCTCGTATACCTATCTCTTGGAAACGCCCCAGTTGGAGATCGTCGATGCCAATGGCAATGTCCTGCAATCCTACGTCCACCGGGAGGACTTTCGCGAGATCGTCTCGGGCAACATGGGCGCCGGTCAGGCCGAGAGCCGCGAGGTCGTCCTGGTGGTGGGCGGGATCTCGTTCAAGCCCGGGGACAAGGAGGCCGGCATCCGCCCCGATCGGGACGACTTTCGGGGGGTCGATGTGCGCGGCAAGATCGTGCTGCTCGTCCCCGACGCCGTTATGCCCCTGCAGCGCAGCGTCGCCGAGATCTATGAGCGGGGCGGCCTGGGCGTGCTCGTCCCCGGCACCGAGGACACCCGCTACCACATGAAGGGCTCCTATATCATCTGGGACGATCCCCGGGGACCCAAGCTGCCCACGCTGCTCGTCTCGCCCCAGGTCGCCGACCGCTTGCTCTCCCCCCAGGGCCGGACCCAGCAGCAGATCCGCGAGCAGATCGAAGCCATCCTGGCCCGGGGCGAGGTGCCCAAGATCTCGCCCATTGAGATCGGCATAAGTGTGCGCATGTCCGTGCAATTGGCTCCCTACGAAACCCGCACCAGCCAAAACGTTCTGGGCTATCTGCCCGGCAGCGACCCGAACTATGACTGGCAGATCGTCATCCTTTGTGGCCACTATGACCACATCGCCCCCGACCCCAACGGCACCCTCTACCCAGGTGCCAATGACAACGCCTCCGGGGTGGCCGTGGTCCTGGAGGTGGCCCGGCTGTTCCAGGAGGTCGGCTACGAGCCCAAGCAGACGGTGCTCTTTGCCGCCTGGGGCTCGGAGGAGATCGGCCTGCTCGGCTCCCGCTACTATACCCGCCACCCCCAGTTCGCCCCCCAGAACACCATTGCCGTGCTCAACCT
>JAFGKG010000032.1 GCA_016928715.1 Chloroflexia bacterium
CGATGCGCAGAATGGATTGGTTCGGCACATAGCGCCCCGCGTTGGCCAGGGTACCGTAAGCCGTGACCATATCCAGCAGGCGGACCTCGCCGCCGCCCAAGGTCAGGGAGAGCCCGTAGAAGGAGGGGTCTCCCAGGCCCTTGATGCCCATTTGGTGGGCCAGGTCGATGGTCTCGCCGACGCCGGCGAACTGGATGGCTTTGACGGCCGGGACATTCTCCGAGCTTCCCAGGGCGACCCGCACCGAGAGCGGGCCGTGGAACTTGTTGTCGTGGTTGTGCGGCTCGTAGGCGGGATGGCCCGGGACGGGGAACTCGGTGCGGACGTCGAGCACCATGGTCGAGGGAGCCCAGCCCTTGAGGAAGGCGTTCAGATAGGTAAAGGGCTTGAAGGAGGAGCCCGGCTGGCGCAGGGCCAGGGCGGCGTTGACGTTGCCGTCCACCACGTTGGTCTCGCGCCCGCAGCGGCTGGGCTTGACCAGATTATAGTCCACGCTGCCGACCATGGCCAGTATCTCGCCGGTATCGGGGCGCATCACGACCATAGCCCCGTTGTTGACGTTATAGTCGCGCATATTCTGGTGTTCGGGGTTGAGCTCGTAGGGGTCCAGCCAATCGCGGATGATGGCCTCGGCCAGGCGTTGGTAGCGGATGTCCAGCGTGGTATAGACCGACAGCCCGCCGCCGTAGAGCTTGTCGATACCGATTTCGGGGTCCTGCTCCAGCAACTGGCGCACGTACATGACGAAATGGGGCGCCTCGATCGAGATAACCGGGGCCTCAAAGTGCAGTTCCTCGTTATAGGCGGCGTCGGCCTGCGCCCGCGTGATAAAGTCGTTCTCGGCCATAAGGTTCAGCACGTCCCACTGGCGGGCCCTGGAGCGCTCCAGGCCGCCCTCAAAGAAGGGATTATAGCCCGTGGGCGACTGGGGCAGGCCGGCCAGAAAGGCGCACTCGGCCAGGTCGAGTTCCCAGACGTGCTTTCCGAAATAGCTCTGGGCGGCGGCCTCGACGCCATAGGCGAGGTTGCCATAGGAGATTTCGTTAAAGAACATCAGCAGGATTTCCTCTTTGCTGTAGGTTCGGGTCAACTCCAGGGAGAGGATGCCCTCCTTGATCTTGCGATCCATAGTTTGGGCATAGCGCTCCTCGGGGGGAAAGAGGGCGTTGCGGATAAACTGCTGGGTCAGGGTACTACCGCCGCCCTGGATCTCGCCGCTCTGCAGGATGAGGATGGCTGCCCGCAGGATGCCCTGCGGATCAACGCCGGGATTGGTAAAAAAGGTCTTGTCCTCAACGGCGATCGTGGCCTCGATCAGCGCCTCGGGGACCTGCTCCAGGCTGGTCAGGCGGGTCCGCCGGCCCTCCTCAAAGATCTCGTAGAGCAGGTAGCCATTGCGATCATAGATCTTGGTCGTTTCAGAGAGTATACGGGTCTCCAAGGGGACCAGCATGCCCTCCAATTGGCGGGCATAGTTGAAATAGACGCCAGCGGCCACACCGATAGCGCTGAGGCCGAGCAGGCCGAACAAGACCAAGCCCACGATGAGCAATTTGAGCACCATGGGAAAACGGCGGGGAGAAACGGACGCGCTGCTGGGGACGAGTTTTTTGAGCACAAAGGGGGGCACTTTGGCCCCATTGGCCTGGTTTGAGCTATTCGATCGTCTGCGGCGCTGGAGCCGCACGTGATGGATAGACAAGGTAATCCTCCTGCCGGGTTGGTTCAGAACTCTACCGACCGGGCGAGGCCCGGAGGCGCCCCCTTCAGGGTAATCGTGCTAGGGCAGACCCCTGCGGGCCGGACATATCAAAATGAGTATACCATAAGCGGGTCAGACGGTCAAAACGTTCGCCGTACGATTGTCCTACGTCTGGCCTACGCGAACTGTGACGCAGTTTACAATTGGACGGGGGGATGTTATAATGAGACCGCAGCAGTACAGCCGCCAGCTTCAGCCCTGGTATCCTGACCTTTTTGGAGCAGAGGCAGCAGAGATGTCCTATCGCTGGAATTTGCAACGCATCGTGGTCGTGGCCGCCATCATTGTCCTTCTCCTGGGCATTACGGCTGTACTGATCTCTTTTCTGTCTCCCGGAGAGGACAATCCCGCTATCCAGGCCCTCAAGATCTTTATTGCCATCGCCCTGCTGATTACCTGGGGCGTGATGAACATGCCCACCCGCAAACCACCGACGGGGGAGTTCGTCCTGGGCGTGGCCACGCTGGGTGAGGAGTCCAGCCCCGGGGGTGCCCTGGAGGGCCGCATCCGGCCGCCTCGCTTGAACCCCCTGCCGTTCGGGCGCTCGCGTATCCCGACCGAGGCGCCCCTGGATCAGGACGGGCAGCCCATAGAGTGGCTTCCCCCTCCGGTAGGGGCGGAACAAGTCAGCGAGGTCATCCACCACCAACTGCAGGTGAATCTGGAGATCAATGTGCCGGAGCGGGCAGCGGTATGGCGACTGCCCTTTGCTGCGGGGGAAGAACAAGCCCGGGACCTGGCCCAGCGGCAGCCGGTGGACGCAGTCATGTGGGGTTGGGTCCCAGCCCAAGCCCGCTCCTCGGTGTTGCCCTGCTTTGTACTGATCCGATCGCTGGAGCCACCAGTCGTGCTTGGCCATGCCCGCCTGATGGGTCTGTCCTCCTTTCGCCTGAGCGCAGAACCCGTAGAACGACTGCCCCGACCGGCCATTGGCGCGACCCTGCTGACCTCCTTTGTCTCTGGCCTGGCCTGCTACGCTTGTGGCGACTATGCCGCGGCCATCAATGAATTCAAGGCCGCTCTGATTCGGGCCATGCTCCAGGCAGATGAGAGCCCCCAGGGGGGCAGCGGCATCAGTGGGGTCGTCCATTTCTTTTTGGGCAACTCGTTCTTTATCCAAAAAGCGTGGATGGATGCCGAAAAGTCCTACCAGCAAGCCCGGGAGATGCTGCCCCAAGTCGCCGCCTGCCACCACAACCTGGGCCTGCTGCACTGGCAACAGGGTGATCTGGACAAGGCAATCGTGGAGTTGCGCCTGGCGTTGCAACTGGAGCCGCAGCAGGCCTTGATCCACTATAACCTGGGCCTGGTGTACCGGGAACAGGGCCGGCTGGTCGAGGCCATCGGGGGGTTGCAGACGGCGGTCCGGTTGGACCCCCAAATGGCGGAGGCCCACCGGGTGCTGGCCCTGATCTATCGCCAGCAACAGCAGTCGGAAGAGTCCTTTAGCGAGTTTCGCAGTGCTCTGGCCATCCGACCGCACTATCCGGCAGTGCACCGTGATCTGGCGGACCTCTATATGGATCGGGATATGCCGGATTTGGCCCTGAAAGAACTGCGCCTGGCCTTGGAGCAGGAGCCCAACGATACGGAAAGCTACATACGTATGGGGCGGTTGTACCAACATATGGGCGATATTGACGCTGCCATCGACGCCTTCCAGGAATCCCTGCGCATCGACCCCGAACTTCCCGAGGCTCACTATGAGCTTGGCCTGATCTACAAGCGCCAGGGCCAGATGGACCTGGCCGTGGGACAGTTCCAAGAGGCCACAAACATCACTGCCGACAGCGCAGAGACTCATATCAACCTGGGGCTGGCCTATCGCAGCCAAAATCGGCTGGCCGATGCCGAAACCGAGTTCGGCCGGGCCTTGGAACTGGATGCAGAAAACGCCGAGGCCCATTACTGCCTGGGGCTGGTTTATCGGGATCGCCATCAGCCCAACATGGCCGCCATCGAGCTGGAACAAGCCCTCAAGCTGGATCCGACCCTGATGCACGCCTACGATAGCTTGAGTCGGCTCTACCAGGAGCGCGGCGAATTGGATCAGGCCGTCGAGACCCTGCGCCGCAACCTGCAGGTCCGTCCCGACGACGCCGAGGCCCTGTATCGCCTGGCCAACATGGTGGTCACCCAGGCCCGCTCCCGCAATATGCCCCAGGGAATCGTCACGGCAATTGACATGTATCGGCGGGTCATCGATCTGCAGCCCGACCATGCCGAGGCGCACTTTAACCTGGCCCTGGCCTACTTGACCCAAAACGAGCCGGGAAAAGCATTGCCCCTTCTGCAGGGGGCCAGCCAACTGCGGCCACGAGATGCCCAGTTTCAACACGTTTTGGGACAGAGCTTGCTCAAACTGGACCGCTACCAAGACGCGGCTATGGCCCTGGTCAAGGCGGTTGACCTGGCCCCCGACAATATTGAAAGCCGCTTGGAATTGGGCATCGCCTACCGTCACCTGAAGCAACTGGAAGCGGCCAAGGAGAGCTTTACCGACGTACTGCGATTCCAATCGGGGAACGTGGAGGCCTTTTACCAACTTGGCCTGACCTACGCCGCCATGCGGGAATACGAACAGGCTATCACCCACATGGAGCAGGTCCTGGCACAGAATCCCCAATATCCCCAGGCCCACTACAATCTGGGGGTCGCCCAGGCAGCGTTGGGCAATATGAGTGCGGCCATCCAATCCTTCCGGGAGGCCATTCGCCTGAATCCAGAGGACGTCGAATCCTACAATGCGATGGCCGTTTCACTCCGCGAGATGGGCCGACTGCCAGAGGCCGTCGGCTTGCTGCGCCAGGCCATCAAGCTGCGCCCTCGCTACCCCCGCACATTTTACATCCTGGGCAAAGTATACCAGGCCCTGGGAGAAACCGGCAAGGCCGTGCAGGCCTTCAACCGCTACGAAGAGCTGGCCAAACTGGAATCCTGATTTCCTGCCCTCAATATTCCAGGGGAAAGGTGAAAAAGAGGGCGATCTCGGCTTCCTCGTAGTATTGTTCGTGGTAACCACTGAAGGAAAAACCCGCTTGTTGAGCCAGGGCGATGGCCGGAGCGTTGCGGGCCTGGGTTTCCAGGACTAGCGCACGCAGGGCGTGGGATCGGCCCCAATCAATCGCTTCCTGCAGCAAGCGGGAACCCCATGCCTGGCGGCGTTTCTCCGGTGCGATCACCAGGGTATCCAGCCAGCCCAAACGACGGCCGCCCAACACGTCCAGGGACATATAGCCATAGACCACCTGCCCCTCCTCCAACAGCAGGGTCAGGGCGCGCCGCTGCCAATCTGCCGGGAGCCTTTCCCGCAGGCCCGGTGGAGTCAGCACGATGGGGCGAGGCAGACGGACGGGACGGAAGCTAATGAGCAGCCCTTCCTCGTCCTGCCCCAGGAGGCTTTCTCGCTGCAGGCGCATCTGCCAAACCTTATGGGTCTGATAGGATGCCTCCACGGCCTGACAGGCCGGCAGATCGGCCGGGGTAGCCTGGCGTACGATCATTGGCTAGACTCCTTTTTGCGCCACCAGCCGTTGCGGCGGCTTTGGCGGGGTCGCGGGGGTTGCTCAAAGACGATCGGCTTGTCCATCAACTTGGCGTACAGGTAACGAAATACAATTTTCAGCGTGGCGGCGAGGGGGATGGCGACCAGCAGTCCCAGGGGACCGGCCAGGGTACCCCCGGCTAGGACCACAAAGATCACCAAGAGCGGCGGGAGATCGACCATATAGCCGACCAGGTTGGGAATGATCAGGTTGTTCTCCAACTGCTGCAGGACCGTATAGATCACCACCACGATCACGGCCATAAAGAGGTTGCTCCAGCCAAAGGCAACGTGGGGTTGGAACAGGACCACCAGGCCGGCGATACCGCCGGCCATAATGGGCCCCAAGAAGGGCACCAGGTCCATAACGCCGGCCATCAGGGCCAGCACCAGGGCAAAACGCACCCCTAGGATCGCCAGAATAATGTAGGTCAGGCCGCTCATGATGGCAATGAGCAAGAGCTGCCCGCGAATGTAAGCGGTCAGCGCGGTGTGGATGTGTGCGATCAGGGGCCGCATTTCGAGCCGTACATGCGGGGGAAGCAGGGAAAAGGCCCTCTCCGCCCACTGTTCCCCGTGCAGCAGGAAATAAAAGGTCGCGATTAAAAAGACCGCGCCCCTGGCCGCGGTCTCGAAAAAGAGGCTCACCCCCGCCAGGGCCTGTTCCGGCAGGTTGCGGGCCAGGTCTCCCAAAACGGACGAGATCTCCTCGGCCAGGATTTCCAGGTTCAAAGTATAGCCATAGATCTCGACCAGGCTGTTTTCCTGGATAAAGCGCTGGATATCGTTGACGATTTGCGGGGCTGCCTCCAACAAGTCATCGTACTGGCGGCTGACGACGGGGACCAGTACGGCGATCGACCAATAGACGATGGCCCCCATCAGTAGATACAGGAGGATAATCCACCAGACCCGGGGGATCCGCGTTCTCTGGGAAAGAAAGCGGATGATGGGGTGGAAAATATAGGCCGCCACAATCGCCCAGAAAAAGATCGAGGCAACCGCTCGCACGCGGTAGAGAAACAGCACGCTCAGGATCAACAGGATCCATATCGTGATCGTCTTGGCTCTAGGGGAGAAACGTATAGACTGCATGTTGTTTCCTCGTCAGATCTGGTCCGTCCACCACAAGCCCTCAAGCTTATTATACACGGCGATTGGCCAGGAGGCAAGGCCTGGCGCGTTGCAATCGATAAATCCCCTGTTTTGTGGTATAATGGACCCAGTTTATGGAGGTTATATGGAGGAACAGCGCATTCCGGCGCGGGTGCTGCGGATCCTGGTCGACCAGGTCAAGGAACTGATGGGAGAACGAGCCCTTCGCCTGCTCTTTGCCCAGGCAGGCCTGCCCCGCTATGACGAAAGCCACCTTCCGCCTATGGACAATAGCCCCACAGTGACCCTATCCGAATACAGCCGGGTCCTCTATGCCATCCGCAAGGTCTTTGGCGAAAAGGGAGCCCGGGCTTTGATGCTCAAAGGCGGGCGGACCGCCTTTGAGGAACTGCGCAGGGAGAATCCTACCCGCTACGCCGTCGTCGGGGCAGCCCTGAAGGTCCTCCCCGAGTCCAAGCGCATCCAGCTAGCCCTGCAGCGGTTGCTCGAAGAAGCGCAGTCATTCTATGGCAACTCGTATGAACTGACCGAACAAGCCGATGCCTTTATCGTCGACATTCACGATTGCCCCTACTGCGCTGTAGAACAGAGACAGATCGCGGTCGGCAAAGCCCTCGTGGAACAGCCCATCTGCCACATTCCTGTAGGCGCGTACAGCAGCCTGGTCCAATGGGTCTCTGGAAAAGCGCACCGGGTGGAAGAGATTGACTGCATGGCCATGGGCGCCCCCACATGTCGGATCCGCATCGAAAAAAAACTTGTGGAGCCGACAGACTGATGGTTTCGCCGGAATTGTTCAAGTTGTTACGCTGCCCTACCTGTGGTGACGGGGGCCTTCTTTTATCCAAAGAAAGCCAACTCAGATGCGTTCAGTGCGGACAAGCCTATCCCCTTTATTCCGGCTATGTCGACCTGCTGCCGCGGGGGACGAGCTTTGCCCACACCTCCCATTATGTTAGCGCGGAAGAGGCTTTTGCCGAAGCGCTGGATTACCGTTCGCTGGGCCCGCCGCTGTTGGCGGCTGGGGTACGCCAGCATGAGCTGCAGCGCCTGCTGCGGCTGGGGCCGGACGAACGGGTGCTGGACTGCGGCTGCGGGAATGCCAAGTTCACCCTATGGAATCACGACGCCGCCAAGCTGGTCGGCTTGGACCCGGCCTCGCTCTTTGCCGACGCTGCCCTGGCGCAGGTGGACCTGGTACAAGGGGACGCCCGGCAGCCCCCCTTTGTCAGTGGCTCTTTTGACAAGGCCTTTTCTATCGACGTCTTTGAACACCTCACCCGCGAGGACATTGCCGGGGTATTGGACCAACTGCACCGCCTACTGCGTCCCGGGGGCAGGCTGTTGATCTATTCCAATACCCGCGAGCCCTCCAGCCTGCAGCCCGTTGTCAACCTGTGGCGGCGGTTGGGGCGCTGGCTGCGGCGGCGGGGCCTGACTGGCCCGGACGTGGACGCTATCCGCAAGGCGGACCACATCAAGGCTATCGCCACTTATGAAGAGTTGGTCCAAGTGATGGCCGAGCACGGCTTTCGTGTGGTGCGGGTCCGCTTTTGGAACAGCGTGCTGACCTCGTTTGTCGAGCACGTGCTGATGCCGCTGGCAGAGCGGCGTCGAGAGGCCCCGGCGCCGACCGCTCCGGAGGCACTCGCCTCTGTTCGCAGCGAATGGCGGCAGCAGGCCGCCCGCAGGGGTTGGCTCTACTGGGCGGCACGGGTCCTGACCTGGATCATGGGCTGGGACCTGACCCTGTTCGGGCGGCTGCGCTCGGGGTCGTATTTCCTGCTGCTGGAGCGAGAGGCCGCCGCGTAGGCAAGACCGACCGCGTGTTCTGGCGGCTTGGTAGGCGGAGGGTTGTCGTCGTGCAAGTCGTCTTGATCTATCCGGACCTGTTGGAAGGAGCCGCCTGGCGCGGCTATTACTATTCCGGCATCGGTATATTGGCAGCCGTACTGCGGCAGGCCGGCCACCAGCCCCGGCTGCTCCACGTGACCCAGATGCCCACAGAGCAGGCCTTCTGCGCTGGCCTGGAGGCCCTGCTGCCACAGACGGGCCCCCTGTTGATCGGCTTTTCGGTGACCTCCAACATGCTGCCCTTTCTGCAGCAATGGAGCGGCTGGATCAAGCGGTGCTGGCCGGAGGCCTGGATCATCGCCGGGGGGGTGCACCCGACCCTGGCGCCGGAGGAAACCTTGGCGCTGGCCGATGTGGACCTGGTCTGCCTGGGCGAAGGCGAAGGGGCACTGGTCGAGCTGGCCGAGGCGATCGAGGCCGGCCGATCCCCCAGCGGCATCCAGAACCTCTGGTGGAAGCGCCCAGATGGCGTGGTGGAGCGCCATCCCCTGCGCCCCCTGGTGGATCTGGACACACTGCCCTTCCCAGAGCGCGAGATCTATGATTATGCCCATCTGCACCACGAGCGTATGGGAGAGGCCACCATGATGGTCTCGCGGGGCTGCCCCTACCGCTGCACCTACTGCTGCAACGAGGCCCTGCGGGAGGTTTACCGGGGCCTGGGCCGGCCGGTCCGCTTTCGCAGCGTCCCCCTGGTCGTGGAGGAACTGCGCCGGGTGCTGCAGGAATATCCTTTTATCGAGCGCTTTATCTTTGACGACGACATTCTGCCCCTGCGCAAAGACTGGTTCCGCGAGTTCGCCCAGGCCTACGGCGAACAAATCGGCCGACCCTTTGCCTGCAACCTGCGGCCCAACCTGGCCGACGAGGAGGTGGTGGCCCTGCTCAAGCAGGCCGGCTGCGACGAGGTGCGTTTCGGCATCGAGAGCGGCAACGACGAGGTACGCAACAACCTGTTGGAACGGCGGATCAGCCGAGAACAGTTGCTGCGGGCCTTTCGCCTGTGCCACCAGGCCGGCATCAAGACCTTTGCCTTCAACATGGTCGGCCTGCCGGGAGAGACGGTGCAGGAGATGCTGGACACTGTCAAGCTGAACGCGGCCGTGCAGGCCGACGTCACCCGCGTGACGATCTTTTATCCCTATCAGCGGACCGTGCTGCACAATGTCTGCCAACAGATGGGCCTGCTGACGGACCGCGTTGTCGCGGACTATGCCACGGACACGGTGCTAGCCTATGAAAAGCTCCAGCGCAACCGGATTATCTTTATCCGGCGCTATTTCCCCCTGTTGGCCAAATTGTACCGGTTGAGCCAGCGGCTGCCGTCCTGGGTCGAGCGCGGGCTGGATGCACTGCTCTCGGCGCGTTGGACCACGTTGAGCCTATTTTATGCGGCCAACAAGATCTATGACCTCGTGCGCGGGAACACTACCCTGGACCGTTGGGCCATGGCCTTTCGGCGGCGGTTTTTCGGCTGATGCGCATTCTCTACGTCGCCTCTGGCATCCCCGTCCCCGGCAAGTATGGCGGCTCCACACACACCCTGGAGGTGGCACGGGGGCTGCTGGCCCGCGGCCATAATTTGCGGGTCGTGGCCGCCCAGCGGGAGGGTTGGAGCGGACTGGGTGCCTGTTTTCGCCTCGGCCAGGGGCAGGTGGAAGGGGTGCCCGTCGATTACGTCAATATCCCCAAGGCCATCTCTTTTTTGGGATGGCCGTACATTGGCCGGCTGGTGCGGTGCTTTGAGCCCGACTTGATCATGGAGCGCTACTATAATTTTGCCGGGGCCGGGATGTACTGGGCCCACCGCCTGGGGCTGCCGGCCGTGCTGGAGGTAAATGCCCTGATCGTGGATCCGCCCGAGGTGTCCAAGCGTCGGCTGGACGACCGGCTGGGTGGGCCGATGCGCCGCTGGGCGCTGGCCCAGTGCCGCTGGGCTGACCGCATCATCACCCCGCTGCACACGACCGTGCCGCCGGAAATTCCCCGGCAGCGCATTGTGGAAATTCCCTGGGGGGCCAACGTGGAACGATTCCGGCCGACGCTGGCCCAGGAGCGGCCGGCCGAATTGGCCGTCCTCCGGGAACGGCTGGGGCTGCCTCCCACCGGCAAGCTATTCGTATTTGTCGGCAGCTTTCGCCCCTGGCACGGGGCCGTCGAATTCGTCGAGGCGGGGATCCGCCTGTTAGAGCATGGACGGGACGTCTCTTTTCTCCTCGTGGGCAAAGGTCCACTCTGGTCCCAGGTCGCCTCGCGCTGCCAACAGAGCGGCCACGGCCAGCGTTTCCATCTGAGCGGCAGCGTCCCCTACGACCAAGTGCCCCTGTATCTGGCCCTGGCCACGGCAGGTGTGGCCCCCTTCCAACCACGCTGCCACCCGGCCCTGCGGGCGGCCGGCTTTTTCTGGTCCCCGCTCAAGGTTTTTGAATACATGGCCATGGGACTGCCCGTCGTGACCACGGACGTTCCCCCACTGAATCGGATCGTACGCCCCGGGCAGGAGGGGCTTTTGGTGAACGAGGGGGACATGGCTGGTCTGGCGCAGGCCATGGAGCGGCTGCTGGACTCGCCGGAGGAGGCAGGCAAGATGGGCCGGCGGGCTCGCGAACGGGTCGCAGCGGAGTACAGTTGGACCCGTCACTGCCAGCGCCTGGAACGGGTGTTGGAGGCGATCGTCCACGAACGTTACCAGTAATGCTCGCGGTACTGCCGGTAAAAGGCCACCGTGCGCTCCAGGCCCTCCCGTAGCCCTACCCGGGGCTCCCAGCCCAGTGTTTCCTGAATGCAGCGGTAGGAACTATAGACATCGCCAATGTCGATGCGCTGGCGCTCGGGCGGCCAGGGGACCAATCGATAGCTCCCCTGGCCGGCCACGCTGACGAGGCTCTCGATCAACTCCAGGTGACTGACCGGCCGGCGTCCGCCTAGATTAAAGATCTTGCCGGTAGCCTCCGGGTTGGCCGCCGCCAGCAGAAAGGCTTCGACCACATCGTCAACATAGTTATAGTCGCGCAGTTGCTGCCCCCCGCCCCAGATCTGGATTTCCTGATCATCCATGGCCAGGCGGATAAACCAGCCCAGAGCGGTCTGGCGGTTATGCTTGACCAGCATACGCGGGCCGTAGGTATTGGTCAGGCGCAGCGAGCAGGTGCGCAGGCCATGGACCCGGTGATAGACAATGTGGTACCACTCCCCGGCCAGTTTGTTGACCCCGTTAATGTCCGTGGGGTACTGGGGATGTTGTTCGTCCACTGGAAGATAGAGCGCCCGACCATACTGCTGGCGAGTACCGGCATAGAGGATATAGATGCCGGGGTTCTGCTTGCGGCAGGCCTCCAGGATGGAGAGCTGGGAACGGCAATTGATCTCCAGGTCGGTGTATGG
This sequence comes from Chloroflexia bacterium, assembly GCA_016928715.1. Classification (GTDB taxonomy): domain Bacteria; phylum Chloroflexota; class Chloroflexia; order DTKN01; family DTKN01; genus JAFGKG01. Next base: position 11,661 of record JAFGKG010000032.1, read on the forward strand.
ATCGCGCATGCTGTCGATGTGGCTGACCTGGCCGGCCAGGTTAAAGAGGAAATCCTGGTCCTGGACCAAATACTCCATGCTGTACTCGTCTCGTACGTCGGCGATATTGATCTTGAGCCGGTCCTCCAATCCGTGGACGTTGAAAAGGTTGCCCCCATATGCTGGGATGAGCGAGTCCACCAACAAGACCTCCGCCCCCAGTTCGACCAGTCGGCGCGCCAGGTTCGAGCCGATAAAGCCGAGTCCTCCGGTAATGAGGACCTTTTTTTTCACAAAAGCCTGCTCAAGCATATCGTGTTCCACTCTGCCGACCTATTTCCCCTGCCACTAGGGTGTCCCCGCCGGCGTGGGGCTCGCTGTCGGCGGCGTGGTGGCCAGCCGGGCACCCAGGGTATCTAGGTATTGCTCGGCCGTAGGGTAACCCAGGTAGGTCAGGCCAGCCGTAGCTGCGCCGGCCACTGCCAGGGCCAGCAGCCCTACAATCAATCCCTTCCACAAGGCGATGTCTCCCACCCGGCTGATCCCCCGCACGAGCAAAAACAGACCCCAGAAAATGGCAAGGCCGCCAAAAACAAGCCAGGGTGCCTGGGGCAGTTGCTCGAGCACGCCGCCAAATGCCCCCAGTAAATCGATGACGCGCGGAATGCTCAACAGGATGGGAAATAGCAGCAAAAAGAGCGGAAAGAGAAACCGTGCGGCGGAGGCCAAATAGCCCCCCATGCTCCCCGACGCTTTAAACAAAAGTCCGATTAGGCGAGCGACAAGGCCCAGGATGATCCAGAAAACAATGGCCACAGCTGCGACCAACAGGCTGGTCAGGGCAATATCCACAATATGCTCTTGGGCCAGCTCGGCCCCGCTGCGCAGAGAATAGGCTACTCCCAGCACCAGGCCGACCATCAACACATAGATCAGCCCCTCGATAATGCTCATATCCTCCTCTGGTGGTGGGACCTTGGGCTCTTGCTGCTTTTCATATTCATCCAACAGGCTCTGCCCTTCCGGTCGGGCCCCTTCTGCTTGCCGGCGCCTCCTTTCCCGCTGTTTAGAGCGCTCGGCCCGCCGCGTTTCCTTGGCCATGCGCCGCCGCTCCCGCGGCGGGATCAAGGACTTGAGGGCGTCATCGACATAGGGGTGATCGGGCTGGCGGGTCTTGACTTCCTCCCAATAGTCCTGGGCTTGTTCCCTCAGACCCAGTTTGGCGCAAGCCTCACCCAAGTTAAAGAGGGCCTCCAGGTGATCCGGGTTGACCTGCAGCACCTGCTCGAAAGCCGCTTTGGCCTCCTGGTGGCGTTCCGCTTGCATATGGCCCAAGCCTTCCCGGTAGAGATCCTCAATTTGCTGCTCCCGATCCAGGACCCCGGAGAGCTTTTGCGGCAAGGGCAGTTCCGCCCCACACTGGGGGCAAAGGCCAGTTTCCGTAGGCACCAGGTTGCCGCATTGGGTGCAGGTAATCACCAAGGGAAAGCCACACTTGACACATTCCCGGGCCAGATCGTAATTGAGGGTCTGGCAGACAGGGCAGGGGATACGATTGGACGGAGGCTCGATTTCCTGCTCCTCTTCTTCCTCGACATCACTGAAAAAATCTGGCTCCTCGTTGAGCTGCTCCTCAATGGAAGGGGGCTGTAGGGAAAAGGATTCCATCGAGACCGAGGAGGGCAAAGACGAGGCTGGGGCGGGTGGGGGAGGCGCGGGGGGAGGTGAAGACGGTTTGTCAAGTTTGCCCTGCAGCCAGATCAGCCCCTTGCGGGCTCGTTCGTTCTGCGGGTTGATGGTCAGGACATTTTCCAGACAAATCTGCATTTCCTCCAGATCGTCCACCACCCCACTGAGCCAGAGCCAGGCCTGCTCGTTCACTTGGTCCAATTCAGTGACACGCATCAATAGCTGCCGGGCCTGGGCTTTATTGCCGGCCCGAGCCGCAGCGATTCCCTCCTCAAGGAGTCGAGCGACCTCTTCACTCATGGGGTCCCCCCTCTATCTGAGCCTTTTACAACTGTCCGCCAAAACCAGACGACGATTGTTGTCCCGCTGAATGCTCCTGCTGCTAGGATCATTTCTATTGTACTATATCCCGACGGGAAGTGCAACCTTTTCGGCCCGTACCCGCATATCCAGCAGGCCGGGCCAGAGGGACCGCACGCAGCCGCCCCGTGGCCAGATGGCAGTTGCACCGCCTGGAGGGGTATAGTACAATGCCTGGTGTAGAGTCGGTTGGCGCTGCCGTTGAGGTGAAATTGTCCATGACCCCAGAGAAATTGCTCAAGCAAGTCCAGGAAAAAGTGCTGCAGGCCATTGTCGATCAGGCCCTCTGGCAGGCAGGTGATCTCGTTGTGATTGCCGTATCGGGCGGCCCTGACTCGCTCTGTCTGCTGCACGTACTGCACCAACACCGCCTGGAGCATGGGGCGCGCCTGCACGTCGCCCACCTGGATCACCGCCTGCGGGGGGACGTTTCGGCTGAGGAGGCGGTCCAGGTGGTAGAATGGGCTCGTGCCTGGGGACTGCCGGTCACCGCGGCAGAGCGCGATGTGCCGGCCCTGTTGCGGGAGCGGCCGGCCTCGCTGGAGGAGGCGGCACGCCGGGCCCGCTACCGTTTCCTCTGCGCTTTGGCGGCCGCCCAGGGGGCCAGCGCCATCGCCCTGGGCCATACCGCCGACGACCAGGTGGAGACGATCTTGATGCATCTCATTCGCGGGGCCGGCCTGGGCGGGCTGCGGGGCATGCTGCCACTGGCTCCGGTGGCCCCCTGGATGACGGAGGGCCTGAAACGGAAGCGCCCCCTACACCTGGTCCGGCCGCTGCTGGGGATCAGCCGCCAGGAGACCGTGGCCTACTGCAATGCCGCCGCCCTCTCCCCACTGCAGGACGCCTGGAATCAGGACCCCCGCTTTCTACGGGTGCGCCTGCGCCAGGAGGTTCTCCCCCTGCTCAAGACGATCAATCCTCGACTGCCGCAGGCCCTCCTGCGCCTGGGGCAATTGGCCGGCTGGCTGGAGCAGGACCTGGAGAAAAGCCTGGATGAACAATGGCCGGCCCTGGTCGAGCCAACCGCCCAGGGGCTGCGCTTGAAACTATCGACCTGGACAGCGCTGTCCCTCTCCCTGCGGCTGGTCGCACTTCGGCGAGCGGTGGAGCAGGTACGGGGCCACAAGAGGGACCTGGGTTGGGAGGCAGTAGTGGCGGCGGGCCGGCTGGAACAGATGCCGGTGGGCAGCGAGGTCTCACTGGTGGACGGGCTCGTGGCCCGACTTGAATACGACGCCCTGTTCGTGGGCCAAGGCCCCCCAGCAGTGGGCCCCTGGCCGGACCTGGGCCCGGAATCACGGCCCCTGCAGATTCCCGGGTGCAACCCGCTGCCCGGAGGGGCCACTTTGGAGGCGCGGGAGTACCGCCGGGAGGAGGTGGGGGGGGATCCATGGCGGCAGGCCAGTCCCTTGGAGGTCTGGCTGGACGCCGACCGCTGTGGCCCGCAGCTATGGCTGCGCCATTGGCAGCCGGGTGACCTCCTCCAACCCCTGGGAATGGCGGGGCGGAAAAAGCTGCAGGATTTGTTCGTGGACGAAAAGGTCCCCCGCGCCGAGCGCTCGCGGGTGCCCCTGCTCGTCTCGCCGCAGGGCATCGTCTGGGTCGTGGGCTATCGGCTGGACGAGCGCTTCCGGGTGCGCCCCGAGACGGCAAAACTGTTGTGGCTGTGCTGGTCCTGACAGGCACAGAGGACCTCATTCTGGGAAAGCCCCTCCTCCCCAAATTTGCCCCAAAGGCCAAGTTGCACCGAGACAGGGGCTATAGTACAATGCGTTTTGGCAGGGCAATCCGGCCATGACAAGCAGGAGGAGGCAGAATATGATCGATGACGTCGAACACATCCTGATCTCGGAGCAGGAGATCCAACAGAGGGTGCAGGAATTGGCCGGGCAAATTGAAGCGGATTACGCCGGCAAGGACCTGCTCATGGTCGGCCTGCTCAAGGGCGCGGTGACCTTTATGGTGGACCTGGCCCGGGCTATGGATCGGCCGGTAGCGGTCGATTTTATGGCCGTATCCAGCTATGGGGCCAGTACCGAGAGCAGCGGGGTAGTACGCTTTTTGAAGGATCTGGACGAGAGCATCGAGGGCAAGCACGTTCTGGTCATTGAGGACATTGTCGACTCGGGCCTGACCCTGCAGTACATCCTCGAGATCCTGCGCCAGCGCAAGCCGGCCAGCCTGCGTGTCTGTGTGCTGCTGGACAAGAAAGAACGTCGCCAAGTGGACATCCCCATGCACTATGTAGGTTTTACGGTGCCCGATGCCTTTGTCGTCGGATACGGCCTGGACTTTGACCAGATCTATCGCAACCTGCCCTTTGTCGGTGTGCTCAAGCCCGAGATCTATGAGAGCACTTTGCCGGACGCATCCTCCTCTGCCGAGGCCGGCTAGAATGCGGGCCTCTATCCGCAAGTCGGGGGACCCGCTTCCGGAATGGATGGGCGCGGCCGCTGCTTGTCATCCCGCCCCAGGTATGATAGAATGCGCTTAAGCCGGGCCGCATCCATGGATAGAATTCAGCGCGGTCGGCAGTGTAAGCATTTATATGAGCACACAGCTCACAACGGAGGTGAGCGATGATGGAAAAATCTACATGGAAGACCAAAGTGGGGCTGGCCCAAATGCTCAAGGGTGGCGTTATTATGGACGTCGTTACCCCAGAGCACGCCCGTATTGCCGAGGATGCCGGCGCCGTAGCCGTGATGGCACTGGAGCGCGTGCCAGCGGATATCCGTGCCCACGGCGGGGTGGCCCGTATGAGCGATCCGGATCTGATTGAGCGCATTATGGAGGCCGTCAGCATTCCTGTGATGGCCAAGTGCCGTATCGGCCATTTTGTAGAGGCCCAGGTCCTGCAGGCCCTGGGGGTGGATTACGTCGACGAGAGTGAGGTACTCACCCCCGCTGACGAGGAACACCACATCGACAAGCGCGCCTTTCAGGTGCCCTTTGTCTGCGGCTGCCGCAACCTGGGCGAGGCGCTGCGCCGTCTCGGCGAGGGGGCCGCTATGATCCGGACCAAGGGTGAGGCCGGCACCGGCAACGTGGTTGAAGCGGTTCGCCACGCCCGCGCCGTGCTGGGCGAGATTCGTCGACTGCAGCACCTGGCCCCCGAAGAACTCATGCGCGCGGCCAAAGAGCTGGGCGCCCCCTATGAACTGGTGCGACAGGTGGCCGAGTTAGGCCGGCTGCCCGTGGTGAACTTTGCCGCCGGCGGGATCGCCACCCCGGCGGATGCCGCCCTGATGATGCAACTGGGCTTGGATGGCGTCTTTGTAGGATCGGGCATTTTCAAGAGCGCCGATCCGGCCCGCCGGGCCAAGGCCATCGTCGAGGCGACGACCCACTTTCGCGAGCCCCAGATCATCGGCCAAGTGTCCAGGGGCCTGGGCGAGGCGATGCGTGGCCAAGAGATGACGGCGATCCCGGCCGAGCAGCGGCTGGCCGAACGGGGCTGGTAGCAACGGCCCGATGGCCCCCCGGAGGCTTGTGCGTGCGTATTGGGATACTCGCCCTGCAGGGCGACTTTGCAGAACACGGGGCTATGCTGCGCCAACTCGGGGTGCAGACCAGGGAGGTGCGCCTGCCCTCGGAACTGGCCGACCTGGCCGGTCTGGTCATCCCCGGGGGGGAGAGCACGACCATGGGCCGCCTGGCCCGCAGCTATGGGCTGATCAAGCCCATCCAGGAATTGGCCCAGCAGGGACTGCCCCTCTGGGGCACTTGCGCTGGTATGATCCTGCTGGCGCGGGAGACCGTGGACGGCGTCCCCGGGCAGCCGCTGCTTGGCCTGCTCGACGTTACGGTCGTGCGCAATGGCTTTGGCCGGCAACTGGATAGCTTTGAGGTTGATATGGAGGTACCGATCCTGGGGCCCCCCGCTTTCCACGGGGTCTTTATTCGGGCCCCCTACATCCAAGACTGGGCGGCAGAGGTACAGATTCTGGCCCGCCTGGAGGAAGGACAGGCCGTGGCAGCCCAGCAGGGCAACCGCCTGGTCACCGCCTTTCATCCCGAGCTGACTCAGGATCTACGTTTCCATCGCTACTTTTTACAATTGGTGGAACAGAGCGCATGACAGGGAAACGCATTCGACCCGCCAGCCCGCTGGACCTGCTGCCGTTTAGCTTGCCCCCCCAAGTCGCCCTGCGCCTGAATATGGTTCAGCAGTTGCTCTGTCCACACCGGCCCTGGTGGGAGCTGTTGTCTACCTGGCTGCCCTCCACGGACGTCCAGTCCATCCTGCTCTACCAGGGCGAACAGGGATTGTTGGCCTGTGGGCAGGCGGGCTCGTTATTCGAACTGTCCTCGTGGGAGGTACGCTATCTGGCCGCATGGGAGGCTGGAATCGCCACAATCCACCAACTCTGGGAGGACCTCCTCCTGGCATTGGGCCAGGAGGCCGGCCGGCATCGGGCGCTGCGTCTTTTGGCTGCCCTGCCCGACGAAACGCACCTGGAACCTTTCGTAGGAGCCGGTTTCGCGGCTTATAGTCAGGAAACGATCCTGTCTTGGTCAGGCGGTCAACTGGATCGGGCCAACCCGGACTTGCAACCGCTGACGGCGCAACATCTCTGGGCGGTGCAGCAGTTGTATCAGGCCCTGACCCCGCCGCGGGTTCAACAGACCGAAGGTCGCGATAGCCAATCGTGGCAATTGCAGCGGGGGGAGGAGGGTTGGGTCTGGCTCCAGGATGAGGCAGCGCTGGCCTACCTGCGGCTCCAGCAGGGCCCCCATGGGGTCGTCCTGCGCCTGTTGTTGGACCCGGCGTACTATTACGATGCCCCGGCCGTTCTGGCCTATGGTCTGCGGGGCCTGCAGCCCCCGGTCTATCTGGTTCTACGCGGCTACCAGGGCGACCTGATCGGAATTGCCCGCCGGCTGGGCTTTCAGCCCTGGGGCCAACAAGTTTTGTTATGCAAACATCTGGCTGTGCCGTCCAAACAAGCCCAATCCCTATCCGCGCGGACGGCGGAGCGACAACTAGGTACGGTGCCAGGAACACCGTCCATAGGGAGAGCATGAATACACCAACAAGTACGGAGAAAACGAATCCTCTAGAACAAGCCGAATCCAAGCCGCTGGCCCACAAGGTGGTCACCGACGACCTGGCCGCATTGCTCGACACGCTGCCGCTACGTCTGAGCGAGCCCCTGCGGCGGGATCCGGGGTTAAGCGATCTGTTGGAGGTCGTACTGGACTTTGGCCGACGGCCAGAGGCCCGCTTTCGCAATCGGGAGGTCGTGCTCAGCGACCAGGAAATCTCCCTGGAAGACCTGCAGTACGTCATTTTCCGAACCAGCACCTTTACTGGGGACAATCGGGCCGGCATCGAGCGGACCCTCCACCGCATCTCGGCCATCCGCAGCCGTGACGGCCGGATCATTGGCCTGACCTGCCGGGTGGGCCGGGCCATCTTTGGGACCATTGCGATCATCCAGGACCTCGTCGAGACGGGGGCCAACATCCTCCTGCTGGGGAAACCCGGGGTAGGCAAGACGACCATGCTGCGAGAGGTAGCCCGCGTGCTGGCAGACGACTTTCGCAAGCGCGTGGTCATTGTGGACACCTCGAACGAGATTGGCGGGGATGGGGATATTCCCCATCCGGCCATTGGCCGGGCCCGCCGCATGCAGGTGCCCAGCCCGGACCAACAACATGCGGTCATGATCGAGGCGGTGGAGAACCACATGCCCGAAGTGATCGTCATCGACGAGATTGGTACAGAGCTAGAGGCAGCGGCCGCTCGCACCATTGCCGAACGGGGGGTGCAATTGGTCGCTACAGCCCACGGGAACACGCTGGAAAACCTGCTGCTCAACCCCACCCTCTCTGATTTGATTGGCGGCATCCAATCGGTCACCCTGGGGGACGAAGAAGCCCGTCGGCGGGGCACGCAAAAGACGATCCTGGAACGCAAGGCCCCGCCAACCTTTGATATCGTGGTCGAGATTCAGGATTGGGACACCGTGGCCGTACACCAAGACGTAGCCGAGGTTGTCGATACCATCCTGCGGGGGTTTCCTGCCCCGGCCGAACTGCGCCAGCGCAAGGCGGATGGCCAAATCGAGCGTTGGATCGAGCAGGATTATTTCGGGGGAGGGATGGAGATGCGCCCCCGTGCCCTGCGCCGACAAACCGAAAACCACCGCGAGACCCGTTCCCGGAAGGGCGGCGCCCCCCGGCCCCAGCAGGCGGCGCCCCCGGCCCCAAAAAGCCGCCGCAGTAGTGCCCTGCGGGTGTATTCCTTTGGCGTAAATCGAAAACGCCTCCTGCGGGCCGTGCGCAGCATGGAAGTGCCGGTCCAACTGGTGGAGGACCAGGAACAGGCCGACGCCGTGGTCACACTACAGTCCTATTACCGGCAGGCGCCGCGCCGACTGCGCGATGCTGAACAGAGCGGCCTGCCCATCTATGTACTCAAATCAAACGCCGAAAGCCAGATGGAGAATTTCCTGCGCGTTCTCTTCAACATGCCCACCGGCGGCGAGAAATCGGTCAACCAGGCTCTGGAAGAAACCCAAGAGGCTATCGAACAGGTCCTCCGGGGGGAGATGGAAGAGGTCGAATTGCCCCCTCAGAACTCTTACGTGAGGCGCCTGCAGCACCAGCTGGTGAACCGCTACCAACTGGCCTCAGAGAGCCGGGGGAAAGAGCCCTATCGCCGCGTTCGACTCTTTCGCGCGGACAAGGAATGAGCGCTGAATCGGCGGATAGCGGCGCCTGACCCCTGGACAAGACTGCCGTACACCCTCGGCACGGCTGCTTACCAGGGAACTGAAGCAGAGGTTCAAAGGAGGCACTCTCGCATGGAACTCTTTGAAGAAATTTTGGACACGGCACTGCCGATTCTGCGCATCGTGGGGATCGTTATTGGTGCATACCTGGTGGTGCTCTGGTTCAGCTTGGTGGTGTGGACCTATCAGGACATCCGCTCTCGCAGCGAGAGCCTGCTGCTGCAGCTCTTTTCCACTCTCCTGGTGCTGCTCTTTTTCCTGCCCGGCTATTGGGTCTACCTGCTGCTGCGGCCCAAAGAGACGCTGGCCGAGATCTATGCCCGGACGCTGGAGCGGGAATATATCATCCAGGATATTGAGGAGCGGCCGGTCTGCCCGACCTGCCAGCGCAGCATCGAGCCGGACTTTGTGATGTGTCCCTACTGTCATACCCCCCTGAGAAAAAAGTGCCCGGCCTGCGGCCGGGTGATCGACCTGACCTGGCAGGTTTGCCCGTATTGCGGCCAATAGGCCCTCCAGGCCAAATTATTTGCGAGTTCGGACAACATGGTGTAAAATAGCCTCTGGCTATTTGTACCCCAAGGTACAACTAGCGCGATACTCTAGTAAAATCTGGCCGTGGCAAGCGCGGCGCTCCTATGTTGGAGCCCGTAGTAATATTTCAGAATGGAGCGCCGGAAGGCCTCCCCAGCACAGCAAGGAGAAAAAAATGAGTGTCCCTAGCGATCTCGATATTGCCCAGGCAGCAGAGCTCCGCCCTATCCGCGACATCATCGCCGAGTTGGGCCTGACGGAGGAGGAAATTGACTTTTACGGCAAATACAAGGCCAAGGTGCACCTGAGCGTGTTGGAGAGGCTACCCCCTCGCGAAAATAGCAAGTACATTGACGTCACGGCCATCACGCCCACCCCGTTGGGAGAGGGCAAGACGGTGACCACCATTGGTCTAAGCCAGGGCTTGCACTATATCGGCAAAAAGGTCATGACGGTCATCCGCCAGCCTTCCCAGGGCCCGACCTTTGGCATCAAGGGCGGCGCGGCCGGCGGTGGATACGCCCAGGTCGTACCTATGGAGGATTTTAACCTGCACCTGACCGGCGACATCCACGCCGTGGGGGCAGCCCACAACCTGCTGGCCGCAGCCATCGACAACCGTATCATGCGCGAGGCCCGCTACAGCACCGATTATCTGGCCAAGGCCCTCTGCCCCGACGATGAATACACCCCCTCGATGCGCTTGCGCCTGCAAAAGCTGGGCATCGAGTCGGAGAAACCCTCCGACCTGAGCCGCGAGGACAAGGAGCGCATGTTCCGCCTGAACATCGACCCCTACTCGGTGCAGTGGCGCCGGGTGGTCGACATTTCAGACGCGTCCCTGCGCAATACCATCATCGGACTGGGAGCGTCTACTGACGGCACGCCCCGAGAAACAGGCTATGATATCACCGTGGCCTCAGAGATCATGGCCGCCCTGGCCATGTGCAAGGATCTCGGCGACCTGCGCGCGCGCATGGGACGCATCATCATCGGCACCAGCGAGACGGGGGGCCAGCCCACCGTCCGCCGGCCGGTTCTGCCGATCACGGCCGAGGATTTGAACGTAGCTGGGGCTATGACCGTCCTGCTCAAGGACGCCATCAAGCCCAACCTGATGCAGACCCTGGCCGGCAGCCCGGCCTTTGTCCACTGCGGCCCCTTTGCCAATATTGCCCAGGGCAACAGCTCGATCATTGCCGACAGGATCGCCCTGCGCCTGGCCGATTACGTCGTCACCGAGTCCGGCTTTGGCGCCGACTGCGGCATGGAAAAATTCATGAACCTAAAGTGCCGCGTCAGCGGCCTGGTCCCGAACTGCGTGGTCCTGGTCTGCACCGTGCGCGCCCTCAAAATGCACGGCGGCGGTCCCACCGTCGCCCCCGGCAAGCCCCTGCCGGCCGCCTATACCGAGGAGAACCTGGAACTGGTTGAGGCCGGCCTGCCCAACCTGCTGCAGCACATTGAGAATGCCCTCAAGTTCGGCGTCCCCGTGGTGGTGGCGATCAACCGCTTCATCCACGATACCCCCGCCGAGATCGAGCTGATCCGCGAGCGCGCCCTGCAGACCGGCGCCGAGGACGCCGTGATGAGCGATGTCTGGGCCAATGGCGGCGAGGGCGGCGCAGCCCTGGCCGAGGCCGTGGTCCGGGCCTGCGATAAACCCAGCAATTTCCGCTTCCTCTATCAGGACGAGATGTCCATCAAGGAAAAGATCGAGACGGTCGCCCGCGAAATCTATCGCGCCGAAAATGTCAGCTATACGCCAGAGGCCGAGGCAAAGATCGAACTCTTTACGGCCATGGGCCTCTCCAACCTGCCGCTTTGTATGGCCAAGACGCACCTTTCCTTCACCCACGATCCCACACTCAAGGGCACACCGCGTGGTTGGACCCTGCCGATCGTCGACGTGCGCGCTTCGGTGGGAGCTGGCTTTATCTTTCCGCTTTGCGGCACTATGCGCACTATGCCCGGCCTGCCCACTCGGCCGGCCTTTACCGATGTCGATATTGATCTGGAAACCGGCCAGGTAGTCGGCCTGTTCTAGACCGGTCTATACCTATAGCCCGTCGGGACATCAAAGAATGTGCGTATTCCTGTAGGGGCGACGCATGCGTCGCCCCTACAGGCCCTACAACATCCCGCTCTGTTGCCCCCAATGGAGCATAGAAGAACGGGGGCCGTCCTGGGGACGGCCCCCGTTGCTGTTGGCTCGTTCCGCACAAGCACCCGCTCGATCAGAAGGCGCGGAACCTGTCCCTGATGGCGTTACAGACCGGGCAGCGGTCGGGGGCCTCGCCCTCAACTGTGTAGCCACAGACGTCACAGACGTGGATGGTGCCCAACGCAAGGTCCTGGCCGGCGTCCGCCGACTGTTTGGCCTCCTGGTACATCGCCGCGTGGATCTTTTCCACCTCCAGGGCATAGCCCATACTGCGCGTGGCCTGCTTTTCCTCCTGCAGCCTGGCTACGGCAACAAAGGCCGGGTACATCTCGTCCACTTCGTAGGTCTCGCCGCCGATGGCCTCGACCAGGTTCTCCGGGGTGCTGCCAACACCGCCCAGTACCCGCAGATGGCTGCGGGCGTGGACTAGCTCGGCCTGGGAGATGGCCCGAAAGAGACGGGCAATGTTGGGCATGCCTTCCTTCTCGGCCATGTCCGCAAAGATCTGGTAGCGCATGTGGGCCTGGCTCTCCCCGGCAAAGGCCGCTTCGAGGTTGGCTTTGGTCATTTTGTGCATGGAATCCACTCCTTTAGGATTCGGGCGGGTTCTCGCGGAAGGCCATCTCCTCGACCAGCGAGGCCTGGCTGCCATCCGTGCGGCCGGCACAGTCGGTGCTGCGGTTGCCCTCAAAGGCACAGGCCTCGCAGCAGTATGTCCGGGATCCACGCTGAAGGCCTTTCCCTTCAAAAGGTTCATGGCAATGGGCGCAGACAAGCTTGTCAGCGGTCATCTGGCATCCTCCTGATAGCGAGTGCCTAACGTCCAAGAACGCTAGATCGGCTCGAACATGCTCTTGTCAGCGCCGCACTCGGGGCAGACCCAATCGTCCGGCAAATCCTCAAATGCGACGTTGTTGTTCTCCGCAGGATCGTAAATCCAACCACAGACCAGACATTCCCACTTTTGCATGTTGTACCTCCTCTTTTCTCTGTACTTTTCTACGGACCAAAGTGGACCATTTCCTCCCCCAGGTGGAAATCCTCAACCTGGTAATAGGAGGGGAATCGCTGAATCAACTCGTACTCGGTCTTGAGCAGGTCGTAATGCCCCTGCTCCATCTGGCTCAGATACTGCAAGGTGCTGCGGGAGTTCTCCTCGGTGGCGCGGCCGGCCAGGTCACCGTAAAACTCTTTGGAGAGGCGTTCGGACTCCATGGCCAAGCGGAATAGCTCGGGAATGGGTGTCCCCTGCTGCAGGGCCGCCTCCACCGTTGGCACCAGGGACTGCTCCGGCAGGACCAGCGCAATCTCGGGGAACTGGCGGTGATAAGCCTGCTCTAGGATGCGGCGGTGCTTTTGTTCCTCCTTGACCAGAAACTGCAGCCGCTCTTTGAGATCGAGATTCGCCACCTGCTCGGCCATATACTCGTAAAGCCGCGCCGCCGCAATTTCGGACTTGATGGCCACCCCCAGAATTTCCAATGGGGTTAGATCCTCTGCCATTGCCATGTGCACTCCTCCTCTTGTTCCCATCCATAAAAGGACATCAGATCACCATTTGTTCGCCTACGCCGTGTTCCAGTCCCTCCAAGCGTTCCAGCCGGAAAGGATTGTCCTCCGGCGCAATGTTGCCCAGAACCATTTCGACCACCCGGCGGCTGCCCTCCGGCGCGCCCATCACGCCATGGCCACTGTAGCCTACGTTCAAATACAGGCCGGCCGCCCCAGGTACAGGACCCAGGATCGGCTTGTGGTCGGGGGTGATGGAATACTGGCCGGCCGAGGCGTGCACGGACTCGGCGGTCAGGCGCTCGGCCACCTCCTCCCAGAATGGCGCCAGCCGCATACAGCCCTCGATCACCACGGCCGGAAAGTCCCAATCTGCGGGCACGTGGTCCGCCGGCTCGGCGGGCTGCTCCTCCCCGGCCTCGGCCCAACCCAGCAGGCCGCCCTTGGCCTCGGGCCGCCAGTAGGCGCCCGTGTCCAGGTCGATGGTCATGGGGGCATTTTGGGGGATTAACTCCGAGTGCACGACCGCCTTTTGGCGGCGCAGCAGGAGGATGGGCAGCTCTACCCCGGCCCATCCGGCGACCTGGCAGCAGTAGGGCCCGGCGGCATTCACCACGGCGCGGGTGTGGACGAGCCCCCGGTCGGTCTGCACGGCCGTGATCGCAGCGCCGTCCATTTGAAAGCCGACGGCCTCCGTCTGGAGCAGGATGCGGGCCGTACTGCCCTTGGCAAAACCATAGGTGGCCTCGTGCGTGGCCAGCCAGCCATCGCGCTGGCGAAAGGTCGCCGCGGTGACCTCGGCCGCCACGTAGGGAAAGCGCCGGCGGACCTCGTCCCCGTCCAGGTACTCTACGTCCGTCAGGCCCCAGCTATGCTGGCGCTGCACCCGCGCCCGCAGCGTTTCCGGGCCGTCCGCGGCGGTGGTCATAAAGAGGTAGCCCTGCTGGTGAAAGTCAATGTCATAGCCGGGTAGGCCCACCACCTGGCTCAAGTTCTCGAATGCCTCCAGGCTGGCTTTCATCATCGCCACGTTGTCAGGATCGTCGAACTGGGCCCGGACGGCCTCGGCCGATTCGGGCGTGGTCAGGCAGGCCAGGCCATCTTCTTTCTCCAAGAGTACGGTATCCAGGCCGGCCTGGGTCGCGTAAAAGGCCGTGGCACAGCCCAAAATACCCCCCCCAATGACGACGAGATCCGCCGTCAGGGGCCAGTCCGCCGCGTCTGGGATCATGATTTTAGCCATAGCACGCTCCTCTCAACGTCTTTTTTGGCCAACGCCATCGTTGCCCAAGACCATCCCGGGAAGCAGCCCTGCTCCCCACGGGAAAGCCGTGCTTCCCGTTCGGATGGCTCTGGCTAAGGCACAACGTCGCTGGTGCTGTAGCCCAGCGTCCCCGCACCATCCTGCGGCGCGGTTCCGCCATTGTATCACGAGCCCCCCATCCGGTCAAACAAGGCCGGATGCTCGATCTCGGCATCCGGCCTCCTTTTTGCCCGCCCCCGGACGTTGCAAGGGCGGAAATCTAATCCGGGCGCGGCAGTCTTGAGGGAAGCAACCCGGACCGATCGGATTTTGCTTTCAGCCATCGATTCGTTCCTTGTCACTTATTATAAATAAAGGGGCGACAATAAGCAGTGAGCGCGCTTACCTTTCCGGCGCGGCCAAAGGCGGGAGCGCTTCGACCACGGTGACGCTGTAACGGGAGCCAATCTGCAGCGTTCCTGCATAGGCCGACGCCGTGACCCGGACCGCATAGGTGCCCGGCAGATCATAGGTATGGCTGACCACCGCTCCCTCAAGCAGGGTCTGATCCCCCATGTCCCAGGTAAAGGTGATCGGCGGGGTGGGCGGACACACCCGCCAGGCGTGGACCAACGACTTTTGCTCTGCGTCCAAATAGACCAACTGTGGCCGGCCATCCCCGTCGATCACCAGGTCGGTATAGCCCCCCGTGCTGCCGACGCTGTCCACCTCCTCGATCTGCCAGCCCTGGGGGGAGCCCAATCCACCGCCATCGTACCAGGCGTAGCGCAGTTCGCCATACCAGGCCCCACTGTAGCCAATGTGCGGCCGCCCAAAGTCGTCCAGGACCAGGGAGGTGTGCCGGCCCACGGCCGGCTCATAATCCACCCGCTCGATCTGCCAGGCGTTGTTGTCAAAATGGGCGTACTGCAAATCCTGGCTGCTGGCGTTGTAGTAACTGATGCGGGGCCCGCCAGCGCTGCCCTGAGCCCGTCGAAGGGGCCAACACCAGGGCATTCCACTGCCCCACGTTGCCCTCGCTGTCCACGACCTCGATGGCCCACATCGTATCGTAACGAACGGCGTATTTCAACTTTTGGGTCGGCAGGGCCGCATAGTAACTGATGTGCGCCTGATCGTCATCGTCCAACAGCAACGAGGGGAACTTGCCCAACCAACCGGCGTCGTCCACCACCTCGGCAATCCAGTTAGCCCCGAAGCGGCGCACATATCGCAGGCCGCTCTCGATGTGGTCATAGTAGGCAATGTGGGGTTGACCGGAGCTGTCCAGGGCCAGAGAGGTATAGCCGCCCACATAGCCAACCGGGTCCGCCGTTTCGGTGATCCAGTGCATGCCGTCAAAATGGGCGTAGCGCAGATCCAGGTTGGTAGCATCGTAATACGAGATGTGTGGACGTTCATCATCGTCCAGGGCCAGGGAGGCAAAACGGCCGACGTTGCCCCCCCAATCCACGGTCCTGCTGAACCAGAGGCCACGCTCCCAACCCGCCCGACCGGCTGAGACATCCCGACGGGAATAGACCAGATCCTGGTGCTGGCTGTCGTAAAAGGCCAGATGCAGTTGACCTTTGCTGTCCAGTGCCAGGGAGAGGCGTTGTTCCGGAGTGCCCGGTCCCACGTACGCTTCCACGGTCTCGCTAAGCCAGGCCGGGCTCTTGGGCCATACCGTGGCGCTCAGGACGAACGGCTGGCCGGAGGTGGGGATCAGGGGTCTCCAATGGGCCTTGAGGCCGGGCAGCGGTTGGCACTCACACACGCTGATGACGTGGCTAGCCGTGATCGGCGCGGGCCCGCAGTTGGCTGCCGTCACGACCACGCCATAGGTACCGCTGGCCGCATAGCTGTGTGTCACTGTCACACCCACCGCCGTACCCCCGTCGCCAAAAGACCAACTGTAACTGATAGGCGGCGTGCCCCCGGCAGACGCGGTCAAGGTCACGAACTGACCGGCGGCCGGATCGAGCGGCTGCCAACTGAATTCCAGGTCTGCCACCGCCTCGCAGAGCGCGGGTTGCATGGTCAGCGTGTACGCCCTTTGTGCCATGGCCACGCCGCAGTTGGTCGCCGTCACGAGCACGCGATAGCTGCCGCCGGCCGCATAGCTGTGCTGCACGGTCGCCCCCTCTGCCGCCGTGCCGTCGCCCAGGTCCCAACTGTAGTGGATCGGCGGCGTCGGCGTGATCGCCTCCAGATGGGCGTACCGCAGTTGACCGGCGGTAGCATCATAGTAGGCCAGGCGGGGCCGGCCTGCATCCAGTGCCAGGGATACCCCCCAGAGGTCCTGCCCCCCTGCGGCTGTTTCCTCCACCCAGCCCGTACCGTCGTAATAGATGTACTGCAGGGCCTGTCCGGCCTCGCCCACGTAGACCAGATGCGGCCGACCGGCGGCGTCCAGACTCAGTTCGGGATACTCCCCGATCGCTACAGTCTCTATGATCCAACTCGCGCCATTGTGGTGGGCATAGACGACGCTGCTGGAAGGTGACAGCCCCACCTGGTAGGCTAGGTGGGGCCGGCCGGCCCCGTCCAGCGCCAGCGAGGAATGGATGCCCTGCGCCGCCACCGTCTCGGTGATCCAGTTCACGCCGTCGTGGTAGGCATAGCGCAGTTCGTAGCCCGGCGTATCGCCGGAGTAGCTGATGTGGGCCTGGCCGGCGCCGTCCAAGGCCAGCGAACCCCAGCGGCCCACCCGGCCGGCCGCGTCCACTACCTCCACCTGCCAGCTCGCGCCGTCGTAGCGGGCGTAGCGCAGGTCGCCGTTGGCCTCGTCGTAGGAGCTGATGTGGGCAGTGCCGGACCCGTCCAGCGCCAGCGAGGTCTCTATGTTGCCATAGTAGCCGTTGCTGTCGGCGGTCTCGACAATCCAGGCCGTCCCGCTGTAGTAGGCGTGCCGCAGGGCCGGGGCGTTGTCGTCGTAGTAGCTGAGATGCGGTCGGCCCGGCGCGTCCAGGGCCAGGTCGGTGTAGCCCCCCATAAGCCCGGCATCGGCCACCAGCTCGCTGCTCCAAGAGGTCCCGTCATGGTGGGCATAGGCGACCTGGTTGACCGGGTCGCCCGCAAAATAGCCCAGGTGGGCATTCCCATCACCGCGTTGCCCTGAGCCTGTCGAAGGGTCCAGGGCCAGAGAGAGGTCGCTGGCGTTGGCCGAGGCAATCGTTTCGCTGAACCAGGCCCGCCCGGCGGCGCTGGCGCTCAAGGTCAGCACCTGGCCGGCGGTCGGCGTGGGCGGCTGCCAGGAGAAACCGGCCACGGCGACCGGCACACACGACGCCGACGGGACCACGGTCAGGGTGTGCACACTGGTGACCGCAGCCGTGCCGCAGTTGGTCGCCGTCACGAGCACCCGGTACGTCCCGGACACATCGTAGGAATGCGTCACCACCGCCCCGGCCCGCCACCCGCCATCCCCCAAATCCCACTGGTAGCTAATGGGGTAGCTGCCCGAGGCGCCGGCGCTCAGGGTGATGGCCTGGCCCACGGTCGGGCTGAGCGGCTGCCAACTGAAATCCAGGTCGTGCACCGGCTCGCAGGGCGTAGTGTACGCGTAGGCGCGCATGATCAGCGGCACAAAGTTCTGGTGGGGCCATTCCGCCAGCACGCGCACCGGGAAACTACCCCGCGCCTGGCCGCAGTCGTTGGTCGCGGTCACGGTGAGGGTGTAGGTGCCGGTGCTGGGCCAACTGTAGCCGGCGCTGCTGCCCAGCGCGCCGTTGTCCCAGGTGAACGTGAGCGGCGGGCTCGTGGTGATGGGTCGGGCCGCCGCCCGGTAGGTGCCGGCCAGGCCCGGCAGCAGGCTCGGCGGGCCGGCGATCTCGACCCCGGTGGGCGGCTGGCAGAACACGGTCACGCTCAGCACGTCCTGGACCTGGCTGCACTCGTTGCTGGCGGTGACGGCGACAGTATGCACGCCGACGGTGTCCCAGCTATAGGTCGCGGTCTCTCCCTGCTGTCCATCGGCCCAGTCCAAGAGGGGCACCGTGGCCGTGGGCGGGGTGTAGGTGGCGCTGTAGCGGCCCTCCACGCCCAGGGGCAGGGCTGTCGGGCCGGCGATGGCGACATCCTCCAGGGGCACACAGGAGGCCGGGGAGGCGTACATGAGCTTGTTCAAGGATTGGTAGCCGACGTGGGGCCGGCCCAGCGCGTCCAGGGCCAGGCTGCGGGCCCCCATCGATTGGGCCAACATGGGATCTTCCACGGCTTTGATCTGCCAGTCCCCATGGGGAATGGCCGCCGCGGACTGCCCGCGCGGGCCGTGCTCCAGGTCCGGGGACTTTTGGGCCCGGACCGCGCCGACCAGGAGTGCGATCAGGAGTAGGACGATAAAAGTGCCCCATAGGAATTTTGAGGAAAAAGCGATCCAATGGTCTTGATTCATAGTAATCCTCCCTATAACTCTTAACGGCTGACTATTTTGATTATACTATATTCGCGGGTTTTGTTCTGGACGCTAGGGGGTCAACAAGTAGGCGCGGCATTCTCCCTTTGGCCATGTTGCTAGGGGCGACGCATGCGTCGCCCCTAGCAGGGTAAATTCCATGGATTATTCGTACACCACCTGCGGGGCGCGGGGCCCGCTTGCGCATTCGGGCACAATATAGTACAATACAATCAGCCAAAAGGGACAGGCCGACCTGTTCCTTGGACGGCCCCAGGAGGCGCCCTCTCTGGTGAGGGGGTAGCACATTTCTTTCCCAAAATAGACAAGGAGGATCCCATGACCCGTGATGTCGTCGTTGTCAGCGCGTGCCGGACGGCCATCGGCACGTTCGGCGGTACCCTGGCCGACACACCGGCCCCCGAACTGGGCGCCATCGTCATCCGCGAGGCGATCCGGCGGGCCGGCATCGAAGCCGGAATCATAGACGAGGTCCTGATGGGCTGCGTCGTGGCCTCCGGCCAGGGCCAGGCCCCGGCCCGCCAGGCCGCCATCAAGGCCGGCGTTCCACCCGAAATCGGGGCCACCACGGTCAACAAGATCTGCGGTTCTGGCCTCAAGACGGTCATGCTGGCCAGTGCCATGATCCAGGTGGGGGACGCGGATATTATCGTGGCTGGGGGGATGGAGAACATGAACCAGATCCCCTTTTACCTGCCCCGGGCCCGCACCGGCTATCGCATGGGCGGGATTGGCAAGGGCGTTCGCGGGGCCGTGCCCGACGGGCTGATCGACGGGATGGTCCTGGACGGGCTCTGGTGCTCCTTCTGCGATCACCACATGGGCTCCTCGGCCGAGTGGGTCGCCCGCGAGTTCGAACTGACCCGCGAGGAACTGGATGAATACGCCTTCCACAGCCACCGCAAGGCCGTGGAGGCTACCAGAGAGGGCCGCTTCAAAGAGGAAATTGTACCGGTCGAGATCCCGCAGCGCAAGGGGGACCCCATCATATTTGATACGGAGGAGAACCCGCGCGACTATGGCGACTATGAGACGGGCATGGCCAAATTGGGGCGGCTACGGCCGGCCTTTGAGAAGGACGGCATCGTCACGGCCGGCAACTCTCCCGGCATCACCGACGGCGCCGCCGCGGTGGTGGTCATGGGCGCGGACAAGGCCGAGGAACTGGGCCTGCAGCCCATGGCCCGCGTGGTCACCTACGAACAGGCCGCCGTGGAACCGATCCGGCTCTTTACCGCGCCTATCTATGCCATGCGGAATCTGATGGAGCGGCAGGGCGTCGACGACATCGACTATTATGACCTGATCGAGGCCAACGAGGCCTTTGCCGCCCAGTGCGTGGCCGACGGCAAGGCCCTGGGCTGGGATTGGGATCGGGTCAACGTCAACGGCGGGGCCATCGCCCTGGGACACCCCATCGGCTGCAGTGGCGCCCGCGTGCTCGTCACCCTGCTCTACGCCCTCAAGCACCGCGGGCTCAAGACCGGCGCGGCCACCCTCTGCCTGGGCGGCGGCGAGGCGGTCGCCCTGAGCGTAGAGATGCTCTAACAAGCTGCCAACCCGTGGGGGCAGCGCCCCCACGGGCGGCTTTTTCCCGTCAATCCCGTGGCGGGAAGCGGCCCTGCTGAGGAGTTGAAGCTGAATAACTCGCCGGCTTTGACCGGCTAAAGCCTCAACTCCTGTCCAGGACAGCGAGCCCTTTTACGGATCTTTTTGGAGTCGAGGCTTTAGCCGGTGACGGGGGACAGGCCGCAAAGTCGGCAAGTTGTTTAATTGCCATTCCTGATCCGTTCAGCAGAATTGCAATCGTCGGACGAGAACAAAAGGAGGAAATCGTGGAGATTCGCAAGGTTGCCGTAATCGGTGCAGGTACGATGGGGCGGGGCATCGCCCAGGTCTTTGCCCAAAGCGGCTACGAGACCATCATGATCGACGTCGTGGAGGAGCAGCTCCAGGACGCGCTGGCCTCGATCAAAAAGTTCCTCGGTCGCAGTGTGGAAAAGGGCCGCCTGAGCCAGGAGGAGCTGGACGGCCTCCTGGAGCGGCTGCAGCCGGCCGGCGACCTCGGGGCCGCGGCCGATGCCGATTTCGTGGTCGAAGCGGCCAGTGAGAACGTCGAGATCAAGAAGAAAATCTTTGGCCAACTGGACGAATTGTGCCGACCGGAGGTCATCCTGAGCAGCAATACCTCCTCCATCCCCATCACCCTGCTGGCCGCGGCCACCCAGCGCCCGGACCAGGTCATCGGCATGCACTTTATGAACCCGGTCCCCCTCATGGTCCTGGTAGAGATCATTCGCGGCCTGCCCACCTCGGACGAGACGATGACGATCACGGTCGATCTGGCCGAAAAGCTGGGCAAGACCCCGGTCGAGGTCAATGACTTTCCCGGTTTTATCTCCAACCGCATCCTCATGCCCATGATCAACGAGGCCGTCTTTGCCCTGATGGAGGGCGTCGCCACCAAGGAGGCCATCGACCAGATCATGATCCTGGGGATGAACCACCCCATGGGCCCCCTGGCCCTGGCCGACCTCATCGGCCTGGACGTCTGCCTGGCCATCCTGGAGGTCATGCACGGCGGTCTGGGCGACCCCAAATATCGCCCCTGCCCCCTGCTGCGCAAGTACGTCGACGCCGGCTGGCTGGGCCGCAAGAGCGGACGCGGCTTTTATAACTATGCGCAGGGCGAAAAGCCGCCGCAGAAACCGCGCTAAACACAAGAAGCAAGAGGCAAGAAGCAGGATGCAGTGTTCCCGCTTCTTGCCTCTTGTATCCTTTACATTTGGAGGTACCCCATGGACCTGACCCTAACCGAAGAGCAGCGCATGATCCGGGATATGGCCCGGGATTTTGCGCAAAAGGAATTGGCGCCCAAGGCGGCCGAACGGGACGAAAACGACGAGTTTCCCCGCCAGGACCTGCGCAAAATGGGCGAACTGGGCCTGCTGGGCCTGACCGTGCCCGAGGCGTATGACGGATTCAAAGTGGATACGGTCAGCTACTGTCTGGCGATGGAGGAAATCGCCCGGGCCTGCGCCGCCACCTCCCTGGTCATGACCGTGCACTGCACGCCGGCCATCTATCCCATCGTCTACTTTGGCAGTGAGGAGCAAAAGCGGCGCTGCCTGCCCCATATGGCCAGCGGGGAGTGGCTGGGCGCCTTTGCCCTGACCGAGGCCGGGGCCGGCTCCGACGCCGCCTCGATCAGTACGACGGCCGTGCGCGAGGGCGACGAGTATGTGCTCAACGGGGTCAAGTCCTGGATCACCACCGGGGACGAGGCCCGCATCCTGATCGTCTTTGCCACCGTGGACCGCTCCAAGGGGCACAAGGGCATCACCGCCTTTATCGTGGACTCGCAGCGGCCCGGCTTTCGGGTGGGCAAGCACGAGGAAAAGATGGGCATGCGCGCCTCCCATACCACCGAGGTCATCCTGGAGGACTATCGCGCTCCCCTGTCCGACCTCCTGGGCGAGGAAGGGCAGGGCTTCAAGATCGCCCTGGGCACCCTGGACGCCAGCCGCATTGGCATCGCCGCCCAGGCTGTGGGCATCGCCCAGGCCGCCCTGGACACGGCCCTGCGCTACGCCCAGGAGCGCTGCCAGTTCGGCCAACCCATTGCCCAGTTCCAGGCCATCCAGTGGATGCTGGCCGACATGGCTACCCGCGTCGAGGCGGCCCGCCTGCTCACCTGGCAGGCGGCCCTGAAACAGGACCGCGGCGAGCGCTGCACCAAGGAGGCCTCCATGGCCAAGCTCTTTGCCAGCGAGGTCTCGACCTGGGTCTGCGACCGGGCACTGCAGATCCACGGCGGCTATGGCTACAGCCGGGAATACCCCGTGGAACGATATTACCGGGACGCCCGGGTCACCCGCATCTACGAGGGAACCTCCGAGATCCAGCGACTGGTCATCGCCACGCAGTTGCTGCGGGGGAGCTAAACCCCGGCCGGGACAAAAGAAGAAGGAAGGTGGCAAATGTGGATCCTATTTGGATTCAGCACGCGACAAAAGGAACTGGGCCAACAAACGCGCTACTGTACCCGCTGCGAAAAAGAGACCGCGCATACCGCTATCCAGCAGCAGCAGTGGTTTACCCTGTTCTTCATTCCCGTGATCCCGCTCAGCGGGAAAAAGGTCGTCGATCGCTGTAACCTCTGCGGGCAGACGGGTTCCCACGTGGAGGGTGCCGCCGCCCTCGAGCTGAAGCAGCAGGCACAGTTCGGAAAGGTCAAGACCTGCCCGAGCTGCGCCGAGCAGATCCAGTTCGAAGCGGCGCGCTGCCGTTACTGCGGCCACGAATTCGACCCCGCCGAGGTCGAAGCGGCCAAACAGTCGCTTCAGGAACATCAGTTGGCCCTGGCCGCCGCCCAGGTAGCCCAGACCCGCCAGGCCGAGCACGAGAGCCGGGTGCGCCGTTTTCGCGTCTGGGGCATCATTCTGGCCCTGCTCGGCGGGGCTATACTGGCCTTGCTGATCTGCGCCCTGGCCACGGGAAGCTGGCAGCAGACGGAGGACACAGGCACTGCCTGGGCTGCGCACGGCTGCTTCCTCGTCCCCGCCCTGGTCCTGCTGGCGAGTGGGGGCTTTTTGATCTGGAAATCCACGCAGCTAGGTCAGCAAGAGCCTGGTCAGTAGGGGCACGGCGCGCCGTGCCCCGCAATTGGTACCAGGCGGCTACCCGTAGGGGCGACGCAGGCGTCGCCCCATAGGCATCAAGCTAAGCGGGCTGGCCATGCCCGCCCGGCCCTGAAGGGCCGGGCTACGAGGTGATCGCCACCGAAGGTGGCGCGCCCCCTGCGGGGGCTAAAAAGAACAAAAAACGTCCCCAAAATAGGCCCGGAGGGCCTTCCATTTATGTAGCCGGGGGCTTTTAGCCCCCGGCGGGCCTAGTCGGGGCGGTCCGCTTGAACAATGCCGAGGCCTTTGCCGGTGGAAAGATGCCTTAACTTGATACGCATGGGGCGACGCCTGCGTCGCCCCCCCCGCCTACGCGGGGGCAGGCTCTACAGAAAGGTCTATTTACAAAGTAGCCCGCCATGGCCATCCTCGGCTCCGCCGAGGCGGGGCCGCCACCAATGACGAAAATAGGAATCGCCGGTTGGCGCGGATGGACCTCACCCCTCCCCCTGGCAAAGGGCGCGTTCTGACGAACCTGCCCTTTGCCAGGGGGAGGGGTGAGGTGGGAATAACGCTATTTACGGAGCAGCCCCCCACCCCGCTGCAGCCGGGACGGGCAACACAAGTGGGGAAATATCAGCGTTACTCGGGGGGAGGCGCTTCCAGCCGGTCGGCCTCTTCCGCCTCCAGCGCGGCCAGTCCCTTGCGCACACTGACCAAAAAGCGGCCCAACGCCTCGCTCAACTCACGCTGCGATTGGGAGAGGCGCGCCTCCAGCTCGGTCAGGACGTCGCGGGCATAGCCATCGGCCCCTCGGCGAATGCTCTCAGCCTCTCGCCGGGTTTCCTCCAGGATCTGGATGGAGCGCTGGTCGGCCTCCTCCAGCAGGCCCTCCTGGTCCAGGCGCATAGAGACCTCACGCTGGGCCTGCTCGGTGATGCGTTGGGCCTGCCGGCGGGCCTGCTCCAGCAGTTGCTCGCGCTCGCGCAGCACCTGGCGCGCACCACGCACCTCCTCCGGGATCGAGGCCCGCAGGCGGTCCAGTAGGGCGATTGCCTCGGCCTCGTCCACCATCAGGCGGCCGGAAAAGGGCACGCGCCCACCCTGGGTCAACAGTTCTTCGAGTTGGTCGAGCAAATTGGTCAGCTCATCGCTCACCCTCGCCCCCTTTCGGCTAAAAGGCCGCGGTAAACGGTACGGATAGCTCAATCGGCAAAGTGTTCCCCCAAGGCCCGGGCGACGTGGGCCGGAACCAAGCTGCTGACGTTGGCGCCCAAGGCGGCGATCTCTTTGACAATGCTGGAGCTGAGAAAGGAATAACTCTGTGAGGCCATCAAGCAGATCACCTCGATCCCGGGATCCAGGCGCTGGTTGATGTGGGCCATCTGCAGCTCCAGCTCGAAATCGGTCAGTGCCCGCAGGCCCCGAATGAGCACTTGGGCCCCCACCTGGCGGGCATATTCAACGGTCAGGCTCTCGTAGCGATCCACCGAGACGTTGGGCCAGTCCTGGATGGCCTGGCCAATCATGCGCACCCGCTGCTCGGCGGAAAAGAGCAGTCGTTTGTTGGGCCGTTCATAGACGGCGACGATCACCTGGTCGAACACGCGGGCCGCCCGGGAGGTAATGTCAAGATGGCCGTTGGTGACGGGGTCGAAACTGCCAGGATAGACAGCGGTGATCACATCGTGCTCCTTGTGGGCCAGGTCAGGACAAATTCACATCCTGCTCCGCCTCCTGTGGAACCACGTCCGACTCCTCTTCCTGCCACCAGGCCGGCATACCATAGATGCTATAGGCGCTGTCCCCCAAACGGCGCTGCCGCAGCCGCCGCAGGGGACCGTAGCCTTCGCCCAATTCCAGGCGGGCGCTGTGCCCCACCGCGACCAGGGTCTCCTCGTGAACCAGTGGGGAGACGGCCAGCGTGCTGATCGTCTCCCCAATTCCCGGATCGGCGTACGGTGGATCCATAAAGATTATATCATAATTTGTCCCTTTATGCATCCCCTTGATAAAGGATTCCACCCGGCCCTGGTGTACCCGGGCCTGCCCGGCCAGCTTGGTGTGGGCCAGGTTGTCGCGGATGATGCGGCAGACCGAGGCGTTGACCTCGACAAAGTCGGCCCATTCCGCCCCCCGGGAGAGCGCCTCGATCCCCAGGGCGCCGGTGCCGGCATAGAGATCCAGCACCCGGCCATAGAACTCTCCCAGGAATCCTTCCAGGACGGCAAAGAGCGAACCGCGCACCTTGTCCAGCATGGGTCGGGTACGCAGGTTCTTGGGTCCTTTGAGTTTGTGGCCTTTGGCCTTGCCCGTAATCACGCGCATAGAAACTTTTGCTCTCCTCGGCTTTGACCGGCTGAATCTGCCAAGCCCTCCTGATCGGGAACGGTCAACGCTCAACCTTTAAGTTTTAACCGTATCAGCTTACTTCTACCGCCTGGCTCCAGAACTCGGCTACCCGCTCGGCCAACTCGGCGTGCTCGGGCTGATCCAAAAAGGGATCCTGTTCCAAGATCGTCTCGGCCTCTTGACGGGCCAGTTCCAACAGGCGCACGTCGCCCAGGCGGGCGATTTTGAGGTCGGGCATGCCGCTCTGGCGTGTGCCAAAGAACTCGCCCGGACCGCGCAGTTCCAAGTCGATCTCGGCCAGGGCGAAACCATCGATGGTCTCTTCGATGGCCTGGAGCCGCTCGCTGGCCATGTCGTCCGAGGTGGCCAGCAGGATGCAGTAGGAGGGTTGTTCGCCCCGGCCGACGCGGCCGCGGAACTGGTGCAGTTGGGCCAGGCCAAAGCGCTCGGCGCCCTCGACCATCATGACGGTGGCATTGGGCACGTCGATGCCCACCTCCACCACGGCGGTGGAAACGAGAATGTCCGTCTCGCCGTCACGGAACGCCCGCATAATGCGTTCCTTCTCCGGACCCGACATGCGCCCGTGCAGCAGGCCCAATTTGAGGTCGGCAAAGACCTCGTCCTGGAGGCGATTGTATTCTTCCACCGCCGCCGCGGCCTCGATCTTGTCCGATTCCTCCACCAGCGGGCAGATGACAAAGGCCTGCCGGCCCTCCTCGACCTGCTCGCGGATAAAATCATAGGCGCGCTGGCGCTCGGCGTTGGCCAGCCAGCGAGTGCGGATGGGCTGCCGCCCCGGGGGCATCTCGTCAATCAGGCACAGGTCCAGGTCCCCGTGCAGGGTCAGGGCCAGCGTGCGCGGGATGGGAGTGGCCGTCATCACCAGCAGGTGCGGGTTATAGCCCTTTTGGTGCAGTGCGCGGCGCTGCATCACCCCGAAGCGGTGCTGCTCGTCGATCACGGCCAGGCCCAGGTCGGCAAAGGCGACGTCCTCCTGGATGAGGGCGTGGGTGCCAATGACAATGTCCACCTTGCCGGCGGCGATTTGCTCTCGCAGGGCCTGCTTGTCCCGCTTTTTCAAGCTGCCCACCAGCAGGGCCACCTTTGGGGCGCCCTCCGTCTCCTCGGCCTCGATCCCCAGCATGGACTTGAGCGCGGCCACGCGCTCGGCCCGCTCCGGGTCCTCCTCCTTCCACTCGTCCCCCTCGGTCTCGATGTGGGCAGCGCTGGGCCGTCCGGGCAGCGGCATCCCGCCCAGGAGCTGCTGGATGGTGCGGGCATGCTGCTCGGCCAGGATCTCGGTGGGGGCCATGAGGGCGGCCTGGCGGCCGTTGGCCACGGCCATGAGCATGGCCGCCGCCGCCACCACCGTCTTGCCCGAACCGACGTCGCCCTGCAGCAGGCGGCTCATGGGCACGTCCTTTTGAACGTCGTCCAAAAGCTGCTGCAGGGCGCTCTGCTGGGCGCCGGTGAGTTCAAAGGGCAGCCCCTGCAGAAAGCGCTGCAAGAGATCCTCGTCGATGGCCAGGGGGTGTCCCGGTTCCGCCTGCCACTCCCGCTTGCGCTGCAGCACCCCGATCTGGATCAGCATGAACTCGTCAAAGGCCAGCCGCCGGCGGGCCTGGGCCAGGCTCTCTTTGTCGTCGGGAAAGTGGATCTGGAGGAGGGCCCAACCCAACTCGCCCATGCCGGTGCGTTTGCGCACGGCCGGCGGCAGCGGATCGGGGATGCGGCCGGCCCACTGCTCCACGACGCGCTTGAGGATCCAGCGCGTGCCCCGCGCCCTCATCCCGCTGCTCATCGGGTAGACCGGCACCAGCCGGCCGGTGTGGGTCAGGTCGTCGTCGTAACGTTCCCATTCGGGGGACTGCAGGTTCAGCCGGCCGCGAAAAGAGTCCACCTTGCCGCTGAACACGACCCGCATGCCCGGACGTAAGGACTTGAGCAGGAAGGGCTGGTTGAACCAGACCGCGTCGATGGTGCCCGTCTCGTCGCGCACCGTGGCCGTGATCAAGACCTGGCCCCGGTTCGTGCGGCGCTGGCTCACGTTTTCTATCGTGCCAATGATGGTCTCGGTGGAGCCGTACATCAAGTCCTGGATCTTGCGCAGCGAGCTATAGTCGTCGTAGCGCCGCGGAAAGTGGTACAGCAGGTCACGGATGGTCGACAGGCCCATCTTTTTAAAGGCCCGCAAATAGTTGCTGCGGAGGCCCCCAGCCTTTTCCAGGGGCGAATCGAGGGTCGCTCCCTTGGGCGGTGGGGGAGTCCGCGAGGATTCGCGCGGCTTGGTCGGGGCCGGCGCGGGGTGGATCGCAATGGTGGGGGTCGCGCTATCCTGGCGCCGTGCCGCCGGCGCGCCGGCGGCCGGCCCATCGCGCAGCTCCACGTAGGCCCGGCGCAGCAGGGGCAGGATGCGGCCCAGGCGGGCCTGGCGGGCCATCACGATCAGGTGGTCGTAATTGCCCAACAGCTCGCCGACTTGGGACAGCAGCTCCGCCGGCAGGCCCAGCCGCACCGCTTGGGGCTGCCATTGGCGCAGATAGGCGCTCAGGCCTTCTGGCGCGGCCGAGTTGTCCGCGCCGGCCTTTTCCTCCGCCGCCAGCAGCCGGCCCAGTTCCGCCAGGTGCTGCATTCGCTCCTCTTTTTTCGCCGCCGTTTTGTCTTTTGCCATGTTGGGTCTGGATCCGCCAAGATTGTCTTCTAGAATACCTCTCCTGGGCAGAGTATACCATAACTTGAAATTCCAGTCCAGAAAAAGCGGAATTTGACAAAATTCTGCCCTGTGATATAATAAAACCGTAGGTTAAGCAGGTGTGTAACTTTAGGCCAGATCGACTGTCCGCCCTGAAGGTAGCACGACTGAAACCTTCCGGGCTTTTTTCGTTCCCCTGGAGGACCCCCTGCTAGACCCCAGTTGGATCCGACGCAGAGTCGGTAGCGGTCCGGGCGTGCAGGGACACGCCCAAAGAGGAGGATTAGAAGTATGCGCGAGCGCGGTGTTGTCAAATGGTTCAACGCAACCAAGGGTTACGGCTTTATCTCCCGGGACGAGGGCAAGGATGTCTTTGTGCACTATTCGGCTATCCAGGGCGGAACCGGTTTCCGCACTCTGGAAGAAGGGGAGATGGTCGAGTTTGAGGTCGAGGAGAACCCCAAGGGCCCGCAGGCCCGCAACGTCACCCGGCTGGGCTTTCCCGCCTAAGCCAAAATAGCGTAAACGGCAAAGCGGCACCGGGCGGGTGCCGCTTTCATTTTTCCCTGGCCCGCAGGCCTGGACGGTCGGCACATTCCGGTCGGATGCGCTCCGAAAGGGCGCTGCCCGGTCCACGGAGGGAACAGGAATGACCACAACCAATCCACCGGGCAGCCATCCCCACCTGCTCTACGATATCTGGCTCTCCGACGGCGAGATCCTCAAATACGTGGACCCGCTGCGGCAGATCCTGGTCGACGCGGCCCTGCAGGGGGGCGCCAATATCTACCACCAAAAGTGGCACCAGTTCGAGCCCTGGGGGGTGACCGGCTTTTTGCTGCTGCAGGAATCGCACATCAGCATCCACACCTGGCCGGAGGAGGCGAACTTTGCCGCCGTGGACATTTTCCCCTGCGGGCCCATGGACAGCGAACGAATTGTCGCCCTGCTGCGCCAGGCCCTGCAGCCGCTGCGGGAGCGCCTGCAGCGGGTGGAGCGGGGACAAACAGTTGCAAGTTAAAGGTTGACGGTTAAACGTTCTCACAGGCAGGTGCAACCTTGACCCATGAAAAAGCAACCTATCTCCTCGACCTCTCGGTCGGGGAACTGGAAGACCTGGTGCAGGAACTGGGGCAGAAGAGCTTTCGCGCCCGGCAGATCTGGCGCTGGCTCTACGTGCACCTGGCCGGCCAGTTTGAGGATATGACCAACCTGTCGGTGGCCCTGCGCCAGAAACTGGCCCAGCACGCCCGCTGCAGCGCCCTGCAGGCGCTGCAGGAAGAGGTCTCTGCCGACGGCCAGACCCGCAAGGTCCTGCTGGGACTGGCCGATGGAGAGCGGATCGAGACGGTGCTCATGCTCTATGACGAGCGGGCCACGGTCTGTGTCTCGACACAGGTGGGCTGCGCCATTGGCTGTCCCTTCTGCGCCACCGGGCAGGGCGGTTTTCGCCGCGACCTCAGCACGGGCGAGATCGTGGAGCAGGTGCTCTATTTCGCCCGCTGGCTGCGGGACCACGGGCCGGCCGGCCTGGACCGGGTCGGCAACGTGGTGTTCATGGGCATGGGCGAGCCCCTGGCCAACTATGAGGCCACCTGGAAGGCCATCGAGACCATGCACGACCCCCAGGGCCTGAACCTGGGGGCGCGCCGCTTTACCGTCTCGACGGCCGGCCTGGTCCCCGGCATCCTGCGCCTGGCCGAGGAGGATCTGCCCGTCAACCTGGCCATCTCGCTGCACGCCGCCACCGACGAACTGCGCGACCAACTGGTCCCGGTCAACCGGCGCTACCCCCTGGAGGAACTGCTGCGGGCCGTCCGGGCCTACCTGGCCCGGACCAACCGCCGCGTCACCTTCGAGTACGCGCTCATCGCCGGGATCAACACCGCCATCACCGAGGCCCACCGCCTGGCCGATCGCCTGCGGGGCCTGCTCTGCCACGTCAACCTCATCCCGCTCAACCCCGTGCCCGACTCGCGCTGGCAGCCCCCGCCGGACCACGTGGTGCGCGAATGGCAGCTCTTTTTGCAGCGGGCGCACATCCCGGTGAGCGTGCGCCTGGAGCGGGGCACCGAGATCGCCGCCGCCTGCGGGCAGCTACGGGGACACAGCAAAGCGCCCAAGGGGAAACAATCTGACTGACCTCAGCCTTCCCCGTGGCAAAGGCTGCGTTCTGACGAACTCGCCCTTTGCCTTCCCCCCCCCGGGGGTGCCGAGCGCCGCGTTCGAAAGAAGGCGCGCGAGGCGGGGGTGAGGTGGAAATAACGCTATTTGCGGAACAGTGGGAGGAACACATGGTCGAATCCAACAGTACCCTGGAATTCTGGCCCCAACGCGCCCTGGTGCTCTCGGGCGGCGGGGGACGCGGCGCCTTTCAGTGCGGCGTGCTGGAAAAGCTGGGCGAGGTGGGTTGGGAACCAGACGTGCTGGTAGGCACCTCCATCGGCTCGATGAACGCCGCCGTCTGGGCGCTCGATGGCACCCCCGGCGTGGTGCGCATGTGGGAGAACATCCGCACTCGGGACATGCACCGCTTTTGGCGCCTGCGGCCCTGGCGCAGCCTGTTTGACCGGCGGGCCTGGAAAAAGACGCTAGAGACCTACGCCCCCGAGGAGCGCCTGCGCGAGATCGACACGGCCCTCTACATCGTGGCCACCGACATTGACACCGGCCATCCGGTGATCTTTACCAACGCCGTCGACCTGAACGGCAACAAGCCGCTCTATCGCCGGGTCGAGGCCATCAACCACCGCCACCTGCTGGCCAGTTCCTCCATCCCCTACGTCTATGCCAAGACTCGGGTGGGGGATTCCGACTATTGGGACGGCGCCGTGATGTACAACTCGCCGCTGCGGCCGGCCATCGACGCCGGAGCAGAGGAGATCCTGGTCGTGCTGCTCTCGCCCTACCACGACATCCTCGATCCGGGCCAGCAACTGCCGCCGCCCGCGCCCGGGCCGGCCGGCAAGGTCGGCCACCTGCTGGACCTGGCCATCACGGCCACCTTTGAGAACGACTTTGAGCAGATGCGCAAGATCAACCGCCGGGTCAGCCAGAACGCCGATCCCGCCCACAAGGAGATCAAGGCCGCCCTGATCGGTCCGGAGCAGTGGCTGACCGCGCTGGACTTTATCCGCTACCATCCGGAGCGCACGGCCGAGCTGCGCCGCCTGGGCCAGGAGGCCGCCGCCACCACCTGGCAGCGCGTTCAGGAGGAGGGCTGGGACTCGCTGCATTGGTAGGGGGGGGATTGAATCACTGAGGCGTTGGCGCGTTCGAACGTTCTATACAGTTGACGGTTGCACGTTGACGGTTGACCGTTTGGGGCAAGTGGAGGGCAGAGGCGAAAAGGGGGGGAAAGACGTTAACACGTTCGCGCGTTAGAACGTTAACGCGTTTTTTGATCACGACCTGGAAATGTGGTATACTGCGGTCAACGAGGATAGTCTTGATCCCGACCAGGTGACGAGTTATGCAAGCAAAACGCCCCCAACACCTTTCCCGCTATGCCGACGTGTGCCTGAAAGCCCTATCATTCCAAGGATTGGGCGACAGGATCTCCCTGGGTGGAGCCCTGGGACTGCTGCATTACCTGGACTATCGTCCTACCCACGATGTAGACGCCTGGTGGATCCCTTCCGCGACGACGGCGGAGCAGGAGCAAGTCATCAGCGTTCTCAAAACTACCCTGCAACCCTCCGGTCAGGTACGCGTTCGCGCCTGGGGCGACGTCGTCAGCGTAGAGCTTTTACAGCAGGAGCGGGTGGTATTCAGCTTTCAGATCGCCCACCGCTCGGCCCAGTTGCAGCCAGGCACCACGTCGTCCTGGGAGGGCGTGTGGCTGGACAGCTTTCCCGACCTCGTGGCCAGCAAGATGGTCGCCCTGGTCGAACGAGGCGCACCCCGCGACCTGCGCGACATCCACGCCCTCTGCCAGGCCGGCCTGGCCTCACCAGCACAGTGCTGGCAACTGTGGCGGCGGCGCCAGGAATTGGCCGGCAGTGACACCGACGCCCACCGCGCCCGACTGGCGGTTGAAACCCACCTGGCGCGGATTGCCCAGCATCGCCCCCTGGAGCAAATCGCCGATCCCGACCAGCGCACGGCTGCCCGGCAGTTGCGCGCCTGGTTCCAGAAAGAGTTCCTCGATGCCCTCCTGGATTGACGGCACGCTCTACCCGGACACAAAAACACCGACCCGGCTCGACACGCCGGCCGCGCGGGTCGACTTTTTGGCCCGACTCTGCGCAGCCTGGGATTTTGGCCTCCTGCCCGACGCCGAGACGGTGGCCGAGATCCGCCGGCCGGCGTGGCGCCAGGCCGTGGATGCCTGCCGGCTGCTGACCTCGCCGGCCTACCATCTACTGCGCCGCTGGCACGATCTGCCCCCGCTGCCTTACCTGGGCCGGCAACTGGCCTACATCCGTGACGACCCCAACCTCGATTGGGTGTGATCCTCGCTCTCCCAGCGCTCCCGCAGTCGCGACAACTCTCCCAGCCGCTCCCGCACCGCCTCCGCAGCCGGCCGGTTGCCGTGGAACTGGTGGACGCGCAGCGCCTCCTGCAGCGTGTGCTCGGCCTCGGTCCATCGCCCCAACTCCAGCAGGGCCCGGCCGAGGTTGCCCAACACCACCCCCTGACCGACCTCATCACCGGATTTCTTGAGCAAGTCCAACGCCTGGCGGTACGAACGCAGCGCTTCCGCCCAGAGATCCTGCGCTCCCAGGGCGTGGCCCAGAATATTCAGCGCCTTGGCCTGGTAGGTAGGACTCCCCGCCCGGCGGCTCAGGTCGAGGGCCTGCTGCAGGAGGGCCGCCGCCTCGCCCGATCGCCCCAGCCCCAACAGCGCCCGGGCCCGGTCGATCAGGCCGTCGGCCCAGCGTACCCGGTCCCCCGAGGCCTCTGCCAGAGCGGCCGCCCGTTCGGCGTGCGAGGCCGCCAGATCGTAGGACCCGGCATTCAGGTAGGCCTCGGCCAGATTGATCAGCGCCCCGATCTGCCGCACGGTGCCGTCCAGGGCCGCGGCGATTTGAAGGTTCCGCTGGGACAGGGCCATGGATTCATCCAGCCGGTGCAGGCGGAAACAGAGTTCGCTCAGGTAATGGTTCAGGTGGTACTGCCGCTCCAGGTCGACGAGCGGACCGATCTCGACGACCACCCGGCGCAGACAGGGCTCCCATTCGGCCCACTGTCCCGTGTAGAGCAGCGGATGGTGGATCGCGGCGGTCAGGTCGGCC
The DNA here is from genome assembly GCA_016928715.1 of Chloroflexia bacterium. Taxonomy (GTDB): domain Bacteria; phylum Chloroflexota; class Chloroflexia; order DTKN01; family DTKN01; genus JAFGKG01. The sequence goes on from JAFGKG010000032.1 coordinate 45,205, forward strand.
GTCAGCGTGGGGTCGTCGCCCCGCTCGCTGCACCACCAGAGGGCGCGCAGGGCGTGGCCCAGGTACCGGCGCAGGGCCGGCAGATCCCCCTGCTCCCGCCGAAAGACGTCCAGCCAATGCCGGCCGGCCCGCTCAATGCCCTGAACAAAGCGAGCCTGCAGGTCCACGGCCAACTCTCCCACTATTCCCGCACCAGGTCCGAAAGGATAAAGTACTCGGTCAGGCGGTGAATGCTGTACCACATCTCCCCCTGGGCGCAGCCCACGTTGAACAGGGAGGCGTTGACCAGCTCTAGCAGGGCCGGGTCGAAATTCCCATTCAGCGAGACCCCGCTGACGGCGGACAGATCCTGCCAGGTGGCACCCCGGGGGTCCAGCAGGGGCATGTGCAGCAGCAGCTCCCGGGCCGGTTGGGAGAGGCGCTGCCAGGAGTAGTAAAAGATAAAGCGGTAAAAGTCGGTGCCTGTTCCCCGGGCCGCGGCCAGGTCGGCCAGCACCTTGTCCAGGGGCAGGGACAGCATCTGTCCCAGCACCAGCTTGATGGCCAGGGGGTTGCCGCCGGTCACCTGGGCGATGCGCTCCAGATTGGCCTCGGAGGCGGCGAGCACGACCGGCACGTTGCGCTCGGCGGCGTGGCAGCGGATAAAAGCCAGCGCGTCGTCGCGGCCGAGTTCGGCCAGGGTGAGGGAGGTGACCTGCTCGCAGGCGCTGATCCGGTGGCGGGTGGTCAGCAGCGCCTTGGCCGGTCGGGCCAGGCGGTCCAATCCCATCACCAGGGCCTGTACGTCCGCGGCCGTCTCCAGGTTGTCCACCACGATCAGCGTGGGGCGCCGGCGCAGGGCGGCCCGCAGGCGCCGCTCCCGTTCCTCCTCGACCAGGGCCGCCAGGGAACCGAGCTGCAGGGCCTGGGCCAGTTCCTCCAGTAGGGCACCGTAGGTCAGGGCCGGCCCGCCCACCTCGTGGGCCCGCCCCCAGGCAAAGAAACGCTGCTGGGCGGTGATCCAGGCCACCGCCTCAAAGCGGCCCTCGATCACCAGCTCCTCGACCGCGGCCCGGGACAGGGCCGTCTTGCCGATGCCGCCCATGCCGTCGACCGCCACCAGCCAGCGGGCCCGCTCGTCGCGGAGGAATCCCTTCAATCGCTCCAGCTTGTCGCCCACGCCAAAGAGCCGGCTGTAGGTGGGGGGCGGCAGGCCGTCCAGGACGCGCTGCTGGGATTCGCCGAGCTGGGCCCGGCGCCGGGCCGCCGCTTCGCCCTGCCAGAGGATCTCGGCCAGGGCTTCCTGGGCCTCGTGCTGCCGGTCATAGAGCGTGCGTTCGGAGTAGTTGCAGGCAAGGGCGACCTGGAGCGCGCTCCGGCCCTTGACGAAACGATCGCGCAGGATGTGGGCTGCCTCCGGCTGGGCCTGGACCAGGCGGTCCAGGCCGGCGTCGAGGACGGCGCGGGCGGCCCCGGCCCAGCCCAGGGCCGGCCGGCGGCGCAGTTGGTCCTGCACCATTTGGAGGTCGTTGAACTGGGTGAGAGAGGCCAGGACGTCGCCGCGCCGGTAGGCGCGCAGGGCCTGGCGGATCAGGTCGACGAAAGCCGGGTCGATGCGGGTACCCTCCTTGCCGGTCATAACAACTTCCTTGCAGATTTTTTGCAGATCCTTCGCAGTCCACTGCAGATTTACACCACTATAATTATAGTGGGATTGGAGAATCCGTCAACAGGACAGGGAGGACCCTGCTACGTAGAGAACTGGGACCCAAACACCCAGACCGAGGAGGAAACTGTGAAAATGCATTGGACTAGCGTACTCGTTCTGCTGGCCGGCCTGGCCCTGCTGGCACCGCTGGCCGGCGGCAGCGTGCCGCTCACAGCAGCGCAGGCCCTAGTGGAAGGTCCTTTTAAACCGGCCTCAAGTCCCAACCCAACAGGGGAAGGGATGATCGAATGTAAGGAATCCTCCAAACAGTGCGTAGGGATAAACGACCAGGGATTGTATCCGGATTCCGCGCTGCCATTGCACTGGAAGTGCTGGGGGCAGACCTGCTTTAGCGACCGTCTGCGGTCTGTGGCCGTGGTATCGGTGACGGACGGCTGGGCCGTGGGCGAGGGGGGCAATATCTTGCACTGGAACGGCAGTGCCTGGACGGTTGTGACCAGCCCCACCTCCAACGATCTACATTCCGTGACCATGCTATCGGCTGCGGACGGTTGGACTGTGGGCAAGGGAGGCACGATCCTACACTGGAACGGCAGTACCTGGATGGTGGAGAGCAGCCCGCCCATCAATGATCTAAATTCCGTGGCCATGGTATCGGCTACAGACGGCTGGGCCGTGGGCGATGTGGGCGATATCCTGCGCTGGGACGGCAGCGATTGGACAGAGGAGCCCAGCCCAACCAGCGATGATCTGCATTCCGTGGCTATGGTATCCTCTACGGACGGCTGGGCTACGGGCGACTCGGGAACGATCCTGCACTGGGACGGCAGTGCCTGGACGGTAGAGCCCAGTCCGATCACCAATGATCTATTTTCCGTGGCCATGCTATCCTCTACGGACGGCTGGGCCGTAGGGGCGGGCGGTATGATCCTGCACTGGGACGGCAGTGCCTGGACGGTGGAGAGCAGCCCGACCAGCGAGATGTTGCTGTCTGTGGCTATGGTATCCTCTACGGATGGCTGGGCCGTGGGCCACGAGGGCACGGTGTTAAAGTGGGACGGCAGTGCCTGGACGGCAGCGGCCAGCCCGCCCGTCAACATTCTACACTCAGTAGCGATGGTATCGTCTACGGAGGGCTGGGCCGTGGGAGAGCGGGGGATCATTCTACATTGGGACGGCGAGGCCTGGACAGGAAAAATAAAGCCGACGAGCAACACCCTGAGTTCCGTGGCCATGGTTTCGGCTACAGATGGCTGGGCCGTGGGCCAGGAGGGCACGATCCTGCATTGGGATGGGAACACCTGGACTCCCGTGGCCAGCCCAACCACCAATAACCTGCGTTCCGTGGCCATGGTATCGGCTGCGGACGGCTGGGCCGTGGGCTACGAGGGCACCATGTTGCGCTGGGACGGTGGCAACTGGACCATGCAAACCAGTCCCACAGATACAGACCTCTACGCCGTGGATCTGCTTTCGGCCACCGATGGCTGGGCCGTGGGTGACGGTGAAACTCTGCACTGGGACGGCAGTGACTGGACCAGTGTCTGGAGCCCAGTCCCTTGGGATATCTATGCAGTAGACATGGTAGCGGCCAATGACGTTTGGGCAGTCGGGCAGTGGTCTCCTGATGGAACGATCCTGCACTGGGATGGCAGCGATTGGAGCCAGGTGACCTGTCCCTCTTTTGACGAGGATCTTTTCGCGGTAGATATGCTCTCGGCAACGGATGGCTGGGCGGTAGGCGACGCTTTCCTGCGCTGGAGCAATGGTACCTGGGCGGTGGAGAGTAGCCCAGCGAGCCGCTGGTTTTATGACCTGGCGATGGTATCGTCCACCGACGGCTGGGCCGTGGGTAATGACCCATCCTTTGGGCGCAACATATTGCACTGGAATGGCAGCGAGTGGACGGTGGCAACCAGCCCCACTACCAACGGGCTTTATTCCGTGGCGATGGTATCGTCCACCGACGGCTGGGCCGTGGGATATGCGGGCTCCATACTCCGCTACGAGCCTTATGATTATCACACCTATCTCCCGCTCCTATTCAAACAACGGGCATCTCAATAGAGCGAGCGGGGGAAATAAATGCTCGCCAGGCGATGTACCAACACGGGGGCAGGTTGTTTTGTAGGGGCAAGGCATGCCTTGCCCCTGCTATTTTCCTTGTTTACGGTGCCCGCCTCGGCGGAGCCGAGAATGAGCGTGAGGGCTACTCCGCGATCGGCAGGTACAGGTCCAGCACGAACTCGGTGTCCGGTAGGTCCAGCGGTACGCTCTCCTCCAGCCACTGGTGGGTGCCGCACCTGTACTGGCTGTCCTCGCGCCAGGCCACCAGCTTTTTCCAGGTGGCCCCGATCACCTCGAAATCCCCCTTGGGCACGACGCAGCGGGTGACCGCGTAGAGCCCCCCGTCAAAGCCCAGGATGCGCTCCGCCCCCTCCGGCTCGGCGCCGGCATCTAGTTCGATCCAGACCTCGTAGCCATAGTTCGGGCTGCCCTTGGAGGGGTTCGGGTTGTTGAAACCGAACAGGCGGTGCTGGCCCGGATCGTCGAGCAGGCCCCGGGGCCGGGCCCAGGCCAGGAGCTTTTCCCAGGCCTTTTCCTCCGGGTTCGGGCCGAACCCCCAAAAGCTGGCCACGCGCATCGGCTCCAGTTCGACCATGCGTACGTCCAGTGCACTCATCTCACGACCTCCTTTACTCGATTACAGGATGACTCATCGACATCCCCACTATAGCATGCCTTCCCTGACATCCCCTGTCAGGGTTTTGTGCTATAATGGGAAAAACACAGGAGATCGTGATGCGCGCGGACCGATTATTATCCATCCTCCTGCTCCTGCAGGCCCGGGGGCGCATGACCGCCCGGGAGCTGGCCGAGGAACTGGAGGTCTCGGAGCGGACCATCTACCGGGACATCGACGCCCTCAGCATCGCCGGCGTGCCCGTCTACGGCGAACCCGGCCCCGAGGGCGGCTATGCCCTGCTGGACAGTTATCGCACCCAGCTCACCGGCCTGACCGAGGGCGAGGCGCGGGCGCTGTTCATGCTCAGCCTCCCCGCGCCCCTGGAGGCCCTGGGCGTCAGCCAGGAGCTGCGCAGTGCCCTGCTCAAGCTGTCGGCGGCGCTGCCCGAGGCGCGCCGGCGCGACGAGGAACGGGCGCGTCAATGCTTCCACCTGGATTCCACCTGGTGGCGCCAGGGACAGGAGCGCGTCCCCCACCTGCGGACCGTGCACCAGGCCGTCTGGCAGGATCGCCAGATACACATCGTCTACCGCCCGCCGTTCGCGGTCGAAATCGAACGCCTGGTCGCGCCCTACGGGCTGGTGGCCAAGGCCGGCGTCTGGTACCTGGTCTGCGCCCGCAACGAGAGACTCCACGTACACCGGGTCTCGAACTTGTTGGACGTGCGCCTGGCCGAGGAATCCTTCGAGCGTCCGGCGGGCTTTGACCTGGCGTCGTTCTGGGAGGCCTGGTGCGCCGAGTACGAGCGCTTCCTCTCCGATTTTCGGGCCACCGTGCGCGTCGCGCCGGATTTCGTCCCCGAACTGGCCCGCTATTTCGGCCACCACGTCCAGTCCCAGGTCTCCCGGGCCGGCCCGCCGGACGCGGAGGGCTGGATCCAAGTGGAGCTGTCCTTCGAGTCCTTCGAGGCCGCCCGGGATCGACTCCTCGGCTTTGGGCGGGGCGTCGAGGTCCTGGAGCCGCGGGCGCTGCAGCGGAGCGTGCTCGACTTTGCCGAGCAGATCGTCGATCTCTATAGCCACCGACGGGAGGCGTATGAATAGGATGGCCCGATCAATGAACCTCACCATCGTGGACGTGGGCTATCGCTCGACCCACTTTCCTCAAAATACGTACAACGCCAGGTAGACACCGACACCGCCGAGCAGGGCCAAAAGCCACAGGCCCATGGCAATCCGCATCAGCCAGGTAGTCTTTCGCGGTGGGAGCTGCTTCAGCCAAACCATCCGCACCACGGTGTAGGTCAGGAGCAGTTGGATCACGCCGCCGAGCACGCCGTGGAACAGGGGCACGACGGTCGACAGGTCGGAGCGCACCTGCGCCGTCCCCGCCGCCAGGTCCAACCACATGGGGATCATGACCAACAGCACGGGCAGCCAGTTCATAAAGGCGGACACCGCCATGACCGGGCAGTGCCTGACCAGTCGCCGGCGATGGCCGTACACACCGCCCACGACGGCGGCCAAGCCCAGGACCAGGGAAAGAAGCAACGACAGGTCCGATACCAGGGGAGCCTTAGTGCCAAGAAATCCGTCCATCCGCCTTCTCCTTTAGAATTTTTCTACCGTCGGCTACAGTTCCAGCCCCTGGACCATCCAGCAGCAGACATTCCCATTTTCAGAATTTTACCCCAGTATCCCAGCGAGGTCAAGTCCTCTGGGCATCAACTTGACCGCCCCTGCGGACGTGTGGTAGGATAGCGATAGCAGCCCACTTTTTTCGCTTCATTCGGACTAGGAGCATTCGACATGGAAAACGCTCGAGCCAAAATCGGCGCACTCATCGAGGTGGTCGCGGTATTCTTGCTCGCCGTGCTGCTTTTCCACGGCCTGCGCATCTCCCCCTTGGGCCAGTTGGAAGGGGAGATCATACCCCAACGCGGCCTGTACTTTGTCGAATACGGGGCCGTGCTGGTCATCCTACTGCTCTTGCTCAAGTTCACCGGGCGGGATTGGGAGCGCTACGGGCTCACGCTCAAGCGGGGGAAACTGCAGCTCCGGGTCATCGCGGTCGGGCTGGCACCCATGCTGGCCCTGGGCGGGGTGCTGGGCATGGTGGATTGGAAGACCTGGGCCGGCGCCGCGATCGCTTCCCTGGTCGCGGTCGGGGCCTTGATCCTCATCGGCGGGTTTCTAAAAGAAGACAATCCGGGAACCCCCATGCTCCTGGCTTTGTTGGCCTTGGGCCCCGGTCTCGTCGAATCCGGAGCGGTGGGCGGCGCCCTGCTCAGGACCCTATACTTTTACCTGTTCGTCGGGCCGGCGGAGGAACTGCTGTTCCGCGGGTACATCCAGTCGCGCTTGAACGAGGTCTATCCCAAAAGCCGGCGCCTGTTCGGGGTGGCCTGGGGCTGGGGGCCGGTCATGGCCGCCGCGCTGTTTGGATTGTGGCACGTGGCCTGGCGGCCCCTGGAAGGCGGGGCCTGGTTCCAGGCCCTGTGGACCTTTTTCGCCGGCTTGATCTTTGGCTACGTGCGCGAGCGGAGCCAAAGCGTCGTCCCCTCGTCCCTACTGCACAGCGTGATGAACTATGTGCCGCTGTTCGATCTGCTGGGAGGATAGCAGAACTGGAAGTCAATTCCCAAGCAAGCGGGCTTGGCCGGTTTGCTCCGGTAAGGCAAACCTTCCTGGAAGCGGGCAGCTTCCAGGAAGGTTCGGTCAAGGGCCCTCGATCCAATACAGTATGTACTCCGGGCTTGGGCCCGCTGCGCCTGTCCGCCCCGCGCGGCGCCAGGCTGGTTAGGATCCGGCGCTGCCCGCCCCCAGGACGTGGATCAGGAACGCCCAGATATCGGCCTGCTCCTCGATCAGGATGCGGGTGGGCTTGCCAAAGCCGTGGCCGGCCTTTTGCTGGATGCGGATGAGCACCGGCGCGTCACCCCCCTGCGCTGCCTGCAGGGCCGCGGCGAACTTGAACGAATGCATGGGCGTGACCCGGTCGTCGTGGTCGGCCGTGGTGATCAGGGTCGCCGGATAGTGGGCGCCCGGTTTTATATTGTGCAGCGGCGAATAGGCATAGAGGTAGGGGAACTGCTCCGGCTCGTCGGGGGAGCCATAGTCGCTGGTCCAGGCCCAGCCGATGGTAAATTTGTGAAAGCGGAGCATGTCGAGCACGCCGACGGCCGGCTGCGC
>JAFGKG010000219.1 GCA_016928715.1 Chloroflexia bacterium
ACCCAGACGACCAACCCGCCGCCCAAGCCCAGCGGTTCCAGCCGCAGCGGGGGCGGCGGTGGCAGCGGCGGCTGCGCCTGTGCCTGCGCCTGTGCCTGTGCCGGGTGCGCCTGTGCCTGTGCCGGGGGGGGGAGGTAAGCGGTTCGATCAACCGCAAAGACACAAGGTACTGGAACCACAAAGGCTCAAAGGCACCAAGAAAGGAACGTAAGGACCTTTGCGTTGGTGTCTTTGCGGTCGCTGGAATGAAGGATCCTCGTGCCTTGGTGCCTTTGTGGTTGATAGAACCAAGAGTCTTTCTGTGCCTTAGGTGACCTGGATGGCTTTCCTCGATCGGCTGCGCGACATCATGCGGGCGCCACAGAAGCTTCCCCCCGGCCTGCACGCCTACGAGCGGCGGGATGGGGCCGGCGGGCGGGTCAAGGTGCACCTGCGCCTGGAGGCCGATGGCCGCGGGCTGCTGGCGATCAACGCCTCCCGCATCCTGCACCTGAACCAGACCGCCGCCGAGTACGCCCGCCTGGTGCTGGAGGAGGTGCCCGAGGCGGAGGCGGTCGATATCGTCTGCCGGCGCTACCAGGTGGAAGAGAACACCGCGCGGGCCGATTTCCGCCGCATGGACCAGCAGCTGCAGGCCCTCCTCCAACCCGAGGGGGGCACCTGCCCGGTCCTGGGGCTGGACCTGGAGCGGGTCGACCCCTTTTCGGTGCCCTTGAGCGCGCCGTACCGCATGGACCTGGCCCTGACCTACCGCTGCCAGAACGCCTGCCCGCACTGCTACGTGGCCCGCTCGGCGGAGCATCCCGAGCTGGACACGACCACCTGGCAGGCCATCCTAGAACGGGTCTGGGAGCTGGGCATCCCCCACGTCTGCTTTACCGGCGGCGAAGCCACCCTGCGGGCCGACCTGCCCGAACTGGTGGCCTATGCCGAGAATCTGGGCTTGGTGACGGGCCTCTTGACCAACGGCCGGCGGCTGTGCAGCCGCACCTACGTCCAGAGCCTGATCCAGGCCGGCCTGGACCACGTCCAGATCACCATCGAGTCGGCCGAGGAAGCCGTGCACGATGCCATGGTGGGCGCCCCCGGGGCCTGGCAAGAGACCGTGCAGGGCATCCGCAACACCTGCGAGGCCGGCCTCTATACAACCACCAACACGACCATCACCCGCCAGAACGTGGCCGGGCTGCAGGGGACCATCGCCCTGATCGCCTCGCTGGGCGTGCCCACCTTTGCCTGCAACAGCCTCATCTACAGCGGCGGGGGGACGAGTGTCGGCACCGGTTTTCGCGAGGGCGAGCTGGCACCGGTCCTGGAACGGGTGCGCGAGTGGGCCGCCGAGCACGGCCTGCGCTTGGTCTGGTACACCCCCACCCAATACTGCGCCCTTTCACCACTGCAGTTAGAGCTGGGCGTCAAGGCCTGCACCGCCGCACTCTACAATATGTGCGTGGAGCCGGACGGGGCCGTGATCCCCTGCCAGAGCTACTACCACGCCTTGGGCCACATCCTGCAGGATTCCTGGGAGAGCATCTGGAACCACGATCTGGCCCAAGGCCTGCGGGAACGGCGCTATGTGCCGGCCAAGTGCCGGGACTGCCCCGAACTGCCGCTCTGCGGCGGGGGCTGCCCGTTGTATTTGCTCCACCAGCAGGAGAATGAGGGTTCAGATACCGCCTAGATAAAACTTGGAGGAAACGGCCCATGTCCTTTGTGCAAAAAATCAAAGACTGGTTTTCCCCCCCACAGCCCCTCTCTCAGGAGATGCTGCACTACCAGACCCCGCCGGATGCCGAGCAGCAGTACCGCCTGCACCTGCGGGTAGAGCCAGACGGCCACGGCCTGCTAGTGGTCAACGCAGCCACCGTGTTGCACCTGAACCAGACCGCCACCGAGTACGCCCACCTCCTGCTGCAGGGCGCCGACGAGGAAGAGGCCGTGCGCACAATGACGCAGCGCTACCGGGTGGGGGCCAGCCAGGTCCAGGCCGACTATCGGCACCTGCGCGACCAGATCACCACCCTGGCCACCTCGGTGGATCTCTGCCCGGTGACCTACCTGGATATGGAGCGGGTCGAGCCCTTTTCGGCAGCGACGAGCGCCCCTTATCGGGTGGACCTGGCCTTGACCTACCGCCTGGACGAGAGCGGCACACTCGATCCGGAGGCCCGCCGGCGAGTGGATCGCGAATACAGTGCCCAGGAGTGGCAGCAGGTGCTAGAACGCCTCTGGAACGTGGGCGTGCCCCACGTGACCTTTACCGGGGGCGAACCCACCCAGCGCAAGGACCTGGTGGACCTGGTCCGCCACGCCGAGAATCTGGGCCTGGTCAGCGGCCTGCTCACGGACGGCCGCCGCCTGAGCGATTGGGATTACCTGGAGCGACTGCTGCTGGCGGGCCTGGATCACCTGCAGATTACCCTGGCCTCGCACATTCCCGAACTGCACGACCGCCTGGTGGGCCGGCCGGGGGCCTGGGAGGAGACCATGGCCGGCCTGCGCAATGCCCGCATCGGGGATATCTATGTGGTGGCCCACGTCGTGGTCGGCCCGGAGAACGCCCCCAGCATCGCCGAGACCGTGGCCTACCTAGCCGAACAGGGCGTGCCCGCGTTGGCCCTGAGCAGTCCTCTGCGCGGCGCCCCGGAGGAGACGCGGGCCGGCCTGGAAGCGGCCCTGGAGCGGGCGCAAGAGGCGGCCCACACCCACGGACTGACCCTGGTCTGGGACCTGGCCGCACCCTACTCCCAGGTCAACCCGGTGGAACTAGAGACCGAGCTGTCGTCGGAGCAAATCATCCGCCAGTATCTCTACATCGAGCCGGATGGCGACGTACTGCCGGCCCAGGGCTACAATGCGGTCCTGGGCAACATCCTGCGCGATCCGTGGAAGGCGATTTGGGAGAATCCCGGCCGCAGATCATGATCTGCGGCTCAATAAATTGCCGGGGTTGACCGGCTAAAGCCTCCACTCCTGTCCAGGAAAGCGAGACCTTTTACGGATCTTTTTGTCGAGGCTTTAGCCGGTGAGAGAGGACAGGCAGCAAAACCGCAAGTTATTTAATTCCCGTTCCAAGTGAGAGACGATGAAAAGACCGGGCCAACGGATTTTCGAACGCATCCTCCTCTCCGCCCTGCTGCTGCTCCTGCTCGTTCGTCTGGGCCTACTGCTCGCCCGCAGTGGGCAGACCCTCGCCCTGCCCTTCCAGTTGGACCCCACCGAGGGCATCGTGTTCAGCGAGTGCGCCATGCTGGGCCGGGGCGTCAATATCTATGCCCGTTTTAGCCCGGAGCGTTTCATTTCGGCGCCCTATCCGCCCGCCTACTATATCATCACCGCCCTGCTGATGCGCCTGACCGGGGTGAACCTGTTGGCCGGCCGGCTCGTCTCGCTGCTGGCCACTTGGGCCACGGCCGGGGCGATCGTCTACGCCCTGCGGCCGCAGCGCCGGGCTTGGCAGTGGCCCCTACTGGCCGGCCTGCTCTGGGTGGGCACAGCCCCGACCTTTGTCTGGGCGGCCCGGCTCAAACCGGACCTGCTGGCCGTGGCCGGCTCGCTGGCCGGAGTGGCCTGGACGCAGCGCCACCAGGGGAGCAAGGCCCAACTGTGGGCCGTCCTGCCGCTGACCGTGGCCGTTTGGAGCAAACAATCCGCCCTGGCCGGGGTGGTCGCGGTAGGCCTGGCCCTGCTGCTGCAGGACCGCAGGGCGGCGCTGCGCTTTGGCCTGCTCTACGCTGCGGTGGCCGGCCTGCCCCTGCTGCTGGCCGATTTTCTGCTGGACCACGGGCTTTGGGAACACCTGGTCACCTTTCACGTCCTGCCCTGGTCGGCCGGCCGCTTTCTGGGGCACCTCTGGGACGTGGTCAGCGCCCATCCGCTGCTCTTTGCGGCCGGCCTGGGCCTGCTGGCCTGGGAATTGACCCGGCGGAAGCGGCCCTCCCTACTGTCGCTCTATATCCTGCTGGCGCTGGTTTTCTCCTTCTCCGGGGGCACCTTTGGCGGGTACCACAATCACTACCTGGAGGCCCTGGCTGCGGCCTGCCTGCTGACCGGGGCGGCGCTGCAGAGCGTGCCGGCCGGAGGCTGGCGCCTGGCCGCCCTGGCCCTGCTGCTGCTGCAGGTGGGCGCTTTTTGGTGGGTGCCGGCCTGGCTGCGCTACGAATTCCACAGCCCCGTCTTTGAGCAGGCCGGCCGGCTGGAGGGGCTAGCCCAATACGTCCGCGACCACGGCGGGCCCGAACGGGAGTTTTTCAGCGACAACGTGGCCCTGCTGGTCTGCAATGGACAGGAGGTGCGCTTTAACGATCCCCTCATCATGGCCCAGGCGGCCCTGCTGGGCTTGTGGGATGAGAGCGAGTTCCTGCGCACCATCGAGCAGGGCGGCTTTGAGGCCATCCTCTGGCGGGACGACCTGGCCGAAATGGGGCAGCGCAGCAACGACCTCTCGCCGGCCGCCTTTGCGGCCATCCGCCGGCATTACCGCATTCTCTACCGCGACGTGGAAAATGTCTATGTGCCGCGATAACAGGGGCAGGGTACGCCGTGCCCGCTACGCCTCTCCGCCTCCCTGCGGCAAGGGAGACTCCAACACCGTCCGCACCTTTCGCGCCAACTCTTGGGGAGTGAAGGGTTTTTGCACGAGCTCCGAGCCCGGTTGGAGCATGCCGTGCTGGGCGATAAAGTGGTTGGTATAACCGGACATGTAGAGAACGCGCAGTTCGGGGTAGCGCTGGCGGATCTTGTCGGCCAGGACGAGTCCGCTCATGTGGGGCATGACGACGTCCGTGAGCAGTAAATCGACAGCTCCCTCGCAAGAGGCCACCATATCCAGGGCTTGGTCGCCGTTCTCCGCTTCCAGAATTTGGTATCCCAGGCGGCGCAGGATGCGGGTGGTCAATCGCCGCACCATGTCGCTGTCCTCGACCACCAGGATGGTTTCGCTACCCCCCGACCAAGTTGCCTGCTGCCGCAGTGGCGTCTCGGGCTGTACGACTTGATCGACCCGGGGCAGGTAAATCTTGAAGGTAGTGCCCTGGCCGACTTCGGAATAGACCTGGATGTGGCCGTTGAACTGCTTGACGATGCCATAGACGATGGCCAGGCCCAGGCCGGTGCCCTCCTCTTTGGTCGTAAAAAAGGGCTCAAAGATGTGCTCCTGCACCTCGGGGAAAATTCCAGACCCGGTATCACTGATCGATAGCAGGATGTAATCGCCGGCCTGTACCTGGGCGTGGTGCCGGGTGTAGGATTCGTCCAGTTCGACGTTGGCCGTTTCCAGGGTCAGCAGGCCCCCGGAGGGCATGGCCTCGCGCGCGTTCACGACCAGGTTGACAATGACCTGCTCCATCTGCTGGGGATCCATACGCGCATTGCCCAGTTGGGGGTCCGGGATCACCTTGAGCCGAATGTCCTCCCCAATCAGGCGCTGCAGCATCTGTTCCAGTCCCTGCAGCACATGGTTCAAGTTCACCACGCGCAGGCTGATCACCTGACGCCGGCTAAAGGTCAGCAGTTGTTGGGTGAGCTGGGAGGCCTTGACCACCGCCTCGCGGATGGCCTCGGCCTCGTGTCGGAGGGGGTCGTTGATTTTGAGCGAGCCCAGCAGCAGCTCGCTGTAGCCGCCGATGGCGGTGAGCAAGTTGTTGAAATCGTGGGCCACGCCGCCGGCCAGTCGGCCGATGGCCTCCATCTTTTGGGCCTGGCGAAGCTGGGCCTCCAGTTGTCGGCGTTCGCTGACGTCGCGGACGACGACCAGCACGGCCGGCCGGCCCTCATAGTTCAGCGCGCTGGCCTGGACCTCGACGTTGACAATGCTGCCGTCCTTGCGTAGAAAACGCTCCTCCTGCCAGGGCACCGTGCAGCCGGCGGCCAAATGCTTCATCCGTTCCAACACCTGCGGGTGATCCTCTGGATGCACGGCCTCCAGCGCCGGCCGGCCGAGCATTTCCTGGTCCGAGTCGTAACCCAGCATGTCAACCCCGGCCTGGTTGATCATGCACAGCCGCCCGTCCTGATGGATGGCCAGCCCCAGGGGCATAAATTCCACCAGATGGCGGTAGCGCTCCTCCGACTCGGAGAGGGCTTCCAAGGCCTGTTTGTGCACGGTGATATCGCGTACCACCCCCTGGGTAGCCAGGCCGCCGCGGTAGGGGATGTAGGAAACGGAGGTCTCGGCCTGAAACTCGCGTCCACCGGCGGTCAGCGCCGTAAATTCGTAGCGCAGGGGCACCGGTTCACCCCGGTCGATCTTGTTGTCCCGCTCTTGAATCATGGGCCGGCTTTTGGACGCGATCAATTCCAAAAAGCTGAAATCCGGCGAACGCACCTGCTCGCGGCTGATTTCGAACATTTCCTCAAAGCGCGTGTTGGTCAGCACAAAACGACCATCAAAGAGCAGGTAAATCCCATCATTGGACTGTTCAAACAGGGTGCGGTAGCGTTCCTCGCTCTCCCGCAGGGCGTTCCAGGTCTGCCACCGCTCCGTAACGTCCTGGGCCACCAGGAGGGCCGCGGAGGCCTGGCCCTGCTCATCCAAAATGGGCGAGATCCGTCCCTGGAACCACCTTTCCTCATCGGCGATGGGCAACATGTACTCGATGGTAGTGACCTGACCCGTTTCGATGGTCTTGCGCACGGCCGTATGAAAAAAGTCCGCCTCCTCGGGGGGAAAGAGCTCGTAGGGGGTCTTGCCGATAATGTCCTCCGCAGGGCGGTAGAGCAGATGCTGGCGGGTGGGGGCAACATCCAAGTAGCGGCCATCTCGACCAATGACAATGATGATATCCTCCATCGCCTGGAGAAAGGAGCGCAGGCGACGAACTTGATGTTCGGGAGAGCCTTCCGGCATCGTTTTCGCTTGGGGCATTGTTTCGTCTCCTAACGGTGGGTCCTGGCTAATCCTCCCAAAAGGGGGCGACGTAGCCTCGCCGAACCATAAGCGCCCGCATCTCCAGCATCGCGGTGTAGGTAGGCAGCAGGTAGACCGTCTCGCCGGCCGCGGCGTGTTGAAAGGCCGTATCGAGGGCCGGGGCCAGCTCGGGGCGCACCAGGATGCGGGATGGCTCCACGCCGGCGTACTTGAGGCGCACGGCCATATCCTGGGCGCGGGTCCCCGCGACCACGGCAAAGTCCACCTGCCCGGCCAACGCTTCAAAGGGGGCATCCCAGAGCCAAGACACGTCCGTGCCATCGGCGATGAGGTCATTGATCACGATCAAGTAGCCTTGGGGTCGTTCAGCCTGGTGCAGCATGTGCAGCACCTGTCCAGCACCCACCGGATTTTTGATCAGGGCGAGCAGGACGCGGCGTCCCTGCGCCTCGACCCGTTCCAGGCGGCCAAAAGCAGCCTGGAAGCGGCCCAGGGTATCCAGCACCCGCTCCAGATCCAGGCCCAGGGCCAGGGCTGCACTGATGGCGGCCAGAGCATTGTAGGCGTTGTACAGGCCGGGCAATGGGAGCCGAATGCTCTGCGCTCCGGCCGCCGTGACCAGGACGCCGTGAGCCGCGTTCGTTCCGTCCAAATGCAGCTCGGACA
Organism: Chloroflexia bacterium; assembly: GCA_016928715.1. Classification (GTDB taxonomy): domain Bacteria; phylum Chloroflexota; class Chloroflexia; order DTKN01; family DTKN01; genus JAFGKG01. The sequence goes on from JAFGKG010000219.1 coordinate 7,535, forward strand.
GGCGCACATCCGGGCGGGGCCGACCGTGGCCGCAGACCGGACAGCGATAGCGGCCAATGTGCCCATAGTAAGCCGGGTCATAGTCGTAAGGTGCGCCGCAGCGCCGGCAAAAGCGGGCATCGGCGGTGTGATCCGGGCCGGCGCGCCCCAGTTCCGGCGCGTCCAGGCCATAGTAGAGCACCCGGGCGTCCAGTCCTGGGCCCAGGCTGGCCACAGCCGGATCGTCGGCGTTGAGCACGACCGTGGCGTCGACCGGCAAGGTCCGCAGGGCCTCGGCCCAACGATTGCGCACGTAATCCACCTCGCCGTAACGGTCCAGTTGATCGCGAAATAGATTGTGCAGGAGGATCAGCCGGGGTTGGGAGAGGGCCGCCGCCCGGGGCAGGTGCGCCTCATCCACTTCAAAGAGGCCGCAATCCCCGGCCGGCCGGCCACGCCAATCGCTGCTGTAGAGCAGCGCAGTGGCAATCCCCTCTACCAGATTGGCCCCAGCCCGATTGTGAATGGGGCACCAACCAGCCGCACGCAGGATTTGCACCAGCATGCGAGCAGTAGTTGTCTTGCCGTTCGTCCCGGTAACCAGGAATACACCCAGAGGCAGCTGCGCGGAGAGAGAGGGCACCAATTGGGGATCTAGCCGCTGGGCTATACTACCGGGTAGCGTCGTCCCTCCTCCCAGCCCCAAGCGGCGACTGAGAAAACCCGCACTCTTGCCTGCCAACAGGGCAATCCATCGCAAGGGCCGCATCTCTGTAAAATTCCATGGGAGCAGTCGTCCAGCATCCAAGATCGAAAAGTACCGTTAACAGAGTTCTATGCGATAGTCCACCAGGGTCACGTCGGGACGCTTTTGCTCGATCCAGTGGACAATATTCTCCAACTGGCGATGGGCATAGGCGCTGTCGTTGGAAATACAGGCCACCCCCAGGCAGCTCGACTGCCAGACGTCCTGGAGGTCCAGTTCAACGATCGAGACGTTGAATTGCTGGCGAATCCGCGTGACGATCGAACGGACAATGCTCCGTTTTTCCTTCAGGGAGTGGTTGTTGGGAATATGCAAGTCGATTTGGCAGATCCCCACAATCATCGTCTACCTCAAAAGTAATCGCTCAAGCGACTGATCGTCTGCAGCAGGACAGCTTGCGCATGGCGCAGTTGGTCCGCCGAATCCAGTTCGGCCAGGAGAAAGGCAAAATAGTCCTCATTCAGGGGGGATAGCAAATAGGTCTCGTCCCCAGATCGAAAAGCCAACGTCATCAGTGTCCCCATATCCAGAGCGGCCATCGACGGCCAGGTGCTGCCCACAAAATCGGCCAGCTCGACATAGACCAGTTCGTCCAGCTCCCTCTCGGGCCGTTTGGCCGTCTCAACGTTCAGGCCATCGCGACCAAAAAGGCCTACCGCTTTGGCTGTGGGCAGATTGTTCAGAGACTCCTGGAGCAAGCTCTCCAGGACGTCAGCGATCGCCATGTCCTCCGGCAGGGGAGCCAGCACGAACTCTTCCTCGGGAAGGACCGCCACGGCCTCTTCCGCGACCCCCTCCGCGGGAGGAACGACCGCAATCTCTTTCTCGGCAGGGAGAACCAGGACCTCCTCGGTGGGCGGGACGAGCGAGACCTCCTCCGCGGCAGGAACAGGCACGACCGGCGGAAGGGACGCCTTGGCCAGGGTGGCCTCAATGTTGGCCAGTCCCTGTCGCAGATGGGATACTTCTTCCTGCACCAGCGAACGGATCTGGATCAGGCTCTCGTCCTGGAGGACCAGGCGGTTTTCCAGGGAGGACAGGCGCGCCACAATCTGTTGGAGGGGCTCCTCTCCCACCTCGGTCGTACGTCCAAGCAAGAGGGTTTCGGCCTGGGACAACTGCTCCTGAAGGGCCTGGATTTTGGACTCCCGCTGGGCCAATTGGTTGCGCAGTTCCTGCAGTTCCTGATCCTGCTGGGACGAAATACTCGCGCCGGCCTCCAGGTGGCTGCGCAGCTCGGCCAACTCTCGCTCCCGTTCCTCCAACGTCGCTGTCAGTTCGTCGATGCGGCTCTGCTGCTCGACCAACTGTTCATCGCGCTGACGGATGAGGAACTCTAGCTCTTCCAACTGGCTCTGCTGATTGCGGGCGACCGTCTCGAGCTCTTCGGCCTGTTGGGCCAAAGTGTCCATTTCCTCGCGCAGGTCGCCCATACGAGATCGAAAATCCTCAAGCATTGCCCCCTCCTGCCGCAGGCTGAGAACAAAACGAGGCCATCCGGCCGCCGCAGTCTCTGCCCCAGTTATTCCTGATCGTCGGCCTGAGCCACCATCACCACGGGTTTATAGCTCAGATCTTTGGACTCAAAAAGCAGCACCAGCGCGCTGGCGGTTCGGGTAATGGGGCGATGGTGCTGACCGGCCTGGACCAATAAACCCTCTTTTTCGTGCAAGGTGACGGTGCCGGCCCCTTCAATCTCGATATCCACTGTGCCCTCCAACACCAAAAAGAACTCGTCCTTGTCGTGGTGGTGAGCGGGATAGGAGCCCTGGTAGAGAACCAGCAGACAGTGATAGTCCCCCAGCCGAGCAACCTCCAGTGGCAACCAAGGAGTCTCTAGCCTGGCCCCCAAGGCCGCAAGATTCATTTTGGCCATGTCTGCCCCCCTACTACTGACCCCAAAGGGTGGTGGTCGATATGTCCACATTATAGCATGTTCATTGTGTTTTGGCAATGAGCGAGTCTGGCCGCTAGCCTTGGTCCAAATTCAATTCCCAGTGATGATCGGGCCGGTAAACCCCCTTGTCGCTGACCTGAGAATAGACCGAGAACTCGCAACAGCGCTGCCAATAGTCATAGGGAGTTCCATCACGGGCATGGACCGCTACCGACAGCCAATACTGCCCCTCCAGCAGGTTCAGCTTGGGGAATTGAAAGCGCACCCCCCCCCGCCGCTCCACCCGCCGGATGGCGATGCGCTCGATATCGGTATTGGTGCCATACACCCACAGGCCATCCTGGCGATAGAGGCCTATGCCAAAGACGGGGTTCTCTGTGGGCACACAGGCCTCGTAGGACAACTCGATGGTCGCCGGATCGCCGCTTTTGTGCAAAAAGCAGTCCTCTCCGGCCGCATCCAAAAAGCGCACCTCTAGCAGGCGCACCTCGCCCGAGCCCCAACGCTCCTGCCCGTCCAGCTCAGTTCCTTGGGGCTGGCAACTGGGAGCGGGTATCTCGGCCTGTTCGGTTGGGGGTATAGATTGTTCCACTTGGATTTGGGCACGGCGCTTGGCCAGCTTTTGGGCCTCTTGTTCGTGGACGAGAAGCAGGTAAGCATCGACGACCTGTTCCACGTCACCCATGGCCCGTACCCGGCCCTCGTGCAGCCAGAGCACCTGGCTGCAGATATTGCGGATGGTGTCCATACTGTGAGAAACAAAGAGGATGGTCTTGCCCTGCTGCTGTAGGTCGGCGATCTTGTCCATGCACTTGCGCTGGAAGGATTCGTCCCCCACGGCCAGGACCTCATCGGTCAAGAGGATATCCGGGTCCACGTGGATGGCTACCGAAAAGCCCAGCCGCATGTTCATTCCTGAAGAGTAGTGTTTGAGGGGGATGTCGATAAAACGGTCCAGTTCGGCAAACTGGACGATCTCGTCCACCTTGTCGCGGATTTCGCGCCGGCTAAAGCCCAGCACGGCCGCGTTCAGGTAGATATTCTCCCGGCCCGTCAGATCGGGGTGAAAGCCGGCGCCCAATTCCAGCAGCGCCGAGACGCGCCCATTCACGACAATGCGGCCCGTCGTCGGCTCCAGGATACGGCTGATCAACTTGAGCGTGGTGCTTTTGCCCGAACCGTTCTCCCCAATGATGCCCAGGGTCTCGCCGGGCCGGACCGTAAAGCTGGCGTCCCGCAGCGCCCAAAAGTCCTCGCGCTCGCGGGTCTGACGCAGACGCCGCCACAAGTTCACGAGCAACTCCTGGAAGGAGCGGTCCCGCTCGTGTTCCAGCACAAAATGCTTGGAGACGCGGGAAAACTGGATGGCAACCATCAGAGTTCCTCTCCAAAACGGGGACTGTAGCGCACAAAGACCAGGTAGCCCAGCAGCAACACCAAGAGGGAGGTGATCAAAGTACGGATCAGGGCATCCCAGGCCGGCATGCCGCCCAGGTAGAGAATGTCACGATAAAAGTCGACCAAGGCGGCCATCGGATTGAGCCAGCGCACCAGCCGGGCCAGTCGCTCGTTGACGATATCGTCGAGTCGGTAAAAGATCGGGGTGAGAAAGAACCAGGCGGTCAGGAATACCTCAATGATTACCTGTGTGTCCCGGAAAAATACGTTCAGGCAGGAGAGCAAAAAGGCCACCCCCAGCAAAAACATGGTTTGGATCAAGGCGATCAAGAAAAAGAGTAGGGCCACCCACTCAAATTTAGCATTGAGCAGGACCATGATCAGCACCATGGCCGGCATGGCAGCGAAAAAGTTGATCAGGTTGGCCAACACGACGGCGATGGGGATCACCTCGCGCGGAAAGTACACCTTTTTGACCAGGTTGGGCTGACCGGTGATGCTGACCACCGCACTCGATACCGCCGCCGCGCAAAAGTTCCAGGGCAGCAGGGCCACGATGATAAAGACGGGAAAGTTGGGGATGCTGCCCGCCAGCAAGAACTTGAAGAGGATCGTAAAGACCACCATGAGCAACAGCGGGTTGATCAGGGACCAGAGATAGCCCAAGAGGGAACTTTTGTAGCGCCCTTTGAGGTCGCGCATGGTCAAGTTCCAGATGAGGTCCCCGTAGGAGCTCAATTCGCGCAGCCGGCCCACCAGGTCCAGGGACCCGTCAAAGAGGGCCAGCAGTATGCCCAACAGCAGCCCGGCCGCCGTCCCGAGCGGCAGATAGATCCAGCGCGGCAGACCGAGGGGTCGCTCTGGCGGCCCATCCGACAGGAGCACCTGGGGACCGCCAACGCCATTTTCGGCCTGGGCAATCTCGCTGCCCTGCCGATAGAGCGTAATCAGGGTCTCGCGCAGGATCTCGCGCTGCCAGATCAGCCGATCCACCTCGGCCTGGACGGCAGCCTCCTCAGTGGAACTGCCGGCCCGCTCCTTTTGAGCAAAAAGCTGGTTGATCTCGGTCGTCAGGCGCTGCTCCATCTGCTGCATGGCCAGGGTCACGTCGGCGACGTCCTGGGCGGTAAGCGAGGTCGGAGCAGCGGCAAAAGCGGGGTCGTAGCGCAGAAAGCCGGCCTCCAGCAGGGCGTAGAGATGCGGGGTCAGGGCTGTGGGCTGCTCCGGCCGGCCCTGTCCCTGCAAATAGATCTCCCGCCGCAGCAAGCCGCGCAGCAGGTTCCAACCATACATGCTGCGCAGGGAGGCGGAAAGAGACTGGCTGGCGTGGTCGGCGATCTCGTAGGCACGCTGTGCATCCGTGGCTCGAACGATAGCTAGTATCGTCCCCGGGGCATCGCCCGGGACAAAGCGCACCGGCTGGCCAATGATCTCGGTGCCCCGCTGGTCGGCGAGGTACTGCCAGGAAAGCCCCTCCCGCGTCTCCTCCAGCAGCAGGGGGTCTATCGAGGCCGATCCCTCCCCTTCCTGTAGTGCAAATCCATAGCGCTGCGGGTCAAAGGCGACAACACTCTGGACCTCATAGACCGGTGGACGGGTCCACAACAGTACAGCGCCCAGCATGGCGCCTATGAGCGTGCAGAGCAGCAGGAAGCGCCAGCTCTTGCGCAGGGAATGGCCCCAGTATTGTTTTGGGCGATCTTGACGGCTCGTATACAAACAAAGTCTCCACGTAAATAAGCTGTGATCGCTTTGCATTATACTTGGGAAAACGGGGGGCGTCAACCTTGCGTCCTGCCCCATGTTGCAGTACAATGCAGACAGCCAACACTTGCATGACAGTAGATCGCTTTTCAGGAGGGCAAATATGAGCGAACATTTTGACCTGGCCATTATCGGTGCCGGCCCCGGCGGTTACGTCGCCGCGATCCGCGCCGCCCAACTGGGCGCCCGCGTGGCCCTGTTGGAGAAGGAGCGGGTCGGCGGGGTCTGCCTGAACCACGGCTGTATTCCGACCAAGGCCCTGCTCTGGGGCGCGGAGGTGCTGCACCTGGCCCGCGAGGGGGAACAGTATGGGATTCTAGGCAGCGAGTCGGCCCGTCCCGACTGGGCGCGCATGCAGGACCGCAAGGCCGAGATCGTGGAAAGCCTGGTCTCGGGGGTCGAAAAGCTGCTCCAGTCCCACAATGTCCAGGTAATGGCCGGCCGCGCCGCACTGCTGGATCCGCAGACCTTGCAGTTCGGCCCGGACGATGGGGGCGAGTCCCTCACGCTGCAGGCCGATCGGCTCATTTTGGCCACCGGCTCGCTGCCGATCCCACTGCCCGTACCCGGGGCCGATCTGCCCGGGGTGCTCAACTCGCGCCAGGCGCTGCAGTTGGAGCAAATCCCCCATCGCCTGGTCGTAGTGGGGGCCGGCGTTATTGGCATCGAACTGGGAGTGCTCTTTAGCCTGCTGGGCAGCGAGGTGACCGTGGTGGAAATGCTGCCGCGCATTCTGCCAGCGGTGGAGGGCGACCTGGCCAAGCGTTTTGGCCCAAGCCTGCGCCGCCTGGGCCTCACAGTGCGCACCAACTCGCGGGTTGAAGAGATTGTACAGGGGGAGGACGGCGCACTGGGCGTGGTAATGACCGGGCGCAAGGGCGAGGAGACGATCTGGGGGGAGCGGGTCCTGGTAGCGATCGGCCGGCGGCCCTGCGACGGCGGGCTGGAACTGGAGCGACTGGGCATCGATCGAGAGGGTCGGGCCATCGCGGTCAACGGCTACCTAGAGACCACAGTCGAGGGCGTCTATGCCATTGGGGACTGCACCGGCGGCAGCCTACTGGCCCACCGGGCCTCTTATCACGGCGAGGTGGCGGTGGAGAACGCCATGGGCCACCGCCGCCAGGTGGACGAACGGGCCCTGCCCTACGTCGTCTATACCATGCCCGAGATCGCCGGCGTCGGTTTGACCTCCGAACAGGCCCAGGAGATGGAGCGTCCCTTTGAGCTGGCCACCTTTCCCCTGCGTGCCAACGGCCGGGCACTGACCCGGGGCGAGAGCGATGGCCTGGTACGACTGCTCTACGATCCCGACGAGGGCACCATCCTGGGCGTGCACCTGTTGGCGCCCCATGCCAGTGAACTATTGGCCGAGGCCACCCTGGCTGTACAGGCGCGGCTCAAGGTCGGGCAGTTGGCCGACACCATGCACGCCCACCCCACCCTTTCCGAGGCGCTGATGGAGGCGGCCAAGGCGGCGGCCTATGGCGAGGCCATCCATTTCCGCACGCTGCGGCGTTGAGGGATCAGCCGCGCTCGATCTCTTCCATGAGGGCCTGCAGCAGTTCATCCTCCGGCACGGTGCGCACGATCTGGCCGTGCCGAAAGACGGCGCCCTGGCCGCGGCCGGCGGCGATGCCGAAATCGGCCTCGCGGGCCTCACCCGGTCCATTGACCACGCAGCCCATCACGGCCACCGTAATCGGCGCCTGCATCCCCTGCAGGCGCTCCTCAACCTGGCGGGCCAGCGCCGGCAGGTCCACCTCGGTCCGGCCGCAGGTGGGGCAAGAGATCAAGGTCGGCCCGCACTGGCGCAGGTTCAGCGCCCGCAGCACCTCATAGGCCACCCGCACCTCCTCCACCGGATCGCCGGTGAGGGAGACCCGGATGGTATCGCCGAGCCCCTCGAAGAGCAGGAGGCCCAGTCCCACGGCGGAGCGGATGGTGCCGGCCCAGGGCAGGCCGGCCTCGGTAATGCCCAGGTGCAGGGGATAGGGGACCTGTCGGGCCAGCAGCCGATTGGCGGTCACGGTCAAGGGCACATCAAAGGCCTTGAGCGAGACGACGATATCCTCGAAATCCAGATCCTGCAGGATGCGAATGTGGCCCAGGGCGGCCTCGACGAGGCGATCGGGGAGGCCGGCCCGCAGTTCCTGCACCGTCGGCGGCGGTTGATCCGGCGGCGTCTCGATGGGCGGCAGCGAGCCGGCATTGACGCCGACGCGGATGGGCACGCCCCGCTCTTGGGCCGCCCGCGCCACCTGGCGCACCTTGTCCGCGCTGCGGATGTTGCCGGGGTTGAGGCGGAGGCCGTGTACGCCGGCCTCCAGCGCGGCCAAAGCCAGGCGGTAGTTAAAGTGGATATCGGCGACAACGGGAAGGGGGCTCTGCCGGAGGATCTCGGGCAGAGCGGCAGCCGCGGCCCGGTCGGGAACGGCCAGGCGGACCAACTCGCAGCCGGCCTCGGCCAGGGCGGCTATCTGCGCGCTCGTGGCGGCGACGTCGCGGGTATCCGTGCTGCACATCGACTGGACCACGATGGGCGCCGTGCCGCCAATGGTCACGGCCCCTACCTGCACCGGGCGCGAGGGACGGCGGGACGGCGGCGAAAACGTCACGGTGTGCCCCCATTCGTAAAGATGCGCACCAGGTCATAATAGGTAACCAGCACCAAAAAACCCATCAGCAGCAGGAAAAAGACCATGTGCAGCAGGCCCTCTCTTTCTGGGGAGATCCGCTTGCCACCCCGGACCCATTCCAGCAGGGCAAAGGCCATGCGCCCGCCATCCAGCGCCGGGATGGGCAACAGGTTGACCAGGAAAAAGTTGACGCTGATGAGAGCGCTCAGGTGCAGGATGCCATACAGGCCGGCCGCGCGGGCGACCTGGGCGGTGGCATAAGTAATCCCGACCGGGCCCGAGATGTCGCTGACCGGCACGGAACTGCGAAAGATGCCGGCCAGGGTCCGGGGAACCAGCGCCGCCGCATCCACGGTCTCGCGCCAACCCTCTGCCAGGCCCTTTCCCAGGGGGGAGGACTTGTGCGCCAGACGCATAAAGTCCAGGCCCAGGGGGATGGCCTCGTAATCGGGGTCGTTGAACAAACTCAGTTCCAGGTACTGCCCGTCCCGCTGCACATTCAGGACGACCTCCTCGCCCATCGCAGCGCTGGCCAGGCGCATATACTGCAGGCTGTCCTGCACGGGCTCCCCATCCAAGGCCATCACCACGTCCCCCTCCTGCAGACCGGCGGCGGCGGCCGGCGAGTCCTCAAAGACGTACTGCACCTCCAGGGGCGCTTCGTAGTAGGCCATACGGATGCCGATGGGCCCCTGCCCCTCGGGCGGGTCCTTGCGCGGCACCAACTCGGTGGTGATCAACTGGCCGTCCCGCTCGATCACCAAGGTCACCGGGTGGCCCCGCTGCAGGGTGGTCTCGATCTGCAGTTCCTCGTAAGAAGTGATGGGCCGTCCATTGATCGAGACAAAAAGGTCCCCGGGCTGCAGACCGGCCTCTTGGGCCGGCGAGCCCAGCTCGACGTAATAGACACCCACCTGCTGGCTGACAATTTCCATGTGGCCGGCCATGGCCAGTCCGGTAAAGAGCAAAAAGGCCAGCACCAGGTTCATGAGGGGTCCGGCGCTCAGGACGATCAGCCGTCTCCAGGGCGGGGCCGAGGACAACCCTCCCCCTACATCCGGGTCATCCTCACCGGCCATGCGCACAAAACCGCCAAAAGGGATCCAGTTCAGGGTATATTCGACGCCATTTTTCTCAAACAACCTGAGCGCGCGGGGGGGCATACCGATGCCAAACTCCTCAATGCCCACCTTCATCCAGCGGGCCGCCCAAAAGTGGCCAATTTCGTGGATCAAGATCAAGATGCCCAGGATAGGGATGGCCAACAGGATCAACACCAGAAACGGTACCTGCATGAATATCCTCCTGGATGGCGCCCCCAACAGGGGTCGAAAGGCCGATTCCACGGCGGGCCGGCCGAATTTACGCCATCCCATTATTCTATTGCCAGCGCTATTCTAACGGAATGTGGGTCGGAAGTCAACTTGGCACGCAGCACGGGTTGACGTCGTTGCCGCAGCATGCTATACTAACGTGGATCATATAGCCCACAGTGGAATTCCTGCCAAATGACAGGATTTCAACCACAAAGGCCTGTCCTGAACCGGTCGGAAGGGGCCTGTCAAAGGGACACAGAACTTGTAAAGGAATTTTTTTGTGTCCTTTGTGGTTCTTTTTGATTCCGGCTCAGCCGGGTTAGGAGATAGACATGAGCAGAGAGCGCGTCTTTTCGGGTATCCAGCCCACGGGTACCCTACAGCTAGGCAATTACCTGGGTGCGATCAAGGGCATGATCGAGCTGGTCGAACACTATGAGTGCATCTATGGCATCGTCGACTATCACGCCGTGACCGTGCCTTATAACGTAGAGAAAATGCCCCAAAACAAGCTGAACGTGGCCATTGGCTATCTAGCGGCCGGCCTGGACCCCCAAAAGGCCACCCTCATGGTCCAATCGGACGTCCCCGAGCACACCGAGCTGGCCTGGCTCTTTGGCTGCATTACCTCGGTCAACAAGCTGGAACACCTGCCCACCTTGAAGGACAAGCTCGAGACGGTGGATTTCTTTAGCTCTGGCCTGCTCAACTATCCCATCCTGCAGGCGGCGGACATTGTGATCTACAAGGCCACCCTGGTGCCGGTGGGCCGGGATCAGGAGGCCCACATCGAGTTCACCCGCGAGGTGGTCCGCAAGTTCAACAACACCTTTGGCCAGACCTTTCCCGAGCCGGCCTCCTACAACACGCCCGGGGCAATCGTGCCCAGCCTGAGCGGGGAGGGCAAGATGAGCAAGAGCGTTCCCGGCAGCTACATCGCGCTGACCGATACGCCCGAGGAAATCTGGCAGAAACTGGCCCAGACCCTCACCGACCCCCGCCGGGTGCGGCGCGATGATCCCGGCGACCCCGAGGCCTGCCCGGTGATCTGGCAACTGCACCATATCTATACCCCGGAGGAAAAACGGGCCGAGCTGGCCGAGGGCTGTCGCACCGCCGGCATTGGCTGCCTCCAGTGCAAGCGCGAACTATACCGCTTGATGATGGAGGACCTCAGCCCTCTACAGGAGCGTTGGCGCGACCTGGCCGCCCACCCCGATTACGTGCGGGACGTGCTGCGCGAGGGCGCCGCGCGGGTGCGGCCCATCGCCCAGGCCACCATGGCCGAGGTGCGGGAAAAGATGGGCCTGGCGGGCGTGTAATAGGACGACTGGACTGGAGAACTAGTGAAAATCGCCGTGATCTCGGACGTCCACGACCATCTGCAGGAGTTGGGTCGGGCGCTGGACCAGGTGCAAGGGTGCAAGGCGCTCTTGTGCTGCGGAGACCTCTGCGCACCTTTTAGCCTGAGGGCGATGGCCGAAGGATTCCCAGGGGAGATCCACGTCGTCTCGGGCAACAATGACGGCGACCCCTTGCTCTTGTCCCGGGTGGCCCAACAGTACGACCAGGTCATCCTGCACGGCGTCTATGCCGAGATCGAACTGGACGGCCAGCGCATCGCCCTGGTCCACTATCCCCGCCTGGCCGAGGGGCTGGCCGCCACCGCGGACTATGACCTGGTCTGCCACGGCCACGACCACCAGGCCCGCCAGGCACGGGTGGGCAGGACGCTGCTGCTGAACCCGGGCGAGGTCATGGGCTGGAAGGGGCGTTCCTCCTGCGCCATCTATGATACCACAACCAGGAGCGCAGAGATTATTGACCTCTGAGAAAAGCACAAAGCGATACGCCGGGCTGGATATCGCCGGCACCCAGCGGAGGACTATCCCGCCACCGCCTCCATCCCCAGCCTGACCTACAAGACCGACTCCGCGGAGGAAAGTCCGCGCGTGGTCTATTGGAGATCCTATGTTTAGTGTCTGTGGGGTCATAGCTTGTAGACCCTAAAGAGACGGCAAGGAATAACTTGCCGGTTTTGACCGGCTAAAGCCTCAACTCCGGTCCGGGAATTAAAGACCTTTTACGGGTCCTTTTGGAGTCGAGGCTTTAGCCGGTGACGGTAAACAGGCAGCAAAACCGGCAAGTTATTCTTTTACAGGCCCTTAGCGTCTCGAGGAGTAATGGAATGGCCCCCACAGCGGACCGCTCCCCTGATCTAAAGTTGAGCAGGACCGAGGCCCGCCGCTTTATGCTGGCCCATCAGCGGCTCTGGCCGCCGCGCCAACTGCAGGGCCAAGAGGGCGTGCTGTCCCTGATCGGCCACCTCGGCTGCATCCAGTACGACCCCATCAACGTTGTCGGGCGCAACCCCGACCTGGTGCTGCAGTCCCGGGTGGCCGATTACCGACCGCCGCTGCTGGACGAAATGCGTTACCAGGAGCGCATCCTGCTCGATGGCTGGGACAAGATGGCCTCCATCCACCTCGCCACGGACTGGCCCTATTTCGCCCGCCAGCGGGCGCGCATGATCGAGCAGCACGGGCGGGAGGACAATCCGGCCTGGGAGGTTGCACCCCGGGTCCTGCAGGCCATGCACGAACGGGGGCCGCTTTCCTCCATCGACCTGAAATACGAGCAAAAGGTGGATTGGTTCTGGGCGCCCACGCGGCTGGCGCGGGCCGCGCTGGAGACGCTCTACGCGATGGGCCACCTGGGCATCCACCACCGCATCGGCACCCGCCGCGTCTTTGACCTCATCGAACGCCTGCTGCCGGCCGAACTGCTGCAGGCCCCCGACCCCAACGAGACGCTGGAGGATTACCAGCGCTGGCACGTGCTGCGCCGCCTGGGCAGCCTGGGGCTGGCCTACCCACGCCGCGACGCCCACTGGTACGGCATCATCGGGGTCAAGACGCGGGAACTCGAGGTCGTGTTGGCCCAGTTGATCGAGCGTGAACAAGTGCTGGCCGTGGAGGTGGAGGGCCTGTCCGACCGCACCCTGTTTATACGCCAGACCGATCTGCCGACCCTGGAGGCCGTCCGGGGCGGCACCCCCCCCCGGCGACAGGCGGCGCTGATCGCTCCCCTGGACAACCTGATCTGGGATCGCCAGTTGGCCGAGTGGATTTTTGAATTCAACTACAGGTGGGAGGTCTATACTCCCGTGGCCAAACGGCAGTACGGTTATTACGTGCTGCCGGTGCTCTATGGGGATCATTTCGTGGCCCGCTGCGAGCCGGTCCTGGACAAGAAAAGCCGCCACCTGATCCTCCAGAGCTGGTGGTGGGAGGACGGAGTGCGGCCAGATGGGGAGATGCTGGAGGCCTTGGGCGGCTGCCTGTGTAGCTTTGGGCGCTATTTGGCGGCAGAGCAGGTCCAGTTTGGCCCGCAGGCAACGGCCCAGTTTGACGACCTTCCCCATGTCTGCTAAAATGCCTTTGCAATTGACTTTGACGCAAACAACTAGATCCATCCAAAAGCTTCTGCCCCCTGCTGAGTGCAAAGGAGGACACTGGTGTCAGCGCACATTGTCGTGCTGGGGGGAACACTGGCAGGGGTCCGGGCTGCGCGCCGCCTGGCGGCGGCCGGCCTGGAGGTCACCCTGCTGGAACCCTCCCCCTTTCTTGGCGGTGATCTTGCCGGCAGCCTCACGGACTGGATGTCGGCCGCACCGGACCTGTTCGAGGCCGCACGGGAACCCCAAATCCACTTGATGACCCAATCCACGGTCCAGAACGTGGCCCGGCATCCGGACGGGCTGCAGTTAGTAGTCCAGCAGGAGCCCCGCTACGTGGACCTGAGCCGCTGCACCGCCTGCGGCGAATGCGTGTTGGTCTGCCCGGTCGCCGTGCCGGTCGACAGCGCCGAGCCACAGCGGCGGGCCATCTACCGGCTGCCCCTGGAACGTTCCGCGCCTAACGTCTATGCCATCCAAAAACGCGGAGAAGCCCCCTGCAGCCACACCTGCCCCGGGGGCATCCACGTCCAGGGATATGTCGCCCTCGTGGCCCAGGGCAAATTCCTGCCGGCCTACGACCTTATCTGTCAAGCCATTCCCTTTCCGGGGATCTGCGGCCGGGTCTGCCACCATCCCTGCGAGGCGGAGTGCAGCCGACGCGACCTGGACGGGCCGGTGGCCGTGCGCCCGCTGAAGCGCTTTGTGGCCGACTATGCCGTCGAACACGGGCACACGGCCTGGGAAGCGGTAGAGCCGGACCCCGATCTTGCCCCCGTAGCCGTGATCGGCGCCGGCCCGGCCGGCCTGACCGTGGCCTGGGAACTGGCCCGGCAGGGCGTCCGAGCCACCGTTTTCGAGGCCCTGCCGGTGGCCGGCGGCATGATGGCCGTGGGCATCCCGGCCTACCGCCTGCCCCGCCAGGACCTGCAGCGCGAGATCGAGGCCATCGAGGCCCTGGGCGTCGAGATCTGTTTGAACACGCCCCTGGGCCCCGAATTGACCCTGGACGAACTGTTCGACCGGGGCTATGGGGCCGTCTTTTTGGGGCTCGGGGCACACCGCGGCCGCGAACTGGGCGTGCCCGGGGAGGATCTGTGCGGCGTGGTGCCGGCGCTGGACCTGCTGCGCTCTGTCAGTATGGCCCAGTGGGAGGGCCTGCCCGATCCAGAGCTACCGGCGCACCTACAGCAGGACTGCGCGATATCGATCGGCCGGCGGGCCGCCGTCATTGGCGGCGGCAATACCGCCGTGGACTCGGCCCGCAGCCTGCTGCGCCTGGGCGCGGAAGGCGTCTATATTCTCTACCGCCGCTCCCGCCAAGAGATGCCCTGCCTGCCCGAAGAGATCGACGCCGCCGAGGAGGAGGGCGCCGTCCTCGAGATCCTGGTGACCCCCAAACGCATTTTGGGCCAGGATGGCCGGGTAACGGCCATCGAGTGCCTGCGCATGGAATTGGGCGAGCCCGACGAGAGCGGCCGCCGCCGGCCCATCCCCATCCCGGGCAGCGAGTTCACCCTGGAGGTGGACATGGTCGTGCCGGCCATCGGCCAGCAGTTGGACCTGCCGCCGCAGTTGAAATCGCTGTGCGACGAGCGCGGCGGGCTGTGCGTCGACCCCGAGACGGGCTGTACACCCCGGGCCGGCGTCTTTGCCGCAGGCGACGTGGTCCGGGTACGCTCTGTGATCGACGCGGTCGGCGAGGCCAAGCGCGCCGCCGAAAATATCCTGCACTATCTGCGCGACGAGGAACTGTCCTGCCCCACCGCCGAAGCGGAACGCACCGTAGCCCATCCCCCGGCAGAGGAACTCGAGGCTGCCAGTAGAGAAACGCGGCATAATCCGATCGAGATTCCTCTCGTTCAGCGCCAGCGCAGTTTTGCCGAGGTCGAGTGCGTGCTGACGGAGGAGGAGGCCCTCGCCGAGGCCGGCCGCTGCCTGGCCTGCGGGATCTGTTCCGAATGTATGGAGTGCGTCGCCGTCTGCGAGCCCCAGGCCATCCACCACGAGGCCCGGCCCCGTCACCTGACCCTGGAGGCCGATGCCGTCCTGCTGGCCAACGGCCAGGGATTGCCCCCCATGGAAGGCGTGTACCGCCTGCAGGAAGGCGATCCCGAGGCCATGGTCCGGGCGATGCTGACGGCCTTTGGCCAAGAGCAAGCACGGCCATCCCCGCTGCGCCAACGCCTGCAGCCCGCAGCGAGCGAAATGTCCCGCCTGGGCATCTTTCTCTGCCGCTGCGGCGAACAGATTGCCGGGGCCGTCGACCTCGATGTCCTGCAGGCCCGCCTCTCCAAGCTGCCCCACGTGGTACGCGTGGAACAGGTTCGCTTTGCCTGCCTGCCCGAGGGCATCGAATTCCTGCGGCAGGCCAGCGCGGACCTGGACGGCGCCGTCCTGGCGGCCTGCTCCTGCTGCAACCTGGCCCAAACCTGTTACAGTTGTACCAGCCAGCGCGTGCGCTGCCGCGAGGGACTGGGCCTCTGGCAGGAATCCTTGGCCGAAAGCCTGCCCTCCTGGGCCTGGGAGTTTGTGAACCTGCGCGAGCACTGCGCCTGGGTGCACGGCCCGGAGGATGCCCTGGAGACGGCCGGTGACTATATCGCCGCCGCCGCCGCGCGCCTGCGGGCCGATCCGCTGGTCCCCCTGGTCGCCCGGGTGGACGCGGCGCTCTGCCGGGCCTGCGGCACCTGCGAGAGCCTCTGCCAGGCCGAGGCCATCCGCCTGGAAGTGGACGCCCAGGGACGCCTCTGCGCCCGGGTAGACGAATCCCGCTGCCTGGCCTGTGGCACCTGCGCCGCGCACTGTCCCACCGGCGCGGTCGTGGCCGGCCGGGTCAGCGACCGCCAGATCGAGGCCACGGTCGAGGCCATGGGCTATGCCGGCCCGGCCGAGCGCGTGGTCGTCTTTGCCTGCAACTGGGGCGGCCACAGCGGCGCCGAGGCGCTGGGCATGCAGCACCGGCAACTGCCGGCCGAGGTGCGCACCGTGCGGGTGCCCTGCCTGGGCCGCCTCTCGCCGGGGCTGCTGCTGCGTACATTGGAATTGGGCGCAGCCGGGGTGCTGCTGGCCGGCTGCCACGAGGACAGCTGCCGCTTTGAGTTTGGCCGCGAGTGGGCCGGGCAGGCCCTGCAGCAGGCCCAGGTGCTGGCCGACCTGGTCGGGCTGGGAGCGCAGCGCTTGGACATGGTCGGCATTGCCCCAGGCGATGCCGAGACGCTGGCCCAGGCCCTGGAACGCTTTGTGCGGCAGCTTACCCCGGAGCAATTGGCTCCCGTCTGATCGACAGGTGTGGTATAATGGTCCTGTAGCATATTGTGTCTGGACCATGGAAGGGAGTGGACCCGATAGGGTCGGAGGCTACGATGGACGAACAATCATTGCCCGGATTGACCGCAGAGGCCTACCGTGCGGTCGTCGCCCTGATCGATGACCGCATGCGGGAGATTCGCGTCACCCGCGAGGATTTTGACCGGCTGACCTCCAGGGTCGCCGCGCTGGCCGAGGCGCAGTGGCGCACCGAGGAGCGCGTGAACGCCCTGGTCGAGGCGCAGCAGCACATCCTGGAACGGTTGGAACGCTTGGAGGCCACCGTCCAGGCCCTGGCCGAGGCGCAGTTGCGCACCGAGGAGCGGCTGGAGCGCTTGGAGGCCACTGTCCAGAATCTGGTCGAGGCGCAGCAGTACATCCTGGAACGGCTGGAACGCTTGGAGGCCACCGTCCAGGCCCTGGCCGAGGCGCAGTTGCGCACCGAGGAGTGTGTGAACGTCCTGGTCGAGACGCAGCAGCACCTCCTGGAACGGTTGGATCGCTTGGAGGCCACCGTCCAGGCCCTGGCCGAGGCGCAGTTGCGCACCGAGGAGCGCGTGAACGACATACAGATCGACCTGGCCGGGATCAAGGGACGCGTCCTAGAGATGGATTACCGGGACAAGGCGCCCTCTTACTTTGGCCTGCTGCTGCGCCGGCTGCGGCTGCTACCCCTGGTCGAGATCGAGGACGAGATAGAGGCGCATCTTTCCGCCGGCGAGGTCGGAGAGATATTCCGTCTCGATTTCCTGCTGAGCGGCCGGCCGCGGCAGGTGCAGGATGCCCCGGAGGTCTGGCTGGCGGTGGAGGTCTCGTCGGTGGTGGACCGGCACGACGTCGAGCGGGCGCTACGCCGGGCCCGGCTGCTGCAGCGGCTGGGCCGGCCGGTGGTGCCGGTCGTCGCCGGGCTGGAGGCGACCCTGGGCGCCGCGCAGCAGGCCGAAGCGTCCGGCCTCCTGCTGCTCCAAGACGGCCGGACATTGTATTGGGAAGAGGCCCTGGCGGCGGCCTTGTCGGCATAAGAGGAAACGATGAACTCAATCAGAACCATTTCGTCCCAAACCCGTGCCGTGGCCTGCCTGGAGTGCGGCAAGTGCACGGCCGTCTGCCCGGTGGCCCGGCGCGACCCGGCCTTTTCGCCGCGGCGGCTGGTGGAGGAGGTGATCCAGGGCCGGCCGGGGGAGACACTGCACAACCCGGCCCTCTGGGAATGCCTGACCTGCCGAGCCTGCCACGAGCGCTGCCCGATGGGCGTGGACTATATCTCCTTTGTCCGCGACGTGCGTGCCCTGGCCCGGGAGGACGCGGTCGAAGCCCCCTGTTCCCACGGCGGTCTCTTGCAGACCCTGATGCGCCTGACGGCCGAACCGGCCCGCCGGCCGAACCGGCTGGGCTGGCTCGACGACAATCTCGAAATCTCGGAGGACGGCGAGACGCTCTACTTTGTCGGCTGCACGCCCTTTTTCGAGGTCGCCTTTGCCGATCTGGAGGTCCCCGCACTGGAGACGGCCCGCAGCGTGGTGCGGCTGTTGAACGCCGCCGGCGAGCGGCCGCAGGTACTGGCCGAGGAGCGCTGCTGCGGGCACGACCTGCTCTGGGAGGGCGATGTGGAAAGTTTTGAGCGGCTGGCCGAGGCCAACCAGGCGCTCATCCGCGAGAGCGGGGTAAAGCGCATCGTCAGCGCCTGTCCCGAGGGCGTGCGCACGCTGGCGGTGGACTATCCGGCGCACGGCTACGACCTGGGGGTGGAGGTGCTGCACATCTCGCAGTGGCTGGCCGAGGCCCTGCGGCAGGGCCGGCTGGCGCTGCGGCCGCAGGAGCGGCGGCTGACCTACCAGGACCCCTGCCGGCTGGGCCGGCACCTGGGCGAGTACGAGGCGCCCCGGACCGTGCTGGGCGCGCTGGGTGACCTGGTCGAGATGGAGCGCAGCGGCCGGCTGGCCCAATGCTGCGGCACGAGCTGCTGGACCGCCTGCGGGGCGGTGAACAAGCAGCTCCAGTTGGACCGCCTGCGCCAGGCCCGGGCTACCGGCGCCGACCTGCTGGTCACGGCCTGCCTCAAGTGCCAGATCCACTTTCTCTGCGCCATGGATGATCCGGATGTGGAGGAGGGGGAGCGGATCGAGGTGATCGACCTGGCCCAACTGGCGGCGCGGGGGCTAGAAACAGTTGAAGGATAGATTCCCCTACTCCACCACGCTCAACCTGTCATTGGGCTCGTAGTGCACGCCGGCCCGGGCGCAGGGCGCGCCGTCCACCTCGACAATGTCGGCGTAATAGGCCAGCCGGCCCCGCAGCAGGGAACGGCCCACCGCGTAGGCGTCCACCGGCACACCGGCCTGCTCAAAGGCGCGGATGCGCTTGGGCGAAAAATCGCCGGCCACCACGATGCGGATAAAGGCAAAGCCGGCCTCGTCCAAGGCCTGCCGGACATTGCGCACCAACTGCGGGTTCACACCCGTGGGCTTGAATTGGCCCATCTGCTCCAACAGCGAACGGTCCACCATGGTCTCGTCCGTGCCCAGGCGCACTCCCCACAACCGCCGCTCCATGCGCCGCGCGACCGCCAGCGCGGCGCCCACGCAGTCGTTGTCAAAGTCCACCGAGACGATCAGGTCGACCTCGGGCTCCAGGTGGGCCTCGAACTGCAAGGCCGCCCGCACCGTGTCCCCCCCGTAGCAGGCGATCAGCGAGGCCGGCACCGTGGCCAGACCCGGCCGGCCCCACCAGGCCCCCTGAGCGTCCGTGCCCACCCCCAGCGCGCCGCTGATGTAGGCGGCGTAGCCGTCGCCGGTCTGGACCAGGTGGTGGTCGAAACGGGCGGGGAAAAAGAGCACCGGCTTGCCCCCCGCCGCCTCCACTACCGCCGCCGTGTTCGTGGCCACCCGCGTCCGCCGGGCCAGCACGCCCAGAAAATCCGTCTCTAGCTGGGCGAACAGGGCATAGTCCCCCTCGATGGTCATGACCGGCTCGTAGGGCGTGGCCCGCTCGCCGTCGTAGAGGCTCTGCACCCGCAACTGCTCCCAGCCCTCGACCCAGTCGCCCCCCTCCCCAGGATGCCCGCTGCATAACTTGAGGATGGCGATGGCCTCGTCCGTCCCGCCGACAACCACGGCCTGCCGCTGGTACACCACCATCAGCACCCGCGGGTGCCTGTCCTCCCGCAGCAGGACCTGCTGGGCCCGCGAGAGGTCCTGGTCCGCATAGTAGCCCACCCGCATCTTTTCCACGGGCAGGTTCAAAATGGCCGGGTCCAAGCGTTTCCGCAGCAACATGCTCCACCTCTTTTTTTCAGCTAGGGCCGTCACTCCCATGATTCCCGGCCCGGTGGGGGAAGGTGGGCAAGGAGGGATTCGAACCCTCACGCCTGGCGGCATATGCTCCTAAGGCATACGTGTCTGCCGTTCCACCACTTGCCCACGGATTTATGATAACACAACTTGCAGGCCGGTGCAACTGCCGGCGTTTGCGCGTCCGGGGGGGTTGTAGTACAATGCGGACACAGGGTCCGAGCAGCGCTGCTGCCTGTTCAAGTGGCCGGCGAGGCCGCCGACCAGAGGATAAAAGATGTCAGAGAAGGAAATCCAGAGCAAACCATTTCCCCAGGGGGCGCTCCCTGACGAGGCCCAGATCCAGTCCTGCATCCGCTGCGGGCTCTGCTCCGCCGTCTGCCCCATCTACCAGGAGACGCGCATGGAAACCGACGCGCCGCGCGGCCGCATCGCCCTGGTGCGGGCAGTCCTGGAGGGCCGGCTGGAGCCCAGCCCGCGCTTTAAAAAGATCGTCTACCAATGCCTGGCCTGCCAGGCCTGCGTCGATATCTGCCCGGCCGGCGTGCGCACGGACCAACTGATGATGGCCGCCCGCGCCTACCTCCTTGAATTGGAGGGCCGCCACTGGTTCCGCAACATGCTCTTTGGCTGGCTCCTGCCCAAACCGGCCCGCCTAGAAAAGGCCACCATGCCCCTGCGCTGCTACGAACGGCTGGGCCTGCGCCGCCTGGTCGACCGCGCCGGCCTGGATCGGCTGCTGCCCCGGCGCCTGCGCGAGATGTCCTGGCTGCTGCCCCCCATCCCCCGCCGGCCCCTGCGCCCCCAGTTGGAGCGGGTGACCCCCGCCTATAACGGTTCGGCCGGCCAGGAGCCCCGCTGCCGGATTGGCTATTTCCTGGGCTGCGCCCAGGACGTCATGTTCGCCTCGGCCAGCGCGGCCACAGTGCGCGTCCTGACCCGCAATGGCTGCGAGGTCTATACGCCCGCGGTGACCTGCTGCGGTATGCCCCATCTGGGCTACGGCGAACTGGAGCGGGCCAAGGACCTGGCCCGCCAGAACATCGACGCCTTTACCGGCCAGGACCTGCAGGCCGTCATTACAGACTGCGCCTCCTGCGCCTCCACCCTGCACGAGTACGGCGAACTGCTGGCCGACGACCCCGCCTACGCCGAAAAGGCCCGTGCCTTTTCGGAGCGGGTGCGCGATATCAGCCAATTCCTCGACGAGATCGGCATCGAGCCGCCCCAGGGCCGGCTGGACGTGCGCGTCACCTATCACGATCCCTGCCACCTGGTGCGCGGAATGGGTGTCTCGGCCGCGCCGCGCCGGCTGCTGCAGTCCATCCCCGGCCTCGAACTGGTCGAGATGGAGGAGGCCAATTGGTGCTGCGGCAACGCCGGCAGCCACGCCATCACCGAGACGGAGGAATCGGGCCGCCTGCTGGACCGCAAGATGGCCCACGTGGCCGACACCGATGCCCAACTCGTCGCCAGCGGCTGCCCCGGCTGCCAACTGCAGCTCTGGCGCGGCGTGCGCCGCTGGAACCTGCCCATGCAGGTGGTCCACCCCATCGAACTGCTCGACCAGGCCTACCGCAACGGAGAAAAGACAAACAAGCGCTGATCGCAGCCAAAGGAGAGAGCTATGGCGGAAAAGATTCGGGTGGCCATCATTGGCGTGGGCAACTGCGCCTCGTCCCTGGTGCAGGGGGTGCAGTATTACCGCGAGGCCAAGACCGGCGATGTCGTCCCCGGCCTGATGCACGCCGTGTTGGGGGGATACCACGTCCGGGACATCGAGTTCTCGGCCGCCTTTGACATCGACAAGAACAAGGTGGGCCTGGACCTGTCCCAGGCTATCTTTAGCCCGCCCAATAACACCCGCCGCTTTGCCAAGGTCCCCAAGCTGAACGTCCCCGTCCACCGGGGCATGACCCACGATGGGCTGGGCAAGTACCTTTCGCAGATCATCGAAAAGGCCCCCGGCCCCACCGACGACATTGTGGGCATCCTGCGCGACAGCGGCACCGACGTGGTGGTCAATTTCCTGCCCGTCGGCTCCGAGATGGCCACCAAGTGGTACGTGGAACAGATCCTGGACGCCGACTGCGGTTTCGTCAACTGCGTGCCCGTCTTTATCGCCTCCCAACCCTACTGGCAGTGCCGCTTTGCCAAGCGCGACCTGCCCCTCATCGGCGACGACATCAAGTCCCAGGTGGGCGCGACCATCGTCCACCGCGTCCTGACCCACCTCTTTCGCCTGCGCGGGGTGCACCTGGACCGCACCTACCAGCTCAACTTTGGCGGCAATACCGACTTTCTCAACATGCTGGAACGGGAGCGCCTCGAATCCAAAAAGATATCCAAAACCGGCGCCGTGACCAGCCAACTCGACTACCCCCTGGCGGAGAAGGACGTCCACGTCGGGCCCAGCGATTACGTGCCCTGGCTGGAGGACCGCAAGTGGTGCCACATCCGCATGGAGGGCGAGGCCTTTGGCGGCAGCCCGCTGAACCTGGAACTCAAGCTGGAGGTCTGGGACAGCCCCAACTCGGCCGGCGTGGTCATTGACGCCATCCGCTGCTGCCGGCTGGCCCTGGACCGCGGCCTCAAGGGCGCCATCCTGGCCCCCTCGGCCTATTTTATGAAGACCCCACCCGTGCAGTTGTCCGACGACGAGGCCTATCACCGCACCGAGGCCTACATCGCCGGGGACGAAGAGGCGGCGCTGACGGGCGAGTAGCGCCACTGAGCGGCGAACACGAGCAGTCCCAACACGAGCACTTGATCTCGACCGAGTGGGGCTATGCCTGGGCCCACTACCAGGCACCCGACGGCTGGAAGCGCAAATATTGGAAACGTGTACCAGAGAGAAAAGAATGAGGTCGCGCCAACCCAAAAAACAAACCAGCGCCCTCCTGCTGTTGCTGGGGATCCTGCTCTGCGCCTGCGGGCCGGCCCTGACCTCCCCCGCGGCCTCCTCGCCGCCGGCAGTGGCCACGACCTCGCTGCCGTCTACCCAGGTCCCGCCGGCGACTGCAGTCCCCTTGGCCACGCCCGCGCCGCCCACAGCGACGCCCATTCCCACGGAGCGGCCCACCCCCACCCCGCCGCTGCCGCCCCCGCCGGCCCTGGGCCTCAGCCGCCTGTGGGCCTGGACGGCCGACGACATTATCAACGACTTTTTGCCGCGCGACCTGGACGGGGACGGCCTTCCCGAGATCGTCGTCGCCTCCTACGACCGGCGGGTCTATGTCGTGGACGCCTGGGGACAGACCTGGTGGTCCTGGGACACTGGCGCTTCGGTGTTCAGCCTGGAGTTGGCCGATCTGGACGGCGACGGCCGGGACGAGATCCTGGCCGGCACCGAGGCCGGCGAGCTGCTGGCCCTGGATGCCGGCGGGGGCCTGCTCTGGCAGGTACCCCTGGCCGGCCGCGTCACCGCCATCGCCGCGGTCGACCTGGAGGGCGACGACCGCCCCGAGATCCTGGCCGGCGCCCGCCCGGCCGGCGCCTGGGCCCTGCGGGGGGACGGCAGCGTGCTCTGGCAGCAGCAGACCACCGGCGCCCCCACCGCCTTTGCCAGCTTTGCCAGCGGCCACAACCAGCTCATCGTGCTCAGCACCGAGGCCGGGGCCGTGCAGGCGCTGGACGCCGCCGGCGTCCCCTCCTGGCGCTGGGAGGACGCCGGCTATATCCGCGGTATGGCGGCCTTGGAGGGCGGCGTGCTCGCCGGGGGCCGCGACGGCCTGCTGCGCCGCTTTGGCTTTGGCGGCGACCTGGCCGCCGAGATCGACCTGGACAGTCCCATCCCCATCGTCCTCCCGGTCGAACTGTACGGGGACGCCCAGCCTGAGATTCTGGTCGGGACCCGGAAACGCCTGATCGCGCTAGAGTCCAACCCCTCCGAGGAGCGGGCACACCGCCACTGGGACGTCTTTGTCGAGGGCGGCGTCTGGTCGCTGGCCCTGGCCGACCTGGAGGGGGACGGCCAGCCCGAGATCGCCGCCGGCACCGACACCGGCCAGATACTGATCGTCGAGTCCCACGGCATGCCGCGCGGCTATACCTGGGTGCCCTTTCGCGTGCACGGCCTGTGGGCGGCCGACCTGGACGGCGACGGCCAGGACGAGCTGCTGGCGCGGGCCAGTAACCACCTCTACGCCTTTGTGGGCAATTCCCGGGGCGAGGTCGGCGAGCCGCAGCCGCTGGTCCGCACCCTGGAGCGCTGGCCGGAGGAGACCGTCCTGCTGCAGCCGGCCGAGGACGAGATCGTCCTGGCCGCCGTGGGCGATATCATGATCGGGCGGGCCGTGGAGCCGCGCATGCTGATGTACGGGGCCCTCTTTCCCTTTGAAGCCCTGCTGCCCCTGCTGCAGGGGGCCGACCTGACCACCGGCAACCTGGAGGGCGTGCTGGCCTTTTATGGCGAGCCCCTGCAGAAATCCTACACCTTTCGCGGGCACCCCGGCCTGGCCACGGGCCTGCAGCAGGCCGGCTTTGACCTGCTAAACCTGGCCAACAACCACGCCAGGGACTTTGGCCAAGAGGGCCTGGACGAGACCATAGCCACCCTGGAGGAGGCTGGCATCGCCGCGGTGGGGGCCGGGCCGGCCGCCTACGAGCCGGTTTTCATCGAGGTCAAGGGCATTCGCCTGGCCTTCCTGGGCCGCACCGCCGCGATCGGCCCCCAGGAGGGCGTGGCCTGGACCGAAGCGGAGGAACTGCGCCAGGCGGTGATTGCGGCCCAGCAGCAGGCCGACCTGGTCATCGTACACCTGCACGCGGGCTACGAATACTGGACGACTTACGAGGCCACCCAGCAGCAGTTGGCCCAGGCCGCCGCTGCCGGCGGGGCGGCCCTGGTCATCGGCCACCACCCCCACGCCCTCCAGGAGGTGGAGTGGATCAGGGAAACGCTGGTGGCCTACAGCCTGGGCGATTTCGTCTTTGACATTGACGACCACAACGTCGCCCGCGACGCGGTAGTGCTGCGGGTGCTGCTCTCCCGCCAGGGCGTCCAGGGCGTGGAGTGGATCCGGGCCCGCATCATCAATGATGTGCAGCCACGGCCGATGGTCGACGAGGAGGGTGGCCCCTGGGTCGAGGTGCTGTTCGGGGAGCCATGACGATAAAACGTCTGATCGTCAACGCCGACGACTATGGTTACACGCCCGGCGTCTCGGCGGGCATCCGCCGGGCGCACCTGGAGGGCATCGTCAGCAGCACCACGGCCATGATGACAATGCCGCCGGCCGCGGCGGAACTGCGCCTGGCCCGGGAGCAATGCCCCCATCTGGGTATCGGCGTGCATCTGACGGTGACCAAGGGGCACTGCCTGCGGCCGGCCGGGTCCATCCCCTCCCTGGTGCCGGCCTCGGGACAGTTTCCGGGGGTGCGGGAACTGTCGGCACTGCTGGAGCGGGCCGCGCCCGGGGAACTGCGGGACGAGTGGCGCGCCCAGATCGAGGCCCTGCTGGCCCTGGGCATCCAGCCGGATCACCTGGACAGCCACCACCACGCATTTTACTGCCACGAAAAGGCCCTGCTGGTGACACTGGACCTGGCCGAGGAGTACGCCCTCCCCCTGCGCACCCCCCCGCCGCCCCTGGCCGGCCGCGATTTCGTCCAAAGGCTGCTGCAGCAGCGACAGCCTCCCCGTCCCGACCGCACCCTCTTTTCCTTCTACAAGCAGCGGGCCACCCTGGATCACCTGCGACAGCTCATCAGTTCGCTCCCCCCGGGGACGAGCGAGTTGATGTGCCACCCGGCCTATGCTGACGACGCGCTGTACGCCCTCAGCAGCTACCACGACCTGCGCGAACAGGAATTGGCCGTGCTGGCCGACCCGACCCTGCCCGCGCTATTGGAACAATGCGGGGTGGAACTGGGGCGGTTTCCCGAACTTTAGCCATCCCCCTCGGCCCAACGTCCCAGCCAAACCAGCAGCAGCCAGAGCAGCGATCCCAGAGCCAGCGGGCCCAGGATACAGGCCAGCCCGCCCAAGACCCCGCCCCAGCCATAATTCCAAAAGATCAACCCGCCCCCCACGACCAGCAGCAGCAGGATAAAGCCAAACAGCAGCCAGCGCTCGGTCTGCTGCCGGTGGGCGCGCAGGTCTCGCGGGGGGCGCTCATCGAGCGGCATGGGTTCCACCCGAAGGGGGTGGCCCGACCTCGCCGCCGCCCTCCAACCGGAGCAGTGCCCGCTTCAGAGGCAGGCCGCCGCCATACCCCCCCAAAGAGCCATCGCTGCGCACGACCCGGTGGCAGGGAATGATAATGGGCAGGGGATTGGCCCCGTTGGCCGCCCCCACCGCCCGCACCGCCCGCGGTCGGCCGATCGCGTCGGCCACCTGGGCGTAACTGCGCGTCTGTCCATAGGGAATCTCCAGCAGGGCCTGCCACACCTGGAGTTGAAAGGGGGTGCCCCGCAGATCCAGCGGCAGGTCAAAGGAGCGGCGTTCCCGGGCCACGTACTGCTCCAGTTGGGCCGCGGCCTCCCGGAGCAGATCGCCCCCCTCGATCGGCGTGTGGCTGGAAAGATGCCGCCCCATCCAGGAGGCCACGGGGCCGCCTGCGGGCAGAGCCAGCAGGCAGAGGCCCTCCGGGGTGGCGAAAAGGCGCAGTGTGCCCCAGGGAGAGGGAAAACGCTTCCAGTACAGGTAGGGCATGGGCTTTTTCCTTTCCAATCGGCGATCCAGTACGGACCCCGTTCTCTGGCCCTGATCCTTTCTGCGGCCGGCAGGGCAAAAAACGCCGCCGGTATCAGCGGCGGCATTCGCTAAAAGATCACTTGAAAGCGGACCGGGAGCTACTTTTTGCCCAGCCCTCCCAATAGACCCTCCAGGCTTTGGCCCAGATCCCCGGCCTGCTCGAGCAAATCATCGCTACCCAACAGGGTTTCCAGGTGCCCAGAGATAGAAGATGGCAATTTCTCTTTCACAAAATTGATCACCATGTCCACCGCCTGCTGGGCGTCCTCCTCGGACAGGTTGAGTTTCTGCGAGATCATTTTGACCAATTCGTCCATGTGGGCGCTCCTTTTGCTCACCGCGATTCCCCGGATGAGCAGCACTCATCCTAACCCGGCAGAGCCGGACCCAAAAAGGGAAGAAATCCCAAGTCCATTCCCTTTGTGGTTGAAATCCTTGTTTTTTTGTGCCAGAATTTCGGTGGTAAGGTACTAAAAGCCCGCTTGTAATGGGGCAGGCCCGGATTCAGTACGAGACCACCCGGGGCAGCTCTTTGGCCTGTTCCACCCAACCCGCCACCTTTTTGAGGCTGGGGGTCTGCCGGACCAGCTTTTTCTCCGCGTTCACCTCGAGCATTTTCTGCAGCAGGTTCTGCGGATTGCGCTGGGCCAGCTCAATTACAGTATCGACCCCGGACTGCTCCAGCAGGTCCGCGTATTCCTCCCCGACGCCCGAGATCCGCATGAGATCGGCCTGGTTGACCCAACCGAGGATCTTTTTTTCCGCAAGGCCCGTCTGGGCTGCCAATTCTTGACGGCCGTTGGGTGTGGCCCCCTTTTGGAGCAGGTCCTCTACACTGCAAAGACCTGCGCCCTCTAGTTTCTCGGCAAAAGCCGGACCGATGCCCTCAATCGTCTGTAGTTTAGCCATTTGGAACCCCCCAATCTTGCTCATGTCGGTGCTCTATACGTGGAGCAAGCCACGACCCTATTCAAAAAACTGCTTTGTGGTCAGGCAAGTAACGAAACTCACCTGACATGTTACGAGGCGGCCTTGAAAATCACTCCCCACAAGAGGCCCACCCTCTGGCTAGGATTCATTATAGCACTTTTTTACGTTCAGGGCAAGCCCTCATTTGTGGTATAATGAACACATCATTGGAGCCGAACAGATTTGAGGCAAAATCGTGGACAAGCCAAGTGAAGAGCAACTCGACGTGATCGGTGGGGGGCTGGCCGGCAGCGAGGCGGCCTGGCAGGCGGCCGAGCGCGGCCTGCAGGTGCGCCTTTACGAAATGCGCCCCCGGCAGATGACGCCGGCGCACCAAAGCGAGTACCTGGCCGAATTGGTCTGCAGCAATTCGCTGGGCGCCCGGCAGTTGGACCGGGCCCTGGGACTGCTCAAACAAGAACTGCGCCGGCTGGGTTCAATGCTGCTGGAATGCGCCCAAGAGACCGCCCTGCCGGCCGGCGGCGCCCTGGCCGTAGGGCGGACGGCCTTTGCCCGGGCCGTGACCGCCCGCATCCAGGCCCACCCGCGCATCACGGTGGTGCGGGAAGAGATCGACAGGCTGCCCGGCGGGCCGGCCATCGTCGCCACCGGACCCCTGACCTCGCCGGCCCTGGCCCAGGAGATCGCCTCTTGGGCCGGCCAGGAGCACCTGTACTTTTACGACGCCATGGCCCCCATCGTGACCGCCGAGTCGGTCGACATGGAGGTAGCCTTTCGCGCCTCCCGCTACGGCCGCGGCGGGGACGACTATATCAACTGTCCCCTGGACGAACAAGCCTACGACCGCTTTGTGCAGGCCCTGCTCTCGGCCGAGACGGCCCCACGCCGCGAGTTTGAGGACCCCTGTTTCTTTGAGGCCTGCCTGCCCGTGGAAGAGATCGCCCGGCGTGGTCCCCAATCGCTGGCCTACGGGCCGCTGCGGCCGGTCGGACTGACGGACCCCCGCACCGGCCGGCGGCCCTATGCGGTGGTGCAACTGCGCCAGGACGACCTGGCCGGCCGGCTCTACAACCTGGTCGGATTTCAGACCAACCTGCGCTGGCCCGATCAGCGGCGGGTCTTTCGTCTGATTCCAGGCCTGGAGCAGGCCGAGTTCGTCCGGCTGGGCCAAATGCACCGCAACACCTTTTTGCACAGCCCGGCCCTATTGCAGCCGAGCATGCAAAGCCGAGCCCGCCAGGATCTCTTTTTTGCCGGGCAGCTCATCGGCAGCGAGGGCTATGTGGGATCGATCGCCACGGGCCTGCTGGCCGGCATCAACGCCGCGGGGCTGCTGCAGGGCCGCCCCCTCTGCGTTCTGCCCCAGACCACCATGCTGGGGGCGCTGGCGGCTTATCTCAGCGGCGGGGATCCGCGGCGGGAATTCCAACCGATGAAGGCCAACTTTGGCCTGCTGCCCCCGCTGGAGCCGCCGGTGCGGGGTAAACGCGAGCGCTATGCCGCCTACGCCAGGCGGGCGCTGGAGGCGCTGGAGACGTTTCTGCAGCGCGAGCGATCCCAGGAGGCTGAGGATGGCCGCCGAGATTAGTTGTCGGGCGCTGCACCCGCTGTTCCAAGCCCTTAACGAACGCGGCATTCCCCTCTCGGATCTCTTGGGGAATTTTCCTGAGGGCCATACTTTTTTCTGTGCGGAGAGCTGGATCAGCCAGGCTACCTTTGCCAAATTGTTCGACCGGGCGATCGCGCTCAGTGGCAGCCCCGACCTCATCGCCTGGGTGGGCCGGCTGGCGGCGGAACCCTGCGTGGCCGGGCTGGTGCAGCCGCAGGCTGTTTTGGAAAAGAGCCCGCTGGAGCTGCTGCGCCAGGCCGATCGCTTTTTGGGCCCACTGCAGCGGGAGGGCCAGGTCATCGTCCAGGCCGGCCGTCCTGGATACGTCCGGCTGGCCTGCCTGCCTCCCCCGGGTGGGCGGCGCAGCTATCACCTCTGCACCTACACCCGGCACCTGCTGGCGGCCATCCCCGGTCTCTGGCAGATCGAGGACGTCCAGGTGCGGGAGATTTGCTGTACCGTCCCTTTGGTCGAACTGCGGCCCGCCTCCGGCGAGCGCTATGCCATCGAGGAGCAAGGGCAGGTCTGGCAAGTTCTGGCCCAAGGAGAGTTCGCCAGCCGGCGTTGCTTGGGCAAATTGAACGAGGATGGCACATTTCAGCAAGGGGGCACCCTCTATGGTGCGGAGCACTGTCTCTACGAGATCCGCTGGTCGCATCCCCGCTCCCGCCGCCGATCCTGGTCCCCCCGTTTTGTACCTCGGGCCCATCACTGCGAACGGGCTCTGCGCGTGGTACAGCGTCAGGAGCATACGATCCAGGCACTGCACGAGCAGATCCAACACATGCAGCGCACCATGGAGGCGCGCATGCTAGAGCGCACGGAGAAACTGCGCGCCAAGGCCCGGCAGTCCGCCCTGGTTGAGCAGGCCGGCCGGCGATTTGCTTCCATTCTGGACCCCCAGGCGCTCTGGCAGGAAGCGGTGAGAACCTTGCGAGAGGACCTGGGCTATTTCAGCGTGGCCATGTACCTGCAACACGAGAACCGCTGGACCCTGGTTGCGCTGTCCAGTGGTGACGAAACTGTGCAGCGGCAGATCGGCGCGATCTTTTATCGGCAAGCAGCCCTGGACGATCTCCTGGATCGCAGCGGCCGGCCCCTACGGCAGGACGACCTGGAACAGCAGCCCCATCCGCTGGGGCTGCCCCGATGGGGACGGGGGCGCTCTCTGCTCTGTGTCCCGTTGGTGGCCTCCAATCGCCTATTGGGCATCCTGGATCTGCAAAGCCCGCTGGCCGGGCACCTGAACGAGGAGGATGCCCTGCTGCTGTACACCCTGGCCCCGCAGATTGCGATTGCTCTGGAGCGCAGCCTCCTCTACCAGGAGGAACAATGGGCTCGCCAAAAGGCCCGGGCCATGGCCAACCTAGCCCGGGTGGTGACCACCTCTCTAGAAATGGACCAAGTGCTTAGTTCGGTCCTGGAGCAACTCCGCAGCGTCCTACCCTACGACAGCGCGATCATCCTGCTGCAACAAGGGACTCGGCTTTCCTCGGGGATAAGCCATGGCTTATCCCCGCAGGCGGAACACGGTCTACTCCAGTTCTGCCTGAAGCGGACCAAGGGGCCACTGGCGCTCCTGTTCCAACAAGGCCGCTCTTTTCTGCAGAGCAGTCCCGGCGGAGCCACCGGGTACCTTCCACCGCAGTTGGCCCATTTGCGCTCCTGGCTGGGGGTGTCCCTGACCTCCCGGAACACCGTGATCGGAGCCGTGATCCTGGCCAGTCAACAGCAGGGGCTTTACGGCCCGGAGGACCTGCGCCTGGCCGAGGATTTAGCCGGACAGGTCTCCACAGCCATCGAGAACGCCCGCCTGTACAGCCGCATCCGCCAGGAGCGGGATCGCCTGGAAAGCCTCTATGAAATCGCTCGACAACTGCACGCGAACTTGGGGATTGAAGATATCCTGAGCCACGTTCTAGAGTTGGCCCTAACCAGTGTGGGAGCGCTGGCCGGCAGCATCATCCTCTTGGATGGGCAAGGCCAATTGAGGCACAGCATCCTCTCCCGACCTGGGCAGGATTCCTTCTCCCTGCTGCAGCGGGTCATTCGCGAAGGGGCGGCCGCATGGGTCATTCGGGAAAAACAAGCGCTGCTTATACGGGATACCCACAGCGACTCCCGCTGGATCGAACTGCAGGGCAAGCCCTGGGTGACCCGTTCCGCTATCCTGGTCCCCCTGTTGGTCCAAGACCAGATCCTGGGGGTGCTGACAGTGGACCACCCGCAGGTCAACCGCTTTAACCAGGACGATCTGGCCCTGCTGCTTTCCGTGGCCAGCCAGGCCAGCGTCGTCGTCCAACGGGCTCACCTCTTTGCGGCCATCCAAAATGAGCGGGCCCGCCTGGAAGCGGTGATCGAGGGCACCGCCGACGCCGTCGTTCTATTGAACGAGTCCGGCCAGGTACTACACATGAACCACTCCGCAGCCCATCTTTTCGGATTGGAGAGCCCAGATCCGACCAGCAAATCCCTGGATTGGCTGGCCATCAGTCCAGCACTGCAATCATTGATCACCCCGCAGTCCCTGCGGGAAGGGCCGCGCCGGGCCGAGATCCCCCTAGAGGACGAGCGTATTTTTTACGCCACGCTCAACCCAATTCCATCGGTGGGCGCGGTGCTCACTATGCAGGACATCAGCCCTCTCAAAGAGCTGGATCGGCTGAAAAGCGACTTTATCGCCACTGTCTCACACGACCTGCGCAGCCCCCTGGGGGCTGTACAAACACTGACCGAGATGATAGAGGTAGCCGGCCCCTTGAACAAAGACCAGCGCCGCTTTATCGAACAAGTCCTGTTCTCTGTGGACAAAATGATCGCCCTGGTCCAAGACCTCTTGGACCTGACCCGGATTGAAGCCGGGGTAGAGATGTCAATGGCCCCCTGCCAACTCGCGGCCGTGATCGCCGACGCCGTGGACCAGGTAGAGGCCCTGGCCGCGATCAGGTCGGTTTCCCTCCAGGTTGTTGTTGCCCCGGACCTGCCCCTGGTCTGGGGCAACGGGCGGCGGTTGGGCCAGGTCATCACGAACCTGTTGGATAATGCCATCAAGTACAGCCCAAGCAGGAAAGAGGTCCTCTTTCGCGCCTATCCCCAGGGGGACATACTGCAGGTAGACGTCACCGACTATGGACCGGGCATTCCCAACGCGGACCTGCCCTATGTGTTTGAAAAGTTCTACACTATCCGACAGAATAAACCAGGCGAAAAGGGAACTGGTTTGGGACTCTCCATCGCCCGCTCTATTATCCTGGCTCACGGGGGCAAAATTTGGGTTAAAAGCAAAGAAGGAGAAGGTTCCACCTTCTCCTTCAGTCTTTTATGTCGGGATATGCCGGCTCAGACGTCCGACAAGCTATGAGTCCTCTTCGGCAGCCGGTTTGAGCGAATCCCAGGGCAGGCTTTCAAACTCTGGGCTATCGCTCTCCTCCAGGTCATCACCGCGCAAGAAGCGCATCGCCTGTTCACGCTCGAGACTGCGGGAGCCTTCCTCCTCCAGCGCGATGCGGGCCAGGCGCTGACGCTCTTCGGCCCGTTTACGGCGGATCTCCAGTCCTGTCCCAGCCGGGATCAGCCGCCCGATAATGACATTTTCCTTCAGGCCGCGCAAATAGTCCATCTTGCCCATCACGGCCGCCTCTGTCAGCACACGGGTTGTCTCCTGGAAGGAGGCCGCGGCCAGCCAGGAATCGGTGTTCAAGGCCGCCTTGGTAATGCCGAGCAGGACCAGGTGCGCCGTCGCCGGTTCCCCACCGGCGGCGATCACGCGTGAATTCTCCTCTTGGTAGCTAGAACGATCCACCAGGTCCCCGGGCAAAAAGTCCGTATCCCCGGGGTCATCCACCTGGACCCGGCGCAGCATCTGCCGGATGATGATTTCCAGGTGCTTGTCATTGATGTCCACGCCCTGCGAGCAGTAGACGCTTTGGGCCTCATTGACCAGGTACGACTGGACCGCTTCGCGGCCGGCAATCTGCAATAGAGCTCGCGGATCGATCGAGCCCTCGGTCAGGCGATGGCCGGCCTCGATCCACTGTTCTTCGCGTACACGCAGGCGAACGGGAATCGGCACTTCGTACTCGCGCACCTCTTCCTCGGCCCCCCGCAGCACAATCCGGCCGTCCTCCATAAAGACCTGACCGGCGACGCTGGCTACAATCGAAGGGCGGTCGTCGTCCTCTACATTAGTCTCGGCCAACAGATCGCCCTCCTCGACCTCATCACCTTCCTCTACCCGGCAGACGAATTGTTCGGGGATCTCGTACACATCGCTGTAGGCCTCGCTGTGGACCACCCGGATAATGCGATGGTCGCCCTCGCGAATGATCTCGACGGTGCCATCGATATCGGCGATCTCGGCTTTCCCCTTGGGCAGGCGGGCCTCGAAAACCTCCTGCACCCGGGGCAGACCCTTGGTAATATCCAACTCGGATTTGACCCCACCGGTGTGAAAGGTGCGCAGCGTAAGCTGGGTACCCGGCTCACCAATGGACTGGGCGGCGATGATACCAATGGCCTCGCCGATGCCCACCAGATTGCCGGTGGCCAAATTGCGGCCATAGCAGAGCGAGCAGAGACCGATCGGGGCCTGGCAGGAGAGCGGCGAGCGGACGAAAAAGTTGGTGAGGGCCTCCTCTTCCAAGAGACGCCGGGCCTCCGCGGGCACCTCTTCGTCTCCTCGCAGGATCGCCTTGCGGCGCTCTGGCCGCAGCAAGGGCAGGGGGCGATCGAGGATCTTGGCCACCTGCTGCCAGACCTTTTGATTGATCTGGTCCACCCGCTCCCAGGCCTGTTCGTCAAATTCGTCGTTGCGGTCCACCAGGATTTCGCCACTGCTCGGATCGGCTACGGGCAAGGCCATCCGGCGCCCAATCAGGCGGGCGCTCAGTTCCTCGATAGTATGGTCGGCCTCGCGGACCCAGATGCCGCCTTCCGTCTCGCAGTCCTCACTGACAATGGTGACATCCTGGGCCACATCGACCAGGCGGCGGGTCAGATAACCGGCCTCGGCCGTACGCAGAGCGGTATCGGCCAGGCCTTTGCGTCCACCGTGGGTAGAGACAAAGTACTCCAGAACCGAAAGTCCCTCACGAAAGTTGGAACGAATGGGCAGGTCGATAATCCGGCCCGCCGGATCGGTCATCAGACCGCGCATGCCGGCCATCTGGCGAATCTGCTCGATATTGCCGCGGGCGCCGGAGGTGGCCATCATATAGACCGGGCCAAAGCGATCCAGTGTATTCGAGACCTCGGAGGTAATTTTTTGCGTGGCCTCGGTCCAGACCTCCACAGTGCCCCGATAGCGCTCGCCCTCGGTAATCAGACCGCGCCGGAACTGCCGCTCCAGGTTTTCCACCTCGCTATCGGCCTTGGAAAGGAGCTCCGTCTTGCCCTCGGGGATCTCGATATCCTCTATCCCGATGGTCAGGCCGGCCCGCGTGGCAAAGCGAAAGCCCAGTTGCTTAATCCGGTCGGCCATAGCGGCCGTCTCTTCGGCGCCATACTGACGGTAGCACTCGGCGATGATGCGACGCAAGGCCTTTTTATCCATAATCTCGTTGCGGAAGCGCAAACCTTCGGGCAGTACCTCATTGAGAATGACCCGACCCAGGCAGGTTTCCAGAAGCTCATTGCCGATCTGGTAAGAGGGGGGAAGCAGGATGCGGATCTTGGTCTGGAGTCCGATCAGGCCGGCATCGTAGGCCATCAGGGCCTCCTCCAGGCTGGAGAAAGCCTTGCCCTCCCCCCAAGCACCCGGCCGAACCAAGGTCATATAGTAGCAACCCAAGACCATCTCCTGGCTAGGGGTAATGATGGGGGAACCGGTGGCCGGAGAGAGCAGATTGTGCACTGAAAGCATACGATTGCGCGCTTCCTGCTGTGCCCGTTCTGAAAGCGGCACATGCACGGCCATCTGGTCGCCATCAAAGTCGGCGGCAAAAGCCGTACAGACGAGCGGGTGCAATTGGATGGCACTGCCCTCGATCAGGACGGGCTCAAAAGCCTGAATGGAAAGGCGGTGCAGGGAGGGAGCCCGGTTCAGCAGCACCAAATAATTCTGCACGACCTCTTCCAGGACATCCCAGACCTCTGGACGGATCCGCTCGACACTGCGTTTGGCACTCTTGATGTTATGCGCATAGCCCCGTGCGACCAGGCCACGCATCACAAAAGGCTTGAACAGCTCGAGGGCCATCCGCTTGGGCAGACCACACTGGTGCAGCTTGAGATTGGGGCCGACCACAATGACCGAGCGGCCGGAATAGTCGACCCGCTTGCCCAAGAGATTTTGCCGAAAGCGGCCCTGCTTGCCCTTGAGCATATCCGAGAGGGACTTGAGGCGGTGTTTGCCCCGCCCAGAGACGGCCCTCCCGCGCCGACCATTGTCAATGAGTGCGTCTACAGCCTCCTGCAGCATACGCTTTTCGTTGCGGATAATGATCTCTGGCGCTTTGAGTTCCAACAAGCGGCGCAGGCGGTTGTTACGGTTGATCACGCGGCGGTACAGGTCGTTGAGATCCGAGGTAGCGAAACGACCCCCATCCAACTGCACCATCGGTCTCAAATCCGGGGGCAGCACGGGCAGCACCGTCATGATCATCCACTCCGGACGGTTGCCAGACTTGCGGAAGGACTCGACCACCCGCAGCCGTTTGCCCGCCTTTTTGCGGCGCTGGGCCGACGTACTGGTCTCCATTTCCTCCTTCAGTTCCACGGACAAGAGATTCAGGTCCAAGCGCCCCAAGATGTCCCGCACGGCCCCCGCGCCCATATCGGCCCGAAAGATGTTGCCGCAGGCCTCTCGATACTCGCGGTACTGCGCCTCTGTGAGGAGCATAGAGCGATACAGTTCCTTGACCATACGCTGGCGGCGATCGGCTTCTTGGCGAATCTGGTCTATCTGCTCCTGGGCGGACTCTTCCAGGCGGGCGCTCTCTTGCTCGGCCACGTAGGAACGCTGGTCGCGCTCGGCCTCGGTTTGCATCCGGGCATCCGATTGTTTTTGGCGTCCGATAGGTTCGACGGTCTCGATAGCCGCCTGGACAACATGGGTCAACTCGACCAAGTTGTCAGCAGTGACGGTCTCTCCCTCCTGAACAATGACCTCTCCAGTGGGCTCAAAAACGAGGGTGCGATGGGCCGGCCCGCCTTTCCAGGCCTCCAGTTCGGCTTCGATCTCTTTGGCCGCCTGCACAAAGGTCTCGGTCTGCTCCAGCAGCTCTTCCTCAAAGCGCTCCAGGGTAGCCTCCAGGGCGCGATCCAGCACGCCGAGTTCCCCTGCCAACTGCTCGCGGAGGCGTTCTATTTGCTCGCCGGTCTCGGCTTCCACCTGGGCAATTTCCTCGGACACTTGTTTTTCGATGCGCTCCAGCAGGCTGGCCCGGCGGTCCTCATCCACATCGGTGACAATATAGGCAGCAAAATAGATGACCCGTTCCAGATTGCGCAGGGTGACGTTCAGCAGCAGACCCAGGCGGCTGGGAGTCCCCTTGACAAACCAGATGTGGGTAATCGGCGCCGCCAACTCGATGTGGCCCATGCGTTCGCGGCGCACGCGGGAACGCGTCACTTCGACCCCACACTTGTCGCAGATAATGCCATGGTGGCGCACGCGCTTGTACTTGCCACAGGCACATTCCCAGTCCTTGGTAGGACCAAAGATGCGTTCACAAAACAGCCCGTCCCGCTCGGCCCGCAGAGTACGGTAGTTGATCGTCTCCGGTTTGGTCACTTCTCCGTGAGACCAACGGCGGATTTCCTCCGGCGAAGCCACACCAATGCGAATGGCCGTAATCTCGTTGATTCTTGTCATTCAGCTATCCTCTCAGTCCAGGCAGGTCAGCACAAGCCCCCGGCCGGATCTCCTAACAACGCTATTCTCTTTCGATACCAGAGAGGTTGATCCCCTCCAGCCCAATCAGGGGCCGAGTTTGTTGCCCCGCGTTGTCAATATCCACTGCCGCCTCATCGTCGCCATAGATCTCGACCGACAATCCCAAGCTTTGCAGTTCCTTGACCAACACCTTAAAGGCCTCAGGGATACCCACCTCCTGAATGGGCTCCCCTTTGACAATCGCCTCATAGGTCTTGCTGCGGCCATTGATATCATCGGACTTGACCGTGAGCATTTCTTGCAGCGTATAAGCCGCCCCATAAGCCTCCAGCGCCCAGACCTCCATCTCGCCAAAGCGCTGCCCACCGAACTGGGCTTTGCCGCCCAGGGGCTGCTGGGTGACCAGGGAATAGGGGCCGGTAGAGCGGGCGTGGATTTTGTCCTCCACCAGGTGGGCCAGCTTCATCATATAGATATAGCCCACCGCGACAGGATTTTCAAAGGGCTCTCCGGTGCGGCCATCGTAGAGCGTGATCTTGCCATTATCGGGGAGGCCGGCTTTTACCAGCATATCTTCGATATCCCTTTCCTCGGCGCCGTCAAAGACGGGGGTGGCGACCTTGATCCCCAATCTGAGTGCGGCCCAGCCGAGATGGGTCTCGAGTAGCTGCCCAATGTTCATGCGCGAGGGCACGCCCAGCGGGTTGAGGACAATATCCACCGGCGTACCATCGGGCAGAAAGGGCATATCTTCAACGGGCAGGATACGCGAGATGACGCCCTTGTTGCCGTGCCGCCCGGCCATCTTGTCCCCGGCGGCGATTTTACGCCGCTGGGCAATGAGGACCCGCACCATCGTGTGCACGCCAACCGAGAGTTCGTCGCCCTGGTCGCGGGAAAATATCTTGACATCAATCACCCGGCCGGAGACCCCATGGGGAACCCGCAGGGAAGAATCCCGCACCTCGCGGGCCTTTTCTCCAAAGATCGCCCGCAGCAGGCGCTCCTCGGCGGTCAGGTCCGTCTCTCCCTTGGGCGTGATCTTGCCCACCAGGATCTCACCCGGCCCGACCTCGGCCCCGATATAAACCACGCCGGCTTCGTCCAGATTGGCGAGCAGGTCCTGACCTACATTGGGGATATCCCGGGTAATCTCCTCCGGGCCCAACTTGGTATCGCGGGCCTCACATTCGTACTTTTCGATGTGCACGGAGGTATAGACGTCCTCCCGTTCCAGCCGCTCGCTGATGAGGATGGCGTCCTCAAAGTTACCTCCCTCCCAGGGCAAAAAGGCCACCAGGACGTTGCGCCCCAAGGCCAGTTCTCCATTGTCGGTAGAAGGCCCATCGGCGATGACCTGCCCGGCGACCACCCCATCCCCCTTTTGCACAATCGGCCGCTGGTGAATGCAGGTATCCTGATTGGAACGACGGAATCCAATCAGCGGATAGGTGCGCTCAAAACCATCCTCTTCCCGCACCAGGATTTCGTCGGCCACCGCCCGCAGCACCTCGCCGTCAGCGGCGGCAATAGCCACCAGGCCGGAATCACGGGCCGCCTGGTACTCCATGCCCGTACCGACCAGGGGCGATTCCGGCACCAGCAGGGGCACGGCCTGTCGCTGCATGTTGGAACCCATCAGGGCACGGTTGGCATCGTCATGTTCCAGGAAGGGGATCAGGGCCGTGGATACCGAAACAACCTGTTTGGGCGACACATCCATAAAGTCGATTTGGTCGGCGCGCTCCAGGGTGGGCCGGGAACCTCGCCGGGCCGTGACCCGCTCGTCGATGAAGCGATTGCGCTCGTCCAGGCGGGCATTGGCTTGGGCAATGGTATACCGATCGTCCTCGTCGGCGGAGAGATAGGTGATCTCTTGGCTTACCGTCGGATGCACCGCAATGCGTTTCAAGGGCAGCGCCGCGATCCGCTTGCTCAGGGCCTCGTCAATTTCTGTGCCGGCTGCCGCGACCAACTCGCCGCTCTGCGGATCGGTTACGTCCTGGCGCAACAGATGCCCTTCCAGGAGTACCGCCCGGTTCTCCAACTCGCGGACGACCCGGCGATAGGGGGTCTCGATAAAACCAAGCGGGTTAACCCGCCCATAGGTCGCCAGGCTGCCAATCAAGCCGATGTTGGGGCCCTCGGGGGTTTCTACCGGACAAATACGCCCATAGTGTGAATGGTGCACATCTCGGACCTCAAAGCCGGCCCGATCACGGGAAAGGCCACCCGGCCCCAGCGCCGAAAGGCGCCGCTTGTGGGTCAACTCGGCCAAGGGGTTGGTCTGGTCCATGAACTGGGAAAGCTGGCTGCCACCAAAGAATTCTCGAATCGCCGCCACCAGCGGTCGAATGTTGATCAGACGATTGGGCATCACTGTTTCGGGCTCGCTCATGGTCATCCGCTCACGGATGATGCGCTCTATGCGCAGCAAGCCAATACGGAATTGGTTCTGCACGAGCTCGCCCACCGTGCGGACCCGGCGATTGCCCAGATGGTCAATATCATCCGGTTCGCCCCAACCATTGTTCAGACGGATCAGCTCTTCAACGATGCGAATAATGTCCGCCGTAACCAGGGTGCGCTGGTTCAAGGGCGGCGGATCCTGATGCCCACTGATCACGCGCACGTAAAAGCGGCTGCAAAGATGCTCAAACTCGTATTCCGCAGGACCAATCCAAAGGTCCTGGCCCTCTTGACACATCTCGCAGCCCGGGCAGATGTACCAGCCGCACTCGGGGCACATCTCGACTTTGCTCGAGTCAATCAAATGGGCCTCATCCCGCCAGCAGGTCACGGATTCCCCACTCAGGGCCAGTTCTACCACCTCTTGGGTCTGGGCCCGCAGTGCTTTTATCTCGTTCTCTTCCAGGCTGAGCCCCCCCCTGGCCCGCTCCAACCACCAGACGCGCTGCTGCACCATGTCATCAACAAGTTCTTGATCCGCCCCATGCTCGCGGGCCTGCTGCCAAAGATCCAGCCAGGCGCGCCGGCGCTCCAAACCCTCTCGGACCTCCGGCTCCAGCGTGCGATTCTCCCACAAGCGGCGGTTCAATTTGTAGCGTCCGACCTTGGCCAGGTTGTAACGCCGCTCATCAAAGAGCATGCTCTCCAGTAAATTGCGCGCATTGTCCAAAGTAGGGGGATCGCCGGGACGAAGCCGCCGATAGATTTCCAGCAATGCCTCCGGCTGGTCCGTACTGGGATCCCGGCCCAGCGTGGCCTCGATAAAGGAACGATCCGTCGAGGTATCCACATGTTGGAAAAGAGCCCGAAGCTCGTCATCCGTATCGTAGCCCAACGCTCGCAATAGAATGGTCACCGGGATTTTGCGCCGCCGATCCATCTTGACCGAGAGAACATTGCGGCGATTGGTCTCGAAATCCAGCCAGGCTCCCCGCGCCGGAATCAACTTGGCTGCGTACAGGGGCAAACCATCGCGGGTCTCGTCCTTGAACTGAAAATAGCAACCCGGGGAACGGACCAACTGGGAGACCACCACCCGCTCAGCCCCGTTGATGATAAAGGTAGCCCGGTTGGTCATCCAGGGAAAATCACCACAAAAAATCTCTTGCTCCCGGACCTCACCCGACTCTTTGATGTGGAGTTGGACTTGAACGCGCAGAGGACGAGCGTAGGTGGCATCCCGTTCCCGGGCCTCGCTCTCACTGTAACGGGGCTCCCCAAAGTAATAGTGCAAAAAGTACAGCTCCATCTTGCGCCCGGTGAAATCCTGTACCGGCGAGATCTCGGTAAAAATCTGCTGCAGGCCCTCCTCGACAAACCAATGGAAGGACTCCAACTGGGTCTGGATCAGGTGGGGCATGGGTAAAATTTCAGGGATCCGCGAGAAGGAATGCCGCTCGGGTCGCTTGACCTCTCGAATGGGGTGCTGTGGACCCGGTAAAGAATCCTCTACCGTCACAGACTGTTCAGGAGTACGAACAACAACGGACATTCAACGCCTCCACAGTGTTAAGGCCGGTCCTCACAGACCAGGCGAGCTTTTCGATAGGTTGGGGGTACCGTTCTTTAGGGGGATAAAACACCAACGAACCGCCCATCCAGTAGCACTGGACAGGAACCTTGGTTTTGTGTATAATACCCTTGATCCAGGAAAGCACATCGCTTGGAGAGAATGCCCCAGAGACCTGTTGGTCCAGGTATGTTTTTGCGAGGAAACAGGAACTCAAATCTTGCCGCCTACCGCTCGGTTTCCGTTCCTGGCAACGTACCAATTTTTGTGCCCCACCCCCGAGGACACAATGCCCCACTTTAAGAAAACTTCAATCGAACAGTATACCATAAAAAGAATTATTTGTCAACTCACCGCCTTGACCATTCTAACGAGCCTGCTGGCGACGCTGCTGGCCGCCGTCGTCTGGCTGGATAACAACTATAACCGCGGGGTCTCCTGGGGGCCAGAGCTGCCCCGCATCGCCCAAGCCGACGTACATCCCTTGGGCGTCAACCTCTTTTTGGACCGCGAGCCGGCAGAGAGCAACATCCGCCGCACTCTGAAGCTGACGCAGGACATGGGCGCTCATTGGGTCAAGCAGCTCTTCCCCTGGGACCAAATCGAGCCCACGGCCAAGGGGGACTTTTGGGACGAGCGCTACGGCCACAGCACCTGGTCCCATTATGATCTCATCGTCCAGCTCTGCCAGGAGCATAACCTGTCCTTGATCGTCCGCCTGGACCGTCCACCCGAGTGGGCCCGCCAGGAGGCACTGCGCAACCCGACCCTGCAGGCAGCCCTACAGGAAAACCCAGCCCTCGATATCACGGGACCCCCGGACCACCTCTCCGATTATGGCGATTTTGTCTATGCCGTCGTCTCCCGCTATCGGGGCCAGATCCACTACGTCCAAATCTGGAACGAACCCAATCTGGCCAATGAATGGAACTGGGACGCCATCGATCCAGAGCACTTTGTCGAGCTACTGCGCATCGCTTACAGCCGCGCCAAAGAGGCCGATCCGGACGTGCAGGTGATCTTTCCCAGCCTGGCCCCCAATGATGGCCGCGATCCCCGTCACATGAGTGACCTGGAGTTTTTAAAACGAGTTTATGAGGCCGGCGGGGGAGGCTATTTTGACATCATGTCCGCCCAGCTCTATGGCCTGGGCCAACCCCCCACAGAGCACTCCCCCCTAGGTCTGGACCGAACCCAGGGGCGCTTACTGACCCGCACGGACGTCTCGCGCATTGTCCTGCTGCGCGAGATCATGGAGCAGCACGGAGATTGGGACAAGGCTATCTGGATCGGCGAACTGGGCTGGAATGCTGTCCCCAATGATTGGGCCGGCCAAGCCAGTCCATGGGGCGCCTCCGTCGACGAGCAGACCAAAGGCCGCTACATCACAGCCGCCCTAGACCGTTCCCTGCACGAATGGCCCTGGGCAGGCGTGCACAACCTCTGGTTCCTGCACTGGGATGGCCCTGCGCCCAAGGCGGATGACCCCACACCCTTTTTTGCCCTGGTGGACCATGATTACAATGCATTGCCGGCCTACGCGGCTGTGCAAAAGTGGGCCACCCAGGGCATTCCCCTCGGCGTGGGCTATCACCGTCTCCCGCCCCAATCCGGCCTGGACCTGCGCTTTGTGGGGACCCGCCTGGACCTGCTGCTGCCGGCGAACGATGACGCCCAGGGGCTAGAGTTCATTGTGGATGGCGTCCGCCAAGAGCCGCACTTTTGGCGCTATGAGGGCACCGAGTCTCGCTACATCGTCGCCCGGGACCTGCCGGATACAACGCATACACTGCGGCTGTCCGCCCCAGCCGGGCTCTCCTGGTCTTGCTACGTCGTGCGCGAACAGCCCTGGCCCTGGCTTTTCCCCAGCCTGAGCGCCCTCCTGGCCATCGCCCTGCTCATCAGCGTGATCCTCCTA
This sequence comes from Chloroflexia bacterium, assembly GCA_016928715.1. Taxonomy (GTDB): domain Bacteria; phylum Chloroflexota; class Chloroflexia; order DTKN01; family DTKN01; genus JAFGKG01. The sequence goes on from JAFGKG010000219.1 coordinate 50,317, forward strand.
CTGCGACGCCTGCCGGCCAGCCTGGCCGCGCTCTGGACCTGGGCCTGGCGCGCCAGGGCCCGCTTCCACGCCTGCCCGAACGCGCTGCAGAACGGACTGATCCTCGGCGGTATGGCCCTGAGCCTGCTCCTGTTCTACCTCCTGCGCGGGCAGCCCTCCCTCCTGGCCCTGCCGGCCGCCCTATTGCTGTTAGCCGCCCAGGTCCTCTTGGCCCTGCTGCGCCTCGACCTGGCCCTGCTGGCCGCGGTTTTCTTTATCCCCCTCTACGCCCAACCCGTCCAGTTCGCCGGACGGCAGTTCGCCCCCTTTGAGCTGATCATCCTGGCCTGCCTGGCCGCGGCCGGCCTGGAACTGCTGCGCTCGGACCGCCGGCGCGCTTTTCTAGCCCGGCTGAACCTCTCGCAACTGCTGCCAGCCCTGCTCTTTATGTTAGTCTGCGCCGGTTCCCTGCTCTGGTCGACCGATCGCTCCTTCGTCACCGACGAGGGGATCGGCCTGCTGCGAATTTCCCTGCGCGAGTTCCGCGTCACCGTGCTGGAACCTTTCCTGCTCTACCCCCTGCTGCTGCTGGCCCTGCCCCGGCTCCGTTCGGCCGGCGCGCCGGTCGGCAGTCCGGAACGAGAAGCACAACTGCAGCAACAGCATCGGCAGGCGGGACAATTCTGGTGGCCCATCGACGCCCTGGTCTTCAGCGCTGCCTTGGTCTCGCTGGGGGGGATCGTGCAGGTGCTCAACCCCGCCCTGCACGCCGAGGTCGCCGATGGCGTACGCCGGGCCAGCTCGGTCTATGGGACCTTTTCGCCCAACAACCTGGCCCTCTTTTTGGGCCGGGTGCTGGCCCTGGCCGCCGCTGGCGGGATCTTTTTGGCACGGGGCCGGCGCAAGCGGCTGTACCTGGCCGCGCTGCCCCTGCTGGGAACCGCCTTTTTGCTGACCTACTCTCGGAGCGGGCTCATCGCCTTGGCCCTGCTGCTGCTGTTCTACGGCCTCCAGGTCAGCCGATTGCTGCTCTGGGCGGAACTGGGACTGGGTGCCGCAGGGTCTCTTTTCCTCTGGCTGACCGGGGGCCTGCAACGTCTACTGGCCACAGATACCCTGGGCAACCGCCTGACCATGTGGCGCAGGGCCTGGGTCCTGGTACGCGAGCACCCCTGGCTGGGCCTCGGCCTGGATGCATTTTACCATCACTACCACCGACGTTATCCCGAGCTGGGAGCAGAAGCCTACTGGACGCCGCATAATGTTGTACTGGAATTTTGGACGCGCTTGGGCCTGTTGGGGCTCGCCGGGGCGGCCTGGCTCTATGGGGCCTTTTTCGCCCGGGCCGGCCGGCTCTACCGGCAACTGCAGGATCCCCAGATGCGCTGCCTGCTGCTGGGGCTCTTGGGAAGCGTGGTCTATGGACTGGCCCATGGCCTGCTGGACGGCACCTTTTTTGCCCCAGACTGGGCGGCCCTCTTTTGGCTGGCCTACGGCCTGGTGGCCGCACTGCCCTAACAACGAGGGCGCTGCCTAGAATCCCGGCGGCCGCTCGATCGTCACCGGGGCCTCCCAGTTGGAGAACTGGAGCAGCCAAATCGTGGGGTAACCATCCTCCTGCGGCGGGGGCTCCTCAAAGCGCAGTTGGTAGATGCGCCAGTCCGCCTGCCCCACCCAGGCCTCTACCTCAACCTGTTCCGAGGTGATGAGCCAGGCCGTCAGGGGCGCCAGCAGCTGGCCGGGGGCCTGACCACGCAGATGATAGCAGCGCACCCCCTGGATCTTTTCGTCGCCTAGTTGCTCGGACCACTGCACCTGGGTAATCGCCGTCTCGACGCCAATCTCCCGATCAAAGAGCACCGTGGGATCAAAGCCCCAGCCTGCCGGCATGCGTTGCCACTCCCCACTGATGGGCTTGGTCAGGAACTGCTCCGACCCGATCCCGATAAAGCGCAGATCGATAACGGCCAGACCACCGGCACCAACCTTGAGATCGGCCTGCACCCGATCTGGGCGGACCATATCCCCCTCGGCGGAGCGCAGGGACAGCGAGGACTCGGTATCGATGTAGGCCGGGCCGCCCTCCACACCAATGTTGAAATGGAGGCTTTCCAGCTCGGCCATGGCCTGGCCGGCCCGCTGGGCGATCTCTTCCATAGAGAACGCTGGGGCGCCACAGGCGAACAAGAGCAGGGCCAGCAGCAGGCTCTGCAGCCATAGAGGTCCTCGCCACCTTGGAGACATCGTTCCTCCTGTAGGCCTGTTCCGGAAACAGCTCTAGAGGTTCTCAATCTCTTCCAAAATTGCCCGCAGTCCGCCGGCTGACTCCGCCTGACCGGCCGCATCCATCTCTTGAGCACGCTCGTGCAGATAGTCCAGGGCTTCCTCGTTGAGCAGGATGGGGTACTGGCTCAAGAGTTCGCCTATTTCGGCGGATGACATCTCGGGCGACAAGGTCAACAGATGCTGCTGGATCTCTTGCAGCAATTTCTCAGCCTCTTCCAGGGGCAGGCCACTGATTTTCTCCAAAAAGGCCGCCTGCAGGCCCACCCGACGACAGCGCTGCAGCAGTTGGCGGTGCTCCTGCAGCATGTCGACCGTCTCCTCATCCTGGCGATCCTGAGCATAGTCAATCATCCGGGCCAGCTCGCTGTCAGAGGGCGGGGCCAACAACTCGGGATGTGACTCCAGCATCTCTTTGGATTCCCCCCAAGTATCCAGTTGGGCAAAGGTGAGCAGGTCCTGCTGCAATTGGGATGTCGCGATGCCGGCAATCTCCAAGGCTTCGCGCAGCTCGGGCCGCTCGTCCAGAAAGGCGCTCATGCCTTCAATGGTCTCGACCTCCGCAGCCTTGAGTTCCCGCAGGGCCGTCTGCACGTGAGGCGGAAATCGACGCATCGACTGCTCCCACATCTCATCCAGAGCCGCCTCTACCGCTTGATTTCCCCCGGTCAGGTAGGCCGGCAAGAGGGGCAACGGGACAAAGACCGGCTGCTCCAGGTGGGAAACATCCGCTGCATCGGGCAGCGCCTGCTGCAGCCGTTCCAACAATTGTACAAAATCCTGGCTGTCCCGATCCCGGGTGGTTCCTTGGGAGGGGGCAAAGATCAGTTGTTCCTGGCTCGCGTCGTGGTAGAGTAGGGGTGCATCGAGCCAGCCAATGGTCTCTTGGCAGTGGGGGCACTGCACCTGGCGCAGCGTACCTGCCTGGACCTGTGCCGCCAGTTCGGGTCGCTCGACTGCGTCGACCAGGAGCCAGAGGGTGTAGCCAAAGTTTTGCTCGCAGTGGGGGCAAGTCAGCCAGATCTCTTCATAGTGGGAAATATTCACAGCTATCTCCTTTTTAGCAGTCAGGCCTATCCGTCCAGAGCCGCAACCCAGAAAATAGCCTTCACCAACAAATTAGCCGCCAGCGAGTGGCGGCCAGCAGAAACAAGCTTTGGCCAGAGGATCACTGCAAATAGCTCAACGGGTCGACGTAATTGCCCTCGTAACGTATCTCAAAGTGAACATGAGAACCTGTACAATAGCCAGTGCAACCCATAAAGCCGATCAACTGGCCCCTTTCGACCCATTGCCCGGTACCCACCTCGGGGAACTGGCACATATGGCCATAGCGAGTCACCCAGCCCTCGCCGTGGTCGATCTCGACCATATAGCCCATATTGCCGCGCCATCCGGCATAGGACACGGTACCGGCGGCGGAGGAGTAGAGCGCCGTGCTCCAGGGGGCGGCGATATCCAGGCCGGTGTGCCAACGGGTGCCGGTCCAGCCAAAGTGGTCGGTGATGCGGCCCCAGGCCGGCCAGGAGAAGCGTTCTCCACCAGGCAGAGCGGCATAGGGTGGAGTGTTCGAGGAGGAGATATACGAAGGGGTTCCTTTATGGGTAACGGCCGGCTGAGGGATCGGCTTGGCCGCACCGGGTACAAAGATCTCCTGCTCTACCTGCAACGTATAGGGTTCGCGCAGGTCGTTGGGCTTGTAGGCGATCATGTTCCCTTTGCGCACCCCATAGTCCTCAGCTATGCTGTCCAAAGTCTCCTCTTCTTCGACCTTGTGCAACAACCCATCCACCGGTGGAACCAATAGTTCCTGATCAATGGACAGCACTTCGGCGCTTTCCAGATCGTTGAACCAATAGAGCGTCTCGACACTCAGGTCAAAGCGGGCGGCAATAGACCCCAGCGTGTCCCCTTCCTGCACCACGTAGGTAATGACCTCCCCGTGCAGGGGGATTTCCGAGTTCAAATCCTGCTCCTGTTCAACCGGCATCGGCGGTGGGAGCACCTGGCGGGGCTGCGAGATGATCACGGGCATAGGCGGGATGCTGTCATAGGCGTTCGCGGTAGCAGCAATCTCGTCGGGAACCCGCAGAATATGCCAGGAGGGATCCTTGCCGCTGGTGTTCGCCGTGATGGGTTGCGCCAGCGCTCCCCGAAAGCCGCTAAAGAACAGCATCAGGCCCAACACAAGCAACAGGACCAGGTGCGCGGGAAGGCGTTGCAAGGAAAGAAAAGAATTCCCCGACCGGGTAGGCCGGCGCTTTCGCGCCAAAAGGCCGGGGGCGGAAAAGCGCTCCCCTCTCTGTCGGAGACGGGATAGCCAAACCATCCCTCCACGCAGCCAGGGAGGCTTTTGCGAGACGGTAGAAATACCGCTGACTTGTTCTAGAGCTGAACGGGCTTCAGCTACCGCTTCCCCCAGGCAAATCCGCCGGGAGAGAGCGGCAGCAGACCGCTTTTTTTCCAGACCGCGCGAGCGCGGCGAGCGCTTCATCATCCATAGGCTCCTTATACAGGATACCCTCAAATCCTAGGTTACTACAACAATACGGATTTGTCAAGTGCTTCTCAGAACAAGGGTTTCAAAGTAGGGCGTGGAAACGCAACATTTACAGCAATTCTGTCCTAAAACCGCTTGACCGCGCTGCTTGTTTGGGATACAATAGCAGCAGACTGATGGATCCCCTGCCAGTTCACGCCCGGCGGGAAACCTTTCCTGTAAAAATTCCAGATCAAGGAGGCGACGATGCCAGTCAATCGTGAAAAGGCCTGGGCCTTGCTGACCGAGTTTACCGAGAGCCCAAACTTGCTCAAGCACGCCCTAGCGGTGGAAGCATCCATGCGAGCCTATGCCCGACATTTTGGCGAGGATGAGGAGACATGGGGAGTGGTGGGACTGATCCACGACTTTGACTATGAACAACACCCCACGCTGGAAGAGCACGTCTTTGCCGGCATGGAGATTTTGCGAGAGCGGGGCTGGCCAGAGGATGTGATCCGGGCGATGGCCGGTCACAGCAACCACAGCGGTGTGCCTCGGGACACCTTGATGGCAAAAACGCTATATGCAGTGGACGAACTCACCGGGTTGATTGTTGCCGTGGCACTGGTCCGGCCCAGCAAGAGCATCCTGGATGTCAAACCCAAGTCGATCAAGAAAAAATGGAAGGATAATGCCTTTGCCCGCGGGGTCAATCGAGAGGAAATCGAGGAGGGCGCCGCGGCCATTGGTGTGCCCCTGAACGAGCATATTGCCCTGGTCCTGGAAGCGATGAAGGGCATCGCTGATGAGCTGGGGCTGTGTGGCCAAGCCTAGGAGAATGGGGAATGCGTCGAGCCAAGATTGTCGCTACATTGGGGCCGTCCAGCAATTCTGAGGAGATGATCCGGGATTTGATCGAGGCCGGGGCTAATACCTTCCGCCTCAACTTTTCTCACGGCAGTCACGAGGATCATCGGATTCGCCTGGAAACGATCCGACGCGTTTCGCGTGAATTGGAACGACCCGTGGCCATCCTGCAGGATCTGTCCGGCCCCAAGATCCGGACGGGCCGCCTGCGCGGCCGAGAGCCAATTGAACTGCAGGAGGGCGCCTCCGTCCTTCTGAGCAATCGCGCCGTGGAGGGAACGGAGGATATCCTCCCCATTAGCTACCCACACCTGGTCGACGACGTCGAGCCGGGACATCGTATTTTGATCGATGACGGCAATATCGAGCTAGAGGCCATCGAGGCCGAGGGATCGGATCTGCGCTGTCGCGTGCTGCACGGCGGGCTGGTCAAGGAGCGCAAGGGGGTCAATTTTCCCGGCGTGCCCCTGCGGGTCTATGCCCCGACAGAGAAGGACCGCCGCGATCTGGCCTTCGGGCTTGCTCTGGATGTGGATTACGTGGCCCTATCCTTTGTCCGGCGCGCCGAGGACATCCTGGCGACCAAACGGCTGATGGCCCAGGAGGGCAAAGAGGTCCCCCTGATCGCTAAAATTGAGAAACCCGAAGCCCTGGAGGATCTGCCGGCCATCCTGGAGGCCAGCGAGGGCGTCATGGTGGCCCGGGGCGATTTGGGCGTAGAGATGCCCCCTGAGCGGGTCCCCATCTTGCAGAAACAGATCGTAGAGCAGGCCAACCAATGCGACTGTCTCTGTATCATTGCCACCCAAATGCTCGAATCGATGATGCACCACCCCCGCCCGACCCGGGCTGAGGCCTCTGACGTGGCCAATGCCATTATCGATGGGGCCGATGCGGTAATGCTCTCCGGGGAAACGGCGGTGGGGGAATTCCCCGTGGAGACCGTGCGCATGATGGGGCGCATTGTGCAAGAGGCCGAGAGCAGTGGTCGCCCCCAAATGACAGCCGGCCTGCCGCGCCGTACGCCCCCCACCTATGCCCACGCCATCGCTCACGCCGCGCGGGAAATCGCCCACGACCTGGAGATCAAGGCAATTGTGGCCTTTACCCGTTCCGGATTCAGCGCTCGCCTGATTTCCAAAGAGCGTCCAAGAGTTCCCATCCTGGCCATTACGCCCAGCGATATCGTCTGGCGACAGTTGGGATTGGTCTGGGGCGTGACTCCCATCTGCTGTCCTTTTGTCCAAGGCACCGATGGAATGATCCACGTGGTCGAGGCCGAACTCGTCGCGCGGGGCCTGGTCCAACCGGGCGACCTGATTGTCATTATGGGCGGGATGCCCATGACCACCCGCGGCAGGACAAACTTTATCAAGGTCCAGGTGGTCGAGAGCACGGGCAAAATCCGCATGATTCGCCCTGACTAGCCCTCGATTGAGGCGCTTGGGGCAATTTTTTCCGGAGGGAACCATGCCGCCAGCTACAGATGTACCCCCCTATAGCCGCCAGTTGCCCCCGGTCCATCCCGGTCAGCCGCGCGAGACGGTGCAGGTTCGTTTTCCAGACGGCCGTATCTTGGAAGGACCGCGCCATGCCCCCCTGGAGGCCTTTATCGCTGCCATGCGCCGGCCGGGAGACCCCCCCGTGGTCTCGGCCATCGTGGAGGGCAAGCTCGTCGAACTCGCCCACCCAGTGGAGCACGAAATCGACGTGGAGCCCATCTCGATCCGCCACAGCGACGGCACCCGCATCTACCAGCGATCCCTCTGCTTTCTGCTGATCGTCGCCGCCCACGAGTTATTCCCCGAGGCGCTGATCCACATCGATTACTCCCTGACCCTGAACGGGCTGTATTGCCGGGTGGAAGGAAGAGATACGTTCAGCAAAGAGGATTTGGAGCAACTGGAATCGCACATGCGCGCCTTGGTGCAGGCCGACCTGCCCATTGTTAAAAAGCGGATCTCCCTGGAAGAGGCGCGGGAGATTTTTGAACAGCAGGGCTACCTGGATAAAATTCGCCTGCTGGTCTTTCGACAGAAAGGCTATCTGAAGGTCTATGGCCTGCGCGGGCTGTACGACTATTTTTACGGCCATATGGTGCCCTCTACGGGCTATCTGCACCTTTTCGCCCTGCAGCCTTATCCTCCGGGCTTTATCCTGCGCTTCCCCCGCCGATCCCAACCGGGCCGGCTGCCCCCCTTTCGCGATTCCCCCAAACTGGCCGCAGTCTTTGAGGAATATGGCGAGTGGATGGATTTCTTGGAGGTCAAGGACGTCGCCGGCCTCAACCGGGCCATCGCCGAGCGGCGCATCCGGGAGGTCATCCTGGTGGCCGAAGCCCTGCATGCCCAACGGGTGACCGAGATTGCCCAAGAGATCGCCCGGCAGCGCGAAAGCATCCGCCTGGTCTTGATCGCCGGCCCTTCTTCCGCCGGCAAGACCACCTTTACCAAGCGCCTGGCTGTGCAGCTTCTGGCCAACGGCATCCGCCCCCTGCCCATTGGCCTGGACGACTATTTTGTCCCTCGGGCCGAAACCCCCCGCGACGAGGAGGGCCAGTTCGATTACGAGATCCTGGAGGCCATCGACCTCGAGTTGTTCAACGAGCAGCTCCTGGCACTGCTGGAGGGAAGGGAAATCCGCCTGCCCCACTATAACTTTATCAGCGGACTGCGCGAGGAAGGGCCAACCCTGTCGTTGCAACAAGGCCAGGTGCTGCTCATCGAGGGCCTGCACGGCCTGAACCCCCGCCTGGTGCCCCGCATTCCCCCGGCCTCGGTCTATCGGGTCTATGTCTCGGCTCTGACCCAGTTGAATCTGGATTGGCACAACCGTGTACCCACTACGGACACCCGCTTGCTGCGCCGGCTGGTGCGGGATGCCCGCGACCGCGGCTACAGCGCCCACGAGACCATCACCCGTTGGGAAAAGGTGCGCCGGGGAGAGACCCGCAACATTTTCATCTACCAGGAGAACGCCGACTGCATGTTCAACTCGGCCCTGGTCTACGAACTGGCCGTGCTCAAACCCCTGGCCGAGCCCTTGCTGCGCCAGATCGAGCCCGGCACGCTGCCCTGGGTCGAGGCCCGGCGGCTCCTGGCCTTCCTGGAATGGTTCCTGCCCTGTCCCCCGGACCTGATCCCGGATAATTCCCTGCTGCGTGAATTTATCGGCGGCTCCATTCTGCGAGATTTTCGCTTTTAGGGGCGCTTATGGGCACGCTGCGTATCTTTCTCTTCGGGGGCTTGCACCTCTCTTATGGGCAGCAGCACCTGCCCACGTTTCCCACCCAGAAAACGCGTTCCCTGTTCGCCTACCTGGTAACGTTCCGCGATCGGCCGCACGCCCGAGAGGATCTGGCCCGTACCTTCTGGCGCCACAGCCCCCTGGACCGCGCTCGCCGCAGCCTCAACACCACCGTGTGGCGACTGCGGCGGATCGTGCCGCCCGGCTATCTGCAATCCGTTGGGGAACAGCTTGCCTTTGAGCCCAGCGGGGACTATTGGGTCGACGTGGTCGCCTTTGAACAGGCCCTCCAACAGGCGGGCTGGACCCCGGGGCGGGACGCGTCCTCGTTTTTCCCAGCCCATCCCCAGGCTTTCGAGGCCCTGCAGCGGGCGGCGGAACTCTATCGGGGCGATTTCCTGGACGGTTTTGGCGAGGAGTGGCGCCTGGTTGAGGCCGAACGGCTGCGCTCCCTCTACCTGCAGGCACTGAAGCAATTGTTGGCCGGCTATCGCGATCGAGGCGATGACGAACAGGCCCTGCAGATCGCCCAGCGCTTGCTGCAGCTTGACCCACTGCACGAACAAGCCCACCAGCAGGCCATCGAACTGTACGCCCGGCTGGGCCGGATGAAGGATGCCCATACCCAATTCGAGACCTGTCGCCGCTTGCTTAGGGAGGAACTGGACGTCAAACCAATGCCCGAGACAGTGTCCGTATACCAGCGCATTTGCCGCACCAGCCCTAACGCTGCGCTCCCACCGCCTTCCTCCAACTTGCCTTTTAGCGACCAATCGATACCTGGACCTCTCTCCCGCAGCCCCTTTGACAATTTCGGACAGGTACCGATGGTGGGCCAGGAGCAGGTCTGGTCCTCCCTGTTGTCTCGTTTTTCGCTGGCCGCCCGGGGAGAGGGTGGGTTGGTCATGCTGATGGGTCGAGCCGGCGAGGGTAAAACCCGCCTGGCCCAAGAGTTAGCCCGTTATGCCAAAAGCCGGGGTTGGCTATCCCTTTGGGGGAACTGCCACGAGTTCAAAGAGCCCCCTCCGTATCAGGCCTGGACTGAAGCGCTTCGCTCCGCCCTCTCCTGGCTGGGCCGGCAAAACTGGAATTTACTGCCCTCAGCCTGCCTGAGCGAGATCACGCTGCTGCTGCCCGAGTTGGGCCGGCTGCTGCCGAGTTTACCGCCCCCAGCGAACGTCCCCGCCCCGCAGCGGCGGGAACAATTGCAGCAGGCCCTATGGGGCTTTTTGCTTGGCCTGGGCCGGGTGCGCCCCTGCCTGGTCGTCCTGGACGACCTGCACTGGGCGGACGAGGCCACCCTGCAGGCATTGGCCAGCTTGACCCGCTTGCCGGACTGCCCCCTGCTCATCCTGGGAACCACCCGCTCGGACGAGCAGCCCCCCCTCCTGCACACACTGCTGCAGGAGGGGACCGACACCGAGGCCCTGCAGCAGTACAAATTGAAGCCCCTCTCGCGGTCAGAGGTCGGCGAGTTGAGCCAGGCGCTGCTGGGCCGGGCCTTGCCCGATGCACTTTTTGTCGAACGTCTCTATCAAGAAACGGGGGGAAATCCTTTCTATATCATCGAGTCGCTCAAAGGCCTCTACGAGCAGGGCCTGCTCTCACAGGATCGTCAGGGCCGGTGGCACCTTGAGCAGGACTCCACCCAACTGCTCCAGGCCGACTGGCCCCTCCCTCGTGGGATTGGCCAGGTGGTGCGCCGCCGCCTGGAGCAACTTGCCCGGAACGAGTGTGCCCTGTTAGAACTCGCCGCAGTTCTGGGAAGGAGAATGCCTTTTGACCTGCTCTGGCAGTCCAGCGGCTGGTCGGAGGAGCGGGTACTGGAGGTCACGGACGAACTGCTGCGGCGGCAGTTCCTGGTCGAGGGGGATGACGCCCTGAGATTTGTTCACGATCACGTGCGCCAAATCATCTACCAGGGCATCGGGCCGGCTCGTCGTCAATTTTTGCATCGGCGTGCGGGGGAAGTGTTGGAGGCATACGACGCCGGGTGCATTGAGGAATTGGCCCACCATTTTTTCCTGAGCCGGCAACTAGAGCGGGCGATGCCATACTGCTTGCAGGCGGGAAATCGGGCCATGAGTCTCTATGCTTACCAGTCCGCCCTGACTTATTACAATTGGATCGTCCAGGCCGCCCAAGAGTTGGGTGAAATAGAGCACGCGACGGAATTATTGAGGGCTTATGAGTGTTTTGGTTACGTGTGGGGACACCTGGGTAACATTGACCGAGCGCTGGAAAATTATGCCGCTATGCGCCAGGTGGCCCAATCCGCCAAAAATTGGGCCGCTGTTGCCCGATCCGAGAGACGAGTGGCCTGGGTATATGGAAGTATGTTGCATGATTGGAATGAGGGGCTATCTCGCGCTCGCCAGGCCGGCCAATTGGCCCGCGAGGCAGAGGATTGGCGGGAAACGGTCATCGCTATGCTGGATACAGGCTTTTTCCACAACATGTTGGGGCAATATGCCCAGGCACTGGATACCCTGCAGCAGGCCCTGGCCCTCTCTAGAGAACAGGGCGAAGCCGGACCGGCGGCGCACTGCTTACAATATATTGGCCTGGCACAGCAAGCCCTAGGTCAATATCAAGAATCCCAGACCGCATTTCAGGAAGCCTTGCAAGTCTTTGTAGAGATCGGTAATCGATGGGCACAAGCCAGTACTTGGGCCGATCTCGGTTATCTTTACCTGAGTATGGGAAATCTGGCCCTGGCGGAAGACTCTTTTTTCAAGACCCAGTCCGTGTTGAACGACACGGTCTCTTATCTTGGCTCTCCCTATGAACTGATTGGCCTGGCGGCCGTGCAGCGCTGGCGGGGAGCGTGTGCTAAAAGTCTGGAATGGCTGGACCAGGCCTCCAAGGTGGGGCATCGTTTTGAGGAGAGCCACTATACCGCTGCTCTATATCTCTTTTATCGATCGTTGGTTCACTGGGACCTGGGCCAGATTGGGGCCAGCCTCGACGATCTGTGGCTGGCCTTGGAGCGGGCTCGCCAAAGCAATACCCCAACGCTGGTGATCGACCTGTTGAATAGCCTGGGCTTTAGCCTGCGTGTTTTGGGCCAGGTCGAGCAGTCCGCTGCCTGTCATCAAGAGGGGCTGGACCTTGCCAACCGATCAGCATCTCTCTCCGGTAAGAAAGAATCCCTGGTCGGACTCGGTCTTGTCCATGTCTATCAGGGCAATCTCGTGGGAGGGCGTGCACACCTGGCGCGGTCCGTGCAACTGGCCCGTCTCCTGGGATCAAAGCATCGGGCGACAGCTCTCGCCGCGCTGGCCGAGGGCTGCCTGGTCAATTGGGACCTAGAACCAGCCCGGTCGTTGGCCCAAAAATCCTTGGGCTTGGCCGAACAAATGGACCTGCTTCCCCTGCAGGTCCACTCGCTGCATTTGCTGGGCTGGGCCTTGCTTGGACTGGGCTACCCCGAGCAGGCCAGGACCGCACTGGAACAGGCCCTGCACAGGGCTTCCCCACCCGGTTATCCCATGCGGCGGTGGATGATTCTCGTGGGACTGTCGAATACACTGGCAGAACTGGGCGAACAGGCCGAGTCCGTACGACTGCGGCGACAGGCCGTCAGCCTGGTCCAAGGGATACTGGACGGCCTGGAAGACGAGGATATAAAGCGTTCTTTTAAATCACAGGGGGCCGTGAGGACATTACTTGGGGAGAGCGAGCCGGTTCCTTTAGAGTCCGGCCAAACTTGCGTTGGCTTGGCCCGACTGGGGGCGCCCACCGGCAGGCACCTGCTCCCGGAGGAACAGGTGCTCGTGCTGTGGACGGCACAAGTCGATCCCTTGCCGGGTGAGGACAAGGTCGCCCGCCGCAGGCGCCATATCCTGCACCTGTTGAGCGAGGCTGCTGTGCAGGGCGGCGATCCCACAGAGGCCGATTTGGCCGCCGTCCTCGGAGTGAGTACGCGCACCGTGCGCAGCGACGTCGCCGCTCTGCGCGCGTCCGGCCGGACGATCCGCACCCGCGGCGGCCGGACGACCACAAGGCGGGCTCCCGCGTAAGCGGGGGGGATTTGCGTTCTTTGGGGTGGCCGCCCCGGCTGCGCCGGGGTTGGATCGTGGGCACCTGCTCCGGAAATAGACCGTAAAGGCGTCCGCCTGCGCGGACGCCCGGCCAAAGGCCCGTCAGGCTTCAGCCGGCGCTTGAATTCCCCAGGCGGCTAAAGCCTCTGCTGGGGGGACTCAAACCGCATGCCATGCCCGCTTTTGGCCCGGCGGTATGCTGGAGCACAGAAACTTCAAGTTTCTGGGTAGCGCAGTCGAGGAATCGCGTGGATAGCAAAACGATTCCTCGTCTCCGGGCCAAACCCGGCGGAGTTTGGGAGCAAAAGTCGGCGGAGCCATGTGCCAGACTCGGCTGAGTCATGTGCCAGACTCTCGCCTCATTTTTTCCTCATGGTTCCTCCCTACAGCCGATCCTTGTGATAGCCTTCGACTATACTGGGTCCAACGATTGCATTCAAGGAGCGCCCATGACGTTAATTCCGCGCCGCAGCGCCGCCTTTGTCGTCCGCATCTGGTGGGAACGCCCCGAAGGGGAGCAGTCGCTCTGGCGGGGCCAGGCGATCCACACGGACAGCCGCCAGGTTCAGTACTTCGACTGTCTGGAGGATCTGTTGGAATTCATCGAAACCTGGACGGGCGAACTGCATGGACAGTCACCGTCCTCTGAGGCCTCCCCAAAGGCCCCGAGAAAAATGGGGTAGGATAATGGACCCGGAAATTTACCCTCGAAACAAGCCTGGAGGTCTCCCCAGTGCAAACGCCCCCGGCAAAAAGCACTTGGCCCCACCGGCGCTCAGCCGGCGCCGCTTCCTGCTGGGGTTGGCGGCCGCTCTGGCCTGGATCGCCGGCGGCTGTGGCCGGCGGCCCCGGCCAGGAGACCCGGCCGCAGTGCCCACGACCGCCCCGACCCGGGCCGCCACTCCGGCTGCCACAGCGTCTTTCAGCCCCGTACCCTCCGGCGAGGCCGCCGACCTGGTCCTGCGCGGCGGCAAGGTCATCACGGTCGATCCGGCGGACACGATCGCCCAGGCGGTAGCCGTCAAGAACGGCCTCATCCAGGCCGTGGGCACGGACGCCGACGTGGCCCCGTACCTGGGCGCGGCCACCCGGATCGTGGAACTGGCCGGCCGGGCCCTTACCCCGGGCCTGATCGATCCCCACAACCACTTCCAGGTGATGGGCCAAATGAGTGCTTTCTACGTGCCCTTTATGCCACCCGAGGTACACACCATCGCCGAACTGCAGGAAAAGCTGGCCGAGGTGGTGGCCCAGACCCCCGAGGGGGAATGGGTCAAGGGCTACTTCCTGGTCGTCACCGAGGGCCGGCTGCCCACCCGGCACGACCTGGACCCGGTCTCGCCCAACCATCCCGTGTTTATCCTGCAGCAGGGCGGCCATTACGGCTCGGCCAACAGCCTGGCCCTGCAGATGGCCGGCATCACAGCCGATACGCCCAGCCCACCGGGCGGCTTGATTGAAAAAGGAGACGACGGAGAGCCCACCGGCGTCTTTTATAACCACCGGGCCATGGACCTGCTGCGGCGGGTGATCCCCTTCTTTACAATGGAGGACGTACACCAGTACATCCTCTCCACCCAGCCCATGTTTGCCGCGGCGGGGGTGACCAGTTTTCAGGACAACAACGTGCGCGGCGTCGAGACGGTGCACACCTACATGGACGTGGCCCGGGCCGGCCAGCTCTACCTGCGCGGCGCGGTCTATTATACGCTCGAGTGGCCCAGCGACCTAGAGCGGGCGCTGCACGAGATGGATCGCTACAGCGACGATTTCATACGCTTTGCCGGCTTTAAATTCCTCCTCGACGGCCAGTCCCACATGGCCTACTGCCACGAGCCCCACAACGGGGTGCGCTGGGACATGCCCACCTGGGACCCGCAGACCTTCAAGGACGCCGTGCGCCAATTGCACGACACCGGCCTGCAGATCTGCGTGCACTGCGTCGGGGACGCCGCCGTGGACCTGACACTGGACGCCTACGAGGGGGCCATGGACGCCAACCCCCGTCCCGACCCCCGCCACCGCATCGAACACTGCATCCTGTCCACGCCGCGGGCGATCCAGCGCATGGCCGACCTGGGCGTGGTGGTCAGCACCCAGCCGCAGTTCCTGCGCCTGGGCGGGAACTTGTGGGCCCAAACTTTTGGCGAGGAACGGGCCCGCCGGATTATGGTCACCCGGGAGTGGCTTGACGCCGGCGTCCCCCTGGCCCTGGGCTCCGACGCCCCGACGACCCCCTGGTACACGCCCCAGGTCACCCTCTTTGGCGCGGTCACCCGTATCAGCGGCAGTAACGAGTTCCACGAACCCGACCAGGCCCTGACCATCCAGGAGGCCCTGCGCGCCCACACCATGGGCGCGGCCTACGCCGGCCACCAGGAGCAGGTCAAGGGATCGATCGAGGTGGGCAAGCTGGCCGACCTGGTCGTCTGGAATGCCGATCCCTACACCGTGCCGGTGAAGGATCTGTGGACGACGACGATCGATATGACCATCGTCGATGGCCAGATCGTGTACCAGGTGTAGCCTCCCTGGAATGGCAATGTGGTCAGTAGATCGTGAAGGACAGCCTGGTCATCCAAGGCCCGATCTTGACTGAGAAAGGAGGAGACCCGAAAACTTGAAGCCCGCCCCATTACGCATGTTGTCAAGGAGGAAAAGGAATGAACAGCAAGCAAGTTTCGTCTTTATTCGTGTTGATACTCGTACTCCTGGCGTCCTGGCCTGTACTGGCCCGCCCGGCCCCACGGCCCACCGGTCCTGCAGCGGCCCCCCAGGCCCTGCTGGATACCAGCCAGGGCAGCGACATCCTCGTCTCAACCGCCAATGGCTCCCAGGAATGCCCTGACGTCGCCTACAATCCTACCGCCAACCAATACCTGGTCGTCTGGCACGACCCGCGCGGACAGGACAGCGATATCTATGGCCAACTCTATTCCTTCCAGGGGGTGCCTTTGGGCGAGCCCCTGGCCATCTGCACCACTAATGGCTCCCAGTATATGCCCGCCGTCGCCTACAACGAGACGGCCGACGAGTACATGGTCATCTGGTCGGAGTATTTGGCTCCCCTGCTCTGGATCGGCGGCCAACGGGTGGCGGCGGACGGCAGCCTGGTCGGTGATCGCTTCCAGGTCACCCTAGCCTCGAACGAGACGGTCCATGATCCCGACCTAGTCTACGACCCCAACGCTGACCACTACCTGGCCGTCTGGGATAACGAGAGCCAGGAGCAGGTCGCGGCCCAACTGCTGGACGGCAATGGCACCCGCCTGCTGGCCGATCCGTTGGTGGTCGAGACCAATGCGGCCGACCCCAAGGCGGCCTATGACAACGACCGCGCCAGCTATATGGTCGTTTTCGAGCAGGAGCAGGATATCGCGGCCCAGGCCGTCGCCGGCGATGGCTCCCTGAGTGGGGGCACCATCCCCATCTGCTCGCATCCGGCCCAGCAGGGCTACCCAGACATTGTCTTTAACTCCAAGTACTATGAGTATGTGATCGTCTGGCAGGACTGGCGCAACGACGCTGCCAGCGGCCAGGACATCTATGGCCGGCGCATCGACCAGGACGGCAACTTTGCCGACGAGATCGCCATCTCGACGGCGCTCAGAAACCAGGCCCAGCCGACAGTGGGCTACAACCCCGACCGGCAGCAGTACATTGTGTTGTGGAATGACTACCGCAACGAGTTGGCCGGCAGCATGGCCGACATCTATGGCCAGCGGCTCAACATGCTCGGCGAGTTGGCCGAGCAAGGCAACTTTGCCGTCGCCACGGCCTATCATAATCAGTTTTCCCCGGCCGTCGCTTATAACGACAACGCCCACCAGTACCTGGTGGTCTGGGCCGACTATCGCGGCACCTGGTTTTCAGAGATTCACGGACAGCGCCTGCACTGGCTGGGGCTGCCCCTGGGCTACGAGCTGGACATCTCGGCCGCCCTGGAATCGCACGAGGAACCCGCCGTGGTCTATAACAGCACCAACCAGGAGTATTTTGTGGTCTGGGCCGACGACCGCGACGGCGACGGAGATCACGATATCTGGGGCCAGCGCTACAGTGGCGCTGGCCGGCCACTGGAGAGCAACATGCCCCTGCGGCAGGAGCCCGGGGAGGAAACCCGCCCCGTCGTCGCCTACAACCACGATCTCGACCAGTACCTGGTGGTCTGGGACGATCTGACCGAGGGGGACGTCGAGGCCCAGTTGTTCAACGCCCAGGGCCTTCCACTGGGCAATGCCTTTAACGTCGCCGCCGGTTCCGGGCCCGCCGTGTCCTATTCCAACGGAGAGTACCTGGTCGTCTTTGAGAGCAACGCCGGCGGGGACTGGGATATCCTGGGGCGTTTCGTGCAGCCGGACGGCGACATGCGCAGTCAGGCCTTTATCATCAACGCCGCGGCCGACAACCAAGCCCAGCCGGCCCTGGTCTATGCCCCACAGTCGCTTTCGTACCTGGTCGTCTGGAGCGACCAGCAGGCCGACGAGGGCGACGTCTATGGCCAGCGCGTCGAGGTCGGCACCGGGGATCTTCTCTACGACGTGATCCCCATCGCCACCGCCGCCGATGCCCAAAGCTATCCGGACGTAACCGTTAACAGCACCGACGGGAATTTCTTGGTGGTTTGGCACGACTATCGCGACTCGGGCAGCAGCGGGACGGACGTGTACGGCCAGATGGTAACCCCCGGCGGAGTGCCGCTGGGGAACAACATCGCCGTCTGCACCGCCGAAGATGACCAGCAGTACCCCTACGTCAACTATGTCCAGGATATGGACAGCTATTACGTGGGCTGGCAGGACAACCGCGACACCAACACCGGCTGGGACATCTATGGCCGCTGGCTGAACGCCGATGGCTCGATGGGCAGCCTGCAGTTGCCGACCTTTTCATACGCGGGCTGGCAGCTAAAACCGGCCGGGGCCTACAACCCCGACCGCAGCGAGGGCATTGTCGTCTGGCAGGACGGCCGCAATGGCGAGGCCTACAAGATCGTGGCCCGCCTGGGCGTATTGGATCGGCAGCCCCCGGTGGCCCGCTTTACCCGCCAGCCGGAGGTTGGCTTTGCCGGCACCACCTTTACCTTTGACGCCCGCAGCAGCAGCGACAACGCCACCCCCGCCGGCCTGCTCCTGGTGCGCTGGGATTGGACCAGCGACGGCAGTTGGGACACCCTGCCCAACCTAAGCAAGGTGGTCACCCAGACCGTGATGAATCCCGGCGTGTATACCGTCACCCTGGGGGTGTGGGACATGATGCTGCTCAGCGATACCGTCTCCTACCCCATCGTGGTCCTCACCCCGACGGGGAACACGCCCCCCACGGCCACCCTGTACGTCTCGCCCACGCTCGCCCCCGCAGGATCGAGCTTTTTCTTTGACGCTTCCGATTCCACCGACCCCGAGGGGTCGCTGTCGGCCCGCTGGGATTGGCAGAACGATGGGCAGTGGGACACGGGCTTTGCCCCAGGGTTGACCTCAACCCACGTCTATACCGAGTCCGGGGACTATGTCATGCGGGTGGAGGTGCGGGACGACGAGGGCCTGACCGACGCCATCCTGGGCCAACTGACGGTGGTACCGGCGGAACTGGTTGAACTGCAGGTTTTGCCCGGACAGGGCAACGTGATGCCCGGGATCGTGATCCCCTATTGGGCACAGGGTTGGGACCGCTATGACAACCTGATCGCCAACCCGGCGGTGGAATGGTCGGTCACCGACCCCAACGCGGGCGTGATCGACGCCAACGGCATCTTTACGGCCGGCCAAAAGGCCGGCGATTACCCCGACAGCATCCTGGGCCAGAGCAATGGGGTCAGCGACACGGCTTCGATAAACATCTTTACCCTGTACTACGAGAACTACCTGCCCCTGGTGTTCAAGGGGGCCGGCGAGGTATCGGAAACCGAGTATTCTTACGACGACGGCACCATGGAGAGCACCGTCTCCTGGGAGACCGGCCGGGGCTATGCCGTCTGTTTCAGCGTGCCGGCCGCCAACCCCCAGCTCTTGCGCCTACGCTACTATCTGCAGGACCCCCAGCCCATCGAGGTCCACGTCTGGAGCAGCGATACCCATACCGATCTGATCACCCCCTTCCAGGCCGAGCCCACAGCGGAGGGCTGGAACGACGTGGACCTGTCCGCCTACAACCTGATGCCCGGCCCGGTCTTTTGCGCCGGCTTTTTGCACCTGGAGGACTATCGCCCCACCCTGGGAGTCGACACGACCTCCCCGGTATACAAAAGCTACGAGGTGGACGGGGCCTACTGGGAGGAACAGGGCGGCTACAACGCCATGATTCGGGTGGTGTATACCGAGCCCTAAATCGAGCAAGCCTTTAGCATTGTAACTGGAGCTAGTGGTAGAGACGGGCTTCAGCCATCCGCAGGATGGCCCCCGTCTCTACCACTCTGACCAGGTACTGGTAATCAAAAAAGTTGCGTTTCCCTTTTGCTTGCTCTATAATGGGGCCATTGAGGGTGCTCGCTTGTACTGGCAGGAAAGTGTCACCATGACCTGGCCCCGTCGCTTGAAGGAATGGCTGGATCCACTTCCGGACAAACATCGGGAGTTGGCCAAAGAATTTGAGGCAGCCATGCAGGCGGATCTGTGGCAGATCGCGCCCCGCCTCGGACTGGCCGCAGCGCTGCTTTTTGGGGCGCTGTCCGTCCTCGATGCGCTTTTTTACCCGGACCGCTTTGGCACCATGCTGGTGCTGCGCCTGCTGCAGCTACTGCTCTGCGGCCTGGCGGCCGGCCTGGCCAGATGGCGGGCCAACCAAGGCTCACTCTATCCCTGGGGGCCCCTGCTGGTAGCCCTGCTGCTCGGCCTGACCCAGTCCTTGCTCGTGGTCAGCCAGGACCCGCAGGGCTCCTACCTGTTGACTATGCTGCTGCTGGGCCTCGTCCTGCTAATCCTGCCCTGGTCCACGCTCTGGACCGCCTTGCTGAGTGCTCTCTCTGCCCTGAGCCACCTGGCCCTGGGACTTTTTCTCCTGCCCCGGAGCGAGGATGGTCGGGCCTTTCTGCTCTCCAGCCTGCTGCTGGGACTCTGTTGGCCAGCCTTTTGCCTACTGCACCGCTTTTTGCGGCGCCTGCGCTGGGATACCTTTCTCAACTACCACCGCCTCGAGTCCGTCTCGGCCGAAAATGCCTCCCTCTACGAGGAGATCATTCGCTTCAACGAGCAATTGGAGGAACAAATCCGCACGCGCACCCAGGATCTGCGGGAGGCCTATAATCAATTAGAGTGCCTGGATCAGAACAAGTCGGACTTTATCCACATGATCGCCCACGAACTGCGCACCCCCATGACCGTCTTTGGCGGCTACAGCCAGATGCTGCTCGCCGATCCCGCCATCCAACAGGACCGATCCCTCGCGCAGATGGTAGGCAACATCCGCTCCAGTTCACGGCAACTGCAGGAAATCGTCAACACGATGCTGGATGTGGTCAAATTGGAGAGCGGTGTTTTTGAGCTGGCCGTCGAGCCGGTACTGCTCTCGGTGATCTTTTATCGGCTGCAGCAATTATTCGAACCCGTCTTGTTGGAACGACACCTGTCCTTGAAAATCGACCCCCTGGAGGCACTACCGGCCATCGAGGGGGACGCGGAGGCCCTTTACAAGGTCTTTTACAACCTGGTGATCAATTCGATCAAATATACCCCCGATGGTGGACACATCTGCGTCAGCGGCCAGATCCGGTCGGCCGAAGCGAACGGGCTGGCCGTGGACGCAGTGGAACTGGTGGTCCAGGACAGCGGTATTGGTATCGATCCCCAGCACCACGAACTGGTCTTTACCAAGTTTTACCGGGCCGACGATACCGACCGGCACTCCTCGGGCCAGACCAAGTTCAAGGGCGGCGGGCCGGGGCTGGGCCTGGCCATCGCCCGAGGAATCGTCCAGGCGCACGGGGGCCGCATCTGGATAGAAAGTACCGGCCGCGATGAACGAGACTGCCCCGGCAGTTGCTTCTACGTCCTGCTGCCCCGGCAGCAATCGAGGTGATCCGTGTCCACCCGCCCCGAGTTCGAGGAGCGTCTCAAGGCGCTGCCCGACCACCCCGGCGTCTATATCTATAAGGATCAAAAGGGCGACATTCTCTACGTGGGCAAGTCAGTCTCGCTGCGCCAGCGGGTGCGCTCCTACTTTCAGTCCTCCGAGGGCCTGAGCCAAAAGACGCGCGAGTTGGTGACCTGCATCGCCGATTTCGAGGTCATTCTCACCGATAACGAGCTGGAGGCCCTGGTCCTGGAGAACAGCCTGATCAAGGAGCACCGCCCCCGCTACAATATCCGCCTGCGCGACGACAAGACCTATCCCTTTATCAAGGTGACGCTGAACGAGCAGTGGCCGCGGGTGCTCAAGACGCGCCGCGTCGAGGACGATGGCGCCCGCTACTTTGGCCCTTTTTCCGATGCCGGCGCGGTCAAGCGTACCCTGCGCCTGTTGGACCGCCTCTTTCCCTACTGCTCCCGAGGCCGGGTCGTCAATGGCAAGCAGGAGCGGCCCTGCCTGAACTACTATATCGGCCGCTGCCTGGGAGCCTGCGCCGGTCGGGCCGATCCGGACGAGTACATGGAGTCCATCCAGCAGGTCATCCTTTTTCTGGAGGGCAAGGGAGATCACGTAACCCAGCGGCTGCGGGAACAAATGAACCAGGCGGCCGAGGCCCTCGAGTTTGAGCGCGCCGCCCGCCTGCGCGACCAACTGCACGACATCCAGCAGGTGCTGGAGCGACAAAAGGTCGTCCTGGCCCAAGAGTCCGACGAGGACGTCATTGCCTTTGCCCGAGATGACGGCAATGCCTGCGTGCAGGTCTTTTTTATCCGCCGCGGCCGCCTGATTGGCAGCGAGCACTTTTTGATGCAGGGCGCCGAGGAGGAGAAAGAAACCCGGGTCATGGCCTCTTTCCTGACCCAATTCTACGAAAACGCCACCCTGGTCCCCGGCACCATCCTACTGCAGCACGAGATCGAGGAATGGGGCGTGATCGAGGAATGGCTGAGGCGCAAACGCGGCTCCCGGGTGACCCTACGGGTGCCCCGGCGCGGACAAAAACGCCAGTTGATGGAAATGGTGGCCCGCAATGCCGTGCAGACCCTGGAGCAACTGCGGCTCAAATGGCTCAGCGACCAGCAGCGCCAAGCCGGCGCCCTGGCCGAACTGCGAGATGCCCTCGACCTGACCGGCCTGCCCCGACGCATCGAGGGTTATGATATCTCGACCCTGCAGGGCACGGCCCCGGTGGGCAGCATGGTCGTCTTTGAGGACGGCGTGCCCCAGAGCGGCAAGTACCGCCGCTTTCGCATCCAGTCCGTCACCGGACAGGACGACTATGCCATGCTGGCCGAAGTGCTGGGCCGACGTTTTCGCCGCGCGGCGGAGGAGGAGGGGGTGGGCGGAGAGTGGGGCAGCCTGCCCGACCTGGTCCTCATCGACGGGGGCAAGGGCCAGGTGGGAGCCGCCCGCAAAGTGCTGCAGGAGGCCGGCCTGGAAATACCCATGATTGGCCTGGCCAAGCGGGAGGAAGAGATCTTTATCCCTGGCCGGCCTCACCCGCTGTGCTTGCCCCGCGATTCCATCGGTCTGCACCTGCTGCAGCAGGTCCGTGACGAGGCGCACCGTTTCGCCATCAGCTACCACCGCCAGCGCCGCCGCAAAAAGGGCCTGCGCTCGCAGATCGAGGACGTGCCCGGCATCGGCCCACGCCGGCGCAAATCCCTGCTCAAACACTTTGGCAGCATTGCAGCCATGCGCCAGGCCTCCGTGGAGGAACTGGCGGCCGTGCCGGGGATGAATAAAAGGGTGGCCGAGCAGCTCAAGGATTGGCTGGGCTGACCAAAGTAGGGGCAAGGCTCGCCTTGCCCCTACAGAAAGGTCTATTTACGACGCAGGCCGGTTAGCGCAGCCCGGCGAACAGGTCGTTCTCTTTTTCCTCCGGCCAACCCACGCTAGAACGGACCAGGGTAAAACATTCCGTCGTGGACAAGGCATCCTGCCGGGCTAGATCGATCTTCTGGGCCAGATCCAGGTCGCTGCGCCGGCCCACCTGGGTAGCGTGGCAGGAAATCCCCCGTATTTTCTGTTCCAGGTAATCGTCCACCCGAATGATCGTGGTGATCGATTCTATGGGGTGCCCGTTGAAATAAAAGGGCACCCCATCCATCATGACGGCCGGCGGTTCCCCCCGATTGCTCATACCTTCCACCTGTTCCTGGGGCAGCACCCGGTAGTAGAGCTTGTCGACCTGGTGGGGCCGGCAATCGTCGTCCAGGTGATGGGGAAAGCAGTCGGGTTGGCCGGCCAGGTCCACGGCGATGGTGGCCCAGCGGCTGGCGGCAATGTGGTCATAGTGGCCGTAAATGCCGTCCGGCCCAAAGCTGATCACCACCTGCGGTCGGAACTGGCGGATCAGGAGCACCAGCTTGCCCACGGCCTGGCCCTGGTGAACGTTGGGCAGTTGGCCGTCCACATAGTCCAGGAAAATGGGCGGGTGGATGCCATAGACCTGGCAGGCGCAGCGCAGTTCCCTTTCTCGCACCAGGGGCAGGTCAGCTGCCGTGGCCAGATCGGGCTCGGAGATCTGCCCTGCTTCGCCCCGAGTGGCCGTGACCAGGTAGACATCGGCCCCCTCGGCGGCATATTTGGATAACGAGCCCCCCGTACCGAATGCCTCGTCGTCCGGGTGGGCAAAGATCGCCATCAAGGTTAATTTGCTCATTTCCGCTCCTGTTCCGTCAAGCCCTTTTTGTAGAGACTGCCCCCGCGTAGACGGAGAGGCGGCGCATGCGTCGCCCCTACAGAGGCCTTTACGTCATTCGTGGCGGCCCGCCGGAGATGGCTACAGGCCCAGCCGTTCCCGGGACACCTCCCGGCGCTCGGCGCGAATTTCGTCCCGGGATAGGGCCGGCACGTGCAGCACAAAATGAAGGTAATCCGGCGAACTGCCCAGAAAGGTGTGGGCCTCGCCGGGCTCGACCAGCAGCACGTCGCCGCTCTGCAGGCGCAGCGACTCCCCCTCGATGCGGACCGTTGAGATTCCCCGCGCCACCAAATATATCTCGGTGATGCGCTCGTGGACGTGGGGATCGTCAATGCCCGCGTTTGCATACCCCAGGGCCAGGGCCAGCCCCGAGTTCCAGGGACACAGGCACCAACCCTTGGCTTGGACGGGATCGGATCGTTCCAGGCGCATCGGCCCCTCCTCAGACGAACGACTGCCGCTGCATGCGCTCTCGGTGCTCCTCATAGTCGGTCAACTTGCGCTCGTAGGCCCGTGCCATCAGCGGCGAGGAGATGATAAAGTCAGCCGAGGCGCGGTTGCAGGCTACGGGTATGTTCCAGACCACGGCCACCCGCAGCAGGGCCTTGACGTCGGGATCGTGGGGCTGCGCCTCCAGGGGATCCCAGAAAAAGATGAGCACGTCCAGGGCGCGCTCGGTAATCTTGGCCCCGATCTGCAGATCGCCGCCGAGAGGGCCACTCTCAAAGCAGGTCACCGGCAGGCCCAACTCCCCGGCCAGCAGGCTGCCGGTGGTGCCGGTGGCGTAGAGCTCGTGTTGAGACAGCAGTTCGCGGTTATAGTGGGTCCACTCCAGCAGGTCGTCCTTTTTGTGGTCGTGGGCCACCAGGGCGATGCGTTTTCGGGCCGCCAGGGCGGCTTGAGGGGTTGACATACACGCGCTCCTTTCTCAGGCCCGGCCGGTCAGGCGGCGGATGACCCGGGACGCCAGGGCAGCCAGGCAGCCCAAAATGACCGCCAGCAGCAGCAGGTCCTTGATGCTGGCGGCGATCGAGGCCACCAACACCCCGCCGGCCGCCACCTGGTCCAGGTCTCGGATGAGCCAGAGATGCAGGCTGTTCTCTACATAGTCGCAGAGGGCAGCGCCAAAGGGACAGCTAAAGAGGGCCAACTGCAGCCAGTGGGGTTCCTCGTCCGCCGCCGGCCCGCTGAGCCAGGCAAAGAGGCCGCCGAAAAAGACGGCATAGACCGGGGCAAAGACATAGTCGACAAAGAGGCTGATCCGGAAAAACCGCCGCCCCTCGGCGCCCCACTGCTGCAGGATAGCGACAAACTCCTCGCGGTTAAAAGCCAACTGCAGGGCGGTAATGTCCGGCGTGCCCACCGGCCGGCCGGCACGATCCAGCCATTGAAAGACTAGCATCAAGCCCACGGTCAGCACTCCCGCGACCGCCAGCACCGCCGGCCGGCTCAGATAACGATAACAGGCCGGTAGACATCCCGGTTCTTTCATCGGCCGTTCTCCTTCAGGCTGCGCAGCAGCGTCCAATTCTAGCGGCCATTGTAGCAGAGATTTCGCCGCCCGGCAAGGGCGGACCCCATCCACTGGACAAAACGCCATTTTCGTGTAGAATAAGTCTAACCATCAAAATATTGTAATTTTAGGAGGCGATTATGAAACGTTGGGGAATCATCACCCTACTTTTGAGCATCCTGGTTTTGGCCAACTGCACCGCCGGCGGCATCTATATTCCACCCACCCTGACCCCCCTCCCCGGCCAAGCGCAGACCGACAGCGGCGGGGAATCCTCCACCTCGGGAGAAAAAGTCGCCATCATCGAGACCCATCGGGGCACCATTCGCTGCCAACTCCGCCCCGACGCCGCCCCCAAACACGTGGCCAATTTTGAAGAGTTGGCCAACCAGGGCTGGTACGACGGGCATACCTTTTTCCGCGTCGAGCCGGGTTTCGTCATCCAGGGGGGCAGCCCCACGGATAACGCCACCGGAGACATTGGCTATACGGTCGAGGCCGAGATCCAGTTGCCCCACAACAAGGGCGCCCTGGCCGCCGCCCGCACCTCCGACCAGGTTAACCCGGAGCGCCGTTCCAGCGGCAGCCAATTCTACATCACCCTGGAAGCGACCCCCCATCTGGACGGCGCCTACACCGTCTTTGGCTACTGCGACCAGTCTATGGACGTGATCCGCCAGATCCAGATCGGCGACGTCATGAACCGGGTGCGCGTCGAGGAGCAATAACGAAAGCGCCCCCCGTGGAGACCGCATGTCCCGACAGAACGACCGAGAGCCCTACGAAAAAACGATTGCCGTCAACCGCAAGGCCCGGCACGACTATGAGGTCCTGGAAACCTACGAGGCCGGCCTGGTCCTGACCGGTTCGGAGATCAAGTCCATCCGCGACGGCCGGGTCAACCTGCGCGGGGGCTATGCCCGGATTCGTGACAATGAATTCTGGCTGCTCGATGTGCACATTTCCCCCTACAAGGAGGCCGGGGAGCACTATGGCCACGAGCCCGGTCGCCCGCGCAAGCTGCTGCTGCACCGCCGCGAGATCCGTCGCCTGATCGGGAAACTGGATCGCGGCGGACTCACCCTCATCCCCCTGCGTCTCTACATCAAGGGACGCTGGGCCAAAGTCGAGCTGGGCCTTTGCCGAGGGCGCCGCGAGTATGACCGCCGCGAAGCCATCGCTAAACGCCAAGCCCGTCGGGACATAGAAAGGGCCTGGAAAGATCGCTACCGCTGAACCGAGGATCGACCGGCATCCGCCGCCTGGGGAGGGATGCGGCAGCACTTGCCTGCTGGGAAGCATTTATCTGGCTGCGGCGCGGGTTGGTCTGCTGGGAAAACAAGGCCCTCAGGAACTCCGCCCCAGCAGCGACTCGACCAATCGCTCCAACAAGCTACGGGCCGGGCCCTCGGGGAGCTGCGCCAGGAACTCGAGGGATTGGCGATGATAACAAGCGGCTTGTTGTTGGACATAGTCGCGGCTTCCCGCATCCTCCATCATCTGCAGTATAGCGGCAATGTCCTCCTCGGACAGGGGCTCCCTCCCCCTGAGGCGCTGGACCAGAAATTCCCGCGCCGCGCCGGTGGCCTGACCCAGGGCGTGTACCAGCGGCAAGCCTAATTTGCGCCCATGGAGGTCCGCCGCCGCCGGCTTGCCGGTCAGCACCGGGTTCCCCCAGACCCCCAGCCAATCGTCCTGCACCTGGAAGGCCAAGCCCAAGGCCAGGCCAAAACGACGCCAGGTCTCCAGGGACGCCGCCGTAGCCCCACCGATCAGCGCACCCAGTTGCACCGCGGCGACCAAGAGCGCCCCCGTCTTGGCCGAGATCATGGCCCCATAAGAAGTTTCGTCGACATCCAAGCGGCCCTCAAAACTTAGGTCCAGATATTGTCCCTCGCAGATACGCAGTATGGCCTGATCAAAAACTTCCAGCGCCTCCAAGAATGCCTCGTTCGCCAGTCCGCTGGAGCGCAGGCGGAGCAGGGCCGTACGGGCCAGGACAAAAAGGCCATCTCCGACGTTGATGGCCTGGGGAATTCCCCATAGATTCCACACGGTTGGCCGACCCCGTCGCAGGGGACTGTTGTCCTCAATATCATCGTGAATCAGGGTAAAATTGTGCAGCAATTCCACCGCGGCCGCTGCCGGTAGAGCCGGTCGCCAAAGCCCTGAACTCACCTCGCAGGCCAACAGGCTCAACAAGGGGCGCAGTCGCTTGCCCGTATTTTCCCGCACGGGCCGCAGTGCTGCATCCCGCCAACCCAAATGATACTCGATCATCCCATAAAAGGGCTGCAGCCTTGCCGGCGGATCCGCGGGGAGGCAAAGCCCCATCTCGGATTCAATCGCCGCAAGTCTTTCCTGGAATTGCTCCGACCCTCGCTGTCGCTTCATCAGCTCCACCTTCCCCGGCGCTTGTGCCGGGAAGATTCACTCGAACCATTACAAAGCATATCACAGGGCTCTATCCCTGTCAAAATAGCCTGTCCGCCCCCCCCCAAAATTTTTCACACTTTTATTTCTGAGGGTTTTCCACTTTTCCACAAGGGGGCCTTCTAGATAAATCTATCGGCGCCCTAGTCATCCTGACCCCCTACATCTAGTGGTTCGGATCGTTTCAAGCCCTAATTAGCGGTAGGCCTTTTTGTGGATAACTGCCCCCCTGTAGTGGAAAAGTGCCCCCGTTTGTGGATAATTTGACGCAAAGCCGGAAGACCCGGGCCCAATCATTGTAATAAAGATAAATTTCTCCACCATGGCCTCACCAGGACAAATGGGGGAAAAGGGCATCTAAAAGCCCTTTTTTTGTGTTTTATCCCCAATCAACCGCCCTACTACTGTATACTATTAATTAATATTAACGAGTATTAACATGTGGACTCACACACCTCGTATAAGGGGTGTGAGTTACTTGAAACTTGGCGTAAAGTGTGCTACATTAGGGTATCCGGACAATACGCTCCAACTGACTGGAGGGTGTAGCCAAGTGACTGAAGTGATTAGCGGAGGCTATATCGTAAAAACAAGCGGACCAGCCCAAAGGGCTGGGCTACAGGCCGGTGATCGCCTGCTCAAGGCGGCCAGGGTACCACTCCGTGATATCATTGATTTCTGGTTCTATGCTGATGGGCCGCAGGTGGAGATCGAGATAGGGCGCCAGGGCCGGCGGATGACCCTGTGGCTTGAACGCGATGCCGGGGAATCCTGGGGACTGGACTTTGATCAGCCGCTGTTCGATGGTCTGCGCCGTTGTAGCAATCACTGCCTGTTCTGCTTTTTGGACCAGCTTCCTCCTGGTTGGCGCAGGAGCCTGTACTTGCGCGACGATGACTATCGGCTTTCCTTTCTATACGGCAATTTTGTGACCTTGACCAACCTGCGGCCGGCCGATTGGGATCGTTTGGACGAACAGCATCTGAGTCCGCTCTATGTTTCGGTGCATGCCACGGATCCGGTCTTGCGGCGGATCCTCTTGGGGCGCTCCGATTTGCCCGATATTCGAGCGCAACTGCTGCGCTTGGAGCAATTGGCTATTGAGGTCCACGCCCAGATCGTTCTGTGTCCAGGCATTAACGATGGGGAGTATTTACAACAGACGCTGTCCGATCTGGAGGAGAGGTCGCGGAGCGTTGTCTCGGTTGCCCTGGTGCCGGTGGGGCTGACCCGTTTTCGCAACGAACGATCGGTGGTCCTGCCTGGAGAGACGGCCCATTTGCGATCCTACACCCCGACCGAGGCCCGGGAGATGCTGTCTTGGGCAGGTCCCCTGCAGCGATCCTTTCGTCAGCGCTGGGGCCGGAACTTGCTCTATTTGTCCGACGAGTTCTACCTTTTGGCCGGCCGGTCCGTGCCGGCAGCCCGCTTTTACGATGACTTTCCTCAACTGGAGAATGGGGTGGGTTTGGTGCGCCTGCTGCGGGAGGATTGGTTTCGGGCCCGCCGACGCTTGCCCGCGAAATTGCCCCGACCGCTGCGGATGAGCCTGGTCTGCGGCACCATGATCGCGCCGATGCTGCGCGAGTTTGCCCGGGAATGCCAGGAGCGGACAGAGCTTTTGACCATCGAGGTATTGGCCCTGGAGAATCAAACCTTTGGCCCGCTAGTGACTGTCTCAGGTCTGTTGACCGGGGAATGTCTGCGGGCCGGCCTGCGGGGGAGGACTCTGGGGGACGTTGTGGTCATGCCACGGGTGGCCTTTGAACAGTCTGGCCGCTGTACCCTGGATGAAGTGTCGTTGTCCGATCTCGCCGCAGAACTGCAGTGCCCCCTTCTTTTGGCGGACCAGATGTCAGAGGTGGTGGAGGCCCTTAACCAAATCGACCGAGGGAACCCGCCCAGCCCATTGTTTACTGATCTCCGATATCCCACTTTCTAACCCGGCCGAGCCGAATCAAAAAGAACCACAAAGGACACAATGGATACCAATTTTTTCTTTGTACCCTTTGTGTCCTTTGTGGTAGAAATACTCAGTTGGTGGGCTACTCCTCAGACTTTTTTCGTCGCCAGCGCACGATCAGCCAGATCGGCAGGCCAAAGACGAGGCCCAGCAGGAGCAGCAGGGGCAGTACGATGGTGACAAAGTTGATCAGTACGACCAACAAGTTCTGCAGGATCTCGACCAGGTTGCTGGCGGCCCGGCGAAAGATTTTTCCTGGGTCAAAGCCCTCCTCTACGACAGGCTGCTCGATGTCGGGATCGCGGGGGGTCAGCTCCACGCTGATGGTGGCCATGGCGGACATTTGCTCCAGGTACTGCATGCGGCCCTGGATCTGCTCGATCTGGCTGCGGATATTGGTGAGCTGTTCGTGGATGGCCAGGATGGCGTTGGCCTTTTCCTCGGCATTGCCCTCGCTCTCTCGAACCTCGGTGAGTAGGGCCAGCAGTTCAATCTCGGTGGCCTGTAGGGTCTTGAGTCGGGATTGCAGGTCGACGTACTGGTCGGTGACGTCCTCGCCGCTGACGTCCTCGCGGGTGACCTTCCAGGCCAGGCCGCGGAGCTGCGAGAGGGCCTCGTCAAAGCGGTCTGCCGGCACCCGCAGGGTGATCTGGGCCGCCAGGCGGTCGGTGTGGGTGCGGTAGGTACTGGATTGGACGATATAGCCCTCCATTCCTCGGACCATGTCCAATACCTGCGGCAGGGTCTGTTCGACGTCCTCGACGAGGATCGAGATGGAACCGGTCTGGATGACCATGCGCTCGATGGTGACGCCGGCTTGGGCCTCGATGTCGCTCACGGTTCCACGGCTGCCGAGCTCATTTTTGTCATAGACAGCGTCGGGGGCGTGCTCGGATTCGCGGGGGGCGTTCACCGCCTCGTCGTATCCGGCTGCTCCATAGCTTTCCTGCGGATTGGGCCGGACCAGGGCGACGATGACGACGATGGCGACGATGGCGAGGAGTGTCCACAGGGCGTACTTGGCCAACTTTTTCATTTGAAACCTCCTTCAAGGGCGATCGATTGTTTATCCCCGCTTTTGGGGGCTCTGTTAGATAGACGCTCCTCGCCGCAAAAAGATTTCACTTAGATCACACCTCGCGGAATTCACCTTCGACGGTGCGGTCGTCCGCTGGTGGTGTTTCGCCACTACCCGCCGGCGCCGGCCCGGCCTCGGCCTCAGGTCCGCTCTCATAGACGCTCTGTCCGATCTTTTGGGCTGACTGGGACAGCTCCTGCATGGCGACGCTGATTTGCTCGGTGCTGTCGCCTTCCAGGGCGCTGCGCACGGCGGCAATTTTCCCCTCCACCTCGCTGCGAATGTCGGCCGGCACCTTGTCCCCCAGGTCGGCTAACGTGCGCTCGATCTGGTAGGCTAGGTTGTCGGCCTGGTTGCGCGTTTCGACCTCCTGCTTGTGGCGCAGGTCCTCCTCGGCGTGTTTTTCGGCATCCTGGACCATCTGGTCAATCTCGGTCTCGCTGAGGCCGCTGGATGCTTTGATGGTGATCTTTTGTTCCCGTCCGGTGGCCTTGTCCTTGGCTGAGACGTGCAGGATGCCGTCGGCGTCGATGTCAAAGGTGACCTCGATCTGGGGGATGCCCCGGGGGGCCGGCGGGATGCCGTCCAGGATGAATTGACCCAGGGTCTTGTTGTTGGCGGCCATAGGCCTTTCGCCCTGCAGGACGTGGATCTCGACGCTGGGCTGATTCTCGGTGGCGGTGGAAAATATCTGGCTTTTGCGCACCGGGATGGTTGTGTTGCGGGGGATGATCGATGTCATTACGCCGCCCAGTGTTTCCACGCCCAGGGTCAGCGGGGTGACGTCCAAGAGCAGCACGTCCTTGACCTCGCCGCCCAGGACGCCGGCCTGGATGGCCGCGCCTACGGCGACCACTTCGTCGGGATTGATGCCCTTGTGAGGCTCTTTGCCAAAATGGTCGCGCACGGTCTTTTGCACCAGGGGCATGCGTGTCTGCCCACCGACCAGGATAACCTCGTCGATCTGGCCGGTTTGCAGGTTGGCGTCGGACAGGGCCTGCTTGACCGGTCCCAGGCTGCGTTCGACCAGGTCGCCGACGAGCTGTTCCAGCTTGGCCCGGGTCAGCTTGATCTGCATGTGCTTGGGGCCGCTGGCGTCGGCGGTGATAAAGGGCAGGTTGATCTCGGTCTCGGCCAGGGTGGACAGTTCGATCTTGGCCTTTTCGCCGGCCTCTTTGAGCCGCTGCAGGGCCATGCGGTCCTGGGAGAGATCGATGCCGTGATCCCTTTTGAACTCTTGCACCAGCCAGTCGATGATGCGCTGGTCAAAGTCATCGCCGCCCAGGTGGGTGTCGCCATTGGTGGAGCGGACCTCGAACAGGCCCTCCCCGATTTCCAAGATTGAGATGTCAAAGGTGCCGCCGCCCAGGTCATAGACGGCAATGACCTCGCTCCCCTGCTTTTCCAGCCCATAGGCCAGGGAGGATGCGGTGGGTTCGTTGATGATGCGCAGCACTTCCAGGCCGGCGATGCGGCCGGCGTCCTTGGTCGCCTGGCGTTGGCTGTCGTTAAAGTAGGCCGGCACGGTAATGACCGCCTGTTTCACCTCTTCGCCCAGGTAGGATTCGGCGTCCTGCTTGAGTTTTTGCAGGATCATGGCCGAAACCTGGGGGGGCGAGTATTCCTTTCCACCCATTACCACGCGCACGTCGCCGTTGGGCGCGGCGGTCATCTCGTAGGGGACGAGCTTGCAGTCGGCCTGTACGCTGGGGTCGTTGTATTTGCGGCCCATAAAGCGCTTGATCGAAAAGACCGTGTTCTCTGGGTTCGTGATGGCCTGGCGGCGAGCGATGCGCCCGACCATCCTTTCCCCTGTCTTGGGATTGACCGCCACGACGGAGGGGGTAAGCCGTTCTCCTTCGGCGTTTGTAATGACCACCGCTTCGTTGCCCTCCATCACGGCGACGACCGAGTTGGTTGTTCCCAAGTCAATTCCAATTACTCTGGCCATGGACGTTCCTCCTGACTGTCTTTTTTCCAGGGGCAGACAAGCGGCCCCGTTTACTCGGCAGTTGTTTCCAAAGGTTCTTTGTCGGGGGCTTTTCCCGGAGAGGTCATGGCCCGTCCGACCTTGACCATGGTGGGACGGAGCACCCGATCGTGTAGCTTGTAGCCTTTTTGCAATTCCTGTAGGACCTCTTGATCCCGTTCCAGATCGACCTCTTCAAAAAGGATCCCGTCGTGATAGTAGGGATCGAAGGTTTCCCCTATGGCTTGGATGACCTGCAGGCCGTGCTGCTGCAGGGTGGTCCGCAGACGATGGTGGATCAATTGAATGCCCTCGATCCAGGGGGTCTGGTCCTGTTGATTCTGCGGCAGCGATTCTATGGCTCGATCCAGGTCGTCCAGTACGGGCAGCAGGTGCCCGATGAGTTCGGCGTTGGCCTGGCGGACCATAGTTTCCCGTTCCTGCTGTATGCGCTTTTTATAGTTGCGCAGTTCAGCGACGGTCCTCAGCCATTGGTCGTGGTACTCGGCGGCCTGGACATTCGCCTGCTCCAATTCCTGCCGTAGGATGTCCATTTCGTCCAGGGGTGCTTTTTGCTCCTCCGGCGATTCCGCCTCCGGTGCGGGGGATGTTGCTTCGGGCTCGTTTTCCGCAGGAGCGTCTCGTCGTTCTTTTTCCTTGGGCATATCTGCGCTTACCTCCTTGTACCTTGGGCCTTTTAGCCGGGCAGTTGTCCCAAAAGCTCGCTCATCAGGCGGGCGATAAAGTGTACCGAAGAGACAGATCGCGGATAGGGCATCCGGGTGGGCCCTAGGATGCCTAGGACTCCCTCCAGTCGGCCCTCCAACCCATAGCGGGAGACGACCATGCTGTAGTTGCGCATCTCTTTGTGCCGGCTTTCCCCGCCAATGATGATCTGGACGCCGTTCTGCTGCAGTGCCCGGCCCAGCAACTCGGCCAGCAGCGTGGGTTGGTCCAATATCTCTAGGAATTCGCGGGTGCGTTCCACCGCGGCGAACTCGGGCTGGCTCAGGGCCTGAATGAGGCCGTCCCGAATGATGGGCTCGCACTCCCAGCGGTTCAGTTGCTCCATCGTGCCGACGACCAGGTCTCGCACCTGTCTTTCCAGGCGCGACCACTCCTCCGATCCAAGGGAGGCAATCTGGGCCGCGGACTGTCCCTGCATCTGCTCGTTGAGCTTGTTGGCCATCTGGCTCAATTCGTCCTGGGTGATGCTTTCGTCCAGGGTGAGCATATGCTGGCGGATGGTGCCATCCCGTAGGATGACGACGAGCAGTACCCGCGTCTCATAGACCGAGAGCATCTCCAGGTGCTTGAAATGGATCTGCGGGGAGCGGGCCGGTGTGACCATGGCCGTGCTCTGGGAGAGACGGGCCAGGGCTGCCGCGGCCAGGCGGGACCATTCCTCCATGTCGGTGCGAACCTGGTAGAATTGGTGCCGGATCATGCGGCGATCGTCGGAGGACAGCGGCTGCCATTCCATCAACTGCTCCACAAAGTAGCGATAGCCGCTGTCGGTGGGGATGCGGCCGGCCGAGGTGTGTGGATGGGTCAGCAGCCCGATCTCTTCCAGAAAGGACAGCTCGTTACGCACCGTGGCCGAACTGACCCTCAGTCCGTATTTGCGCACCAGGGTTTCGGATGCCACCGGCGTGGCCGTTTTGACGTATTCCTGGATGACCAGGCGCAGAATCTGTTGTCGACGCTTGGTTAATTCAAAACGTTCTTGGGTTGCCATATCCTGGCTCCATACTTTTAGCACTCCAAATATCAGAGTGCTAATCAGCCAGAAACCAGTTTAGCATGCCCAAGGGCCTTTGTCAAGCCTTTTGGTGACCAGGTAGGGGAGGAGGGCGGATTTCTAATGAAACGTTAAGCTTGTGCCGAAAAAGCGTTCCAGACGGGTGCAGGCTTGGGCCAGTTCGCTCAGGTCGACGGCGCCATAGGAGAGGCGCAGGCAGCCCTCTCCGTAGGGGCCAAAGAGGCTGCCGGGGATGGTGACGACGTGGGCTTGCTGCAAGAGATCGAGGGCCAACTGGAACGAGTCCCTGCAGCCGGCCACCTGGACAAAGGCGAAAAAGCCGCCCCGGGCGGGTTGCCAGCTCAGGCCCGGGATCCGGGGCAGCCGCTCCAGCAGCAGTTGCCTCCTTTGCGCCAGGACGTCGCGGCGTTGGGCCAGGGCCGTGCTGGGCGCTTGCAGGGCGCCCAGGGCGGCTTTTTGGGCGATCACGCTGGCGCAGATGACCATGGTGTCCTGCACCTTGAGCGCCTCTTGCACGAAATCGGCCGGGGCGACCAGAAAGCCAACGCGCCATCCGGTCATGCTGTAGGACTTGGAAAAACTGCTGATGGTAATGACCTGGTCGCGGATCTCGGGCCGGCTGGCAGGGCTGAAATGGCGGGCCTCCTCGTAGACAAAGTGCTGGTAGGTCTCGTCGGTGATGATGGCGATGCCGCGGCCAGCCAGTTCCTGGCAGAGGTCGTTTAGTTCCTGCGGGTCATAGACGGCCCCAGTGGGATTGTTAGGGGTGACCAGGACGATGGCCCGGGGTAGCGGGTTCAGGTAGGGTAGCAGTTCCCGCCGGCGCAATTGAAAACCATCGGATGGGTCCAGGGGGATCTCGACGGGGATGGCCCCGGCCAGGCACACGGCCATGTGGTGGTTAAAAAAGTAGGGAGCGGGCAGCAGGACCCGGTCGCCGGGGTCCAGCAGGGTCAAGAGGGCGGTCAGGAAGGCCTGGTTGGCCCCGGCGGTGATGAGGATCTCGCTGTTCGGGTCGGCGTGGATGCCGTTCTGCGCCCGTAGGGTCTCGCCGAGCTGCCGGCGCAGGG
This sequence comes from Chloroflexia bacterium, assembly GCA_016928715.1. Lineage (GTDB taxonomy): Bacteria > Chloroflexota > Chloroflexia > DTKN01 > DTKN01 > JAFGKG01. Next base: position 85,776 of record JAFGKG010000219.1, read on the forward strand.
CCGGCAGCCCGGCGTCGGGGCTGTAGATGTGCGTTTCGTCCTCGTCCAGGGCCCGGCGGGCGGCGTCGATGGCCTGGGTCAGGGGCGGCAGATTGGGGATGGCCTGCCCCAGGTTGATGACGTGGGCGCCGGCCCGGCGCAGCGCTGTCGTGCGCAGCTTGATCTCGTCGATGAGCGCCGGGGTGAGTTGGCGGGTGCGGTCGGAGACATGCATGGCTTTACCCTTGAGCTAACTCCTGAACCCGTTCCACCAGGGCCGGCGAGCCCGAGACAAAGATCTTGGTCCAATAGCCCGGATTGGCGTGGCCTTCGATCTCGTAATCTTGGCCGCGCAGCAAAAAATCGATTTGCCAGCCAAAGAATCCGTCCTGGACCTCGGCGTAGGCGCTTTCCCAGTTGCTGGGGGCAAAGGATACCGGATCATCCCATTCGCCGGCGTCGATGCCGTGCAGTACGTAGTACAGTTGGTTGGGTTGGCGGTCCAGCGCCTGGCAGATTCGCTCGATGGCGCGCAAAAAGGCCTCGAGCCCGTTGCCCCGCTCGAATTCGATCTCCGCCTCCACCCGCTCTGGTGTGGAGGACGTGGGTGCTTCCTGGGCTGGTTCTCCCATTTTATCAACCTTGGACGGTCAGCTTTTAACCGTATCGGGCAGCATAGGCACCTGGACCCCGCGATCCCTGGCTACATTGATGGCTTTCTCGTAGCCGGCGTCGGCGTGGCGGGCGACGCCCAGGCCGGGATCGTTGGTCAGTACGCGCTGAAGCTTGTCGTCGGCCTCGCGGCTGCCGTCGGCGACGATGACCATGCCGGCATGCAGGGAATAGCCGATACCCACGCCGCCGCCGTGGTGGAACGAGACCCAGGTGGCCCCAGAGGCGGTGTTCAGCAGGGCGTTGAGCACGGGCCAGTCGGCGATGGCGTCCGAACCGTCGCGCATGCTCTCGGTCTCGCGATTGGGCGAGGCTACCGAGCCGGTGTCCAGATGGTCGCGGCCGATGACGATGGGCGCCTTGACCTTGCCGCTGCGGACTAGCTCGTTAAAGGCCAGGCCTGCCTTGGCCCGCTCGCCATAGCCCAGCCAGCAGATGCGGCAGGGCAGCCCCTGGAACTGGACCTTTTTCTGGGCCATGCGGATCCAGCGGGCTAGGGCCTCGTCTTGGGGAAAGAGTTGCAGGATGGTCTCGTCCGTGGCATAGATGTCCTGAGGATCACCCGATAGGGCGGCCCAACGGAAGGGGCCTTTGCCCTCGCAAAAGAGCGGCCGGATAAAGGCGGGCACAAAGCCAGGATAGTCAAAGGCGTTCTCCACGCCGGCCTTGAGGGCCTGCCCGCGCAGGTTGTTGCCATAGTCAAATACCACGGCGCCCCGTTGCTGGAAGGCCAGCATGGCCCGGCAGTGCCGGGCCATCGAGTCCATAGCGCGGCGGATGTACTCATCGGGCTGTTCCTCCCGCAGGCGCAGGGCATCCTCATAGGGGAGTCCCTCGGGGACGTAGCCGCGCAGGGCGTCGTGGGCCGAGGTCTGGTCGGTGACGACATCGGGTGTGATGCCGCGGACGACCAGCTCGTCCAAGACCTCGGCGGCGTTGCCCAACAGCCCGATTGATTTGGCCTGGCCCTGCTCGGTGGCTTCCTGCACCCAGGTCATGGCCTCTTCCAGGTCCTCGGTCATGATGTCCAGGTAGGCCGTGTCCAGGCGGCGCTGGATGCGCTGCCGGTCCACCTCGACGATGAGGGCGACGCCCTCGTTCATAGTGATGGCCAGGGGCTGCGCGCCGCCCATGCCGCCCAGGCCGGCGCTGAGGACCAGGCGGCCGCGCAGGGTGCCGCCAAAGTGCTGGCGGGCCAGTTCGGCCAGGGTCTCGTATGTGCCCTGGAGAATGCCCTGGGTGCCGATATAGATCCAGCTTCCGGCCGTCATCTGGCCGTACATGATCAGACCCTTGGCCTCCAGCTCCCAAAAGTGCTCCCAGTTGGCCCAGGCCGGCACCAGCACCGAGTTGGCAATGAGCACCCGCGGGGCCTCGGGCGTCGTTTTAAAGACGCCGACCGGTTTGCCCGACTGGACGCAGAGCGTTTCGTCGTCCCCCAGTTCGCGCAGGCAGCGTACGATGGCGTCAAAGCAGTCCCAGTTGCGGGCCGCCTTGCCGGTGCCTCCGTAGACGATGAGCTGGTCGGGATCCTCGGCTACTTGGGGGTCGAGATTGTTCATGAGCATGCGCAGGGCGGCCTCTTGGGCCCAGCCCCGGCACGAGATTTTGCCCCCCCGGGGGGCGCGGACGACGCGTGGTCCGGACATGGTGACCTCCTTGTCTGATGGGATGATCCCTGGCGGGGATAAGGCCAGGTGCTTTTCCTAGGTCAATTATACCACATTTCTGGCGAACCGAGCGCTGTTGGGTAGCGGATGGCAAGACATTAGCGCGTTCGTGCGTTGGAACGTGGACACGTTGGCACATTGTCGCGCCAGGCCGGATGGACGGTTGAACGTTTGCTGCGGATGAAAGACAGGGGCGAGAAGAAATGGGAAGAACCTTTGATCTGGTTGACTTTTTGGCCTACTTGTCGTACAGTAGGGGGCGATTGGGAGGAAGAAAGGCTGCGCGGCTGTCCGCTGCTGCTGGACCGCCGCACCCGCCGGGTTATCCTGGTGCGGCGGAATCTAGCCATCTTGGCCAAGAATTACGGACGGCTGGAGTACTTTGCGGCGCTTGTTAAAAGACAAAGCCGAACGGCCCCGCCTGATCGAGATGGTGCCGGGTATGGCGACCTCTTTATCGGCGCGGTGGAGGTCGAGCCCTGAAACGCCAAGCCCCCGCCGCATGCGGCCGCGGGGGTAGAAATAGCAGAGGGCGGCCGGCCGCCGCTCCGACGGACAATGGAAAGGTGGTGGGCGATGAAATTGCGTAGGACGCTGCTGCCGTTGTTGGCGCTGTTGGGGCTGTTGATGGGGGGAGGGGGGCCGGCCCGGGCCGGCCAGATCCCGCCGACCAAGACGCCCTTTCCCACCGTGACCAAGACGCCCTTTCCCACCGTGACCAAGACGCCCTTTCCCACCGTGACCCCGGCGCCGCCCACGGCGCTGCCCACGGCCATCGTGCTGCCCACCCCGCCGTCCACGGCCGCGCCCCCGCTGTCCACAGCCACGCCCCCGCCGCCCACAGCCGCATCAACGGCCGCCCCACCTCCCACCCGCCGGCCGGCGGCCACCGCTACGCCCACAGAGCCCGTCCCTCCCACCGCTGCGCCTACCTGCCCGCCCGCGACGGCCCTCCCGCCCAGCGCGCCGCCGGCCGCGCCCAGCGCCACTGCCACCGCCGTGCTTTCGCCCACGCGCACCCCCACGCCCACACGCACCCCCACGCCCACGCGCACCCCCACGCCCACGCCCCGGCCCACGGACACTGCCCCACCTACTGCCACGGACACCGCGCCGGTCCCGACCACCGCCGTGCCCTCACCCTCCCCGGCGCTGTCGCCCACGCCCCTGTCGACGGTGGGCAGTGGGGATGGGGAAAATCGCCCCACACTGCCGCTGCTGCTGGCCGGCGCGGGGGCGCTGGGACTGCTGTTGGGTCTGGTACTGCTGCTGCGCCGCTCGCAGGGGCGGGTGGCGGCTGTGCCTCCGCTGGTTGTGGAAACCGCCGTGACGCCGGACGCAGTGCCGGAAGCCGCACTTGCCCCAGACATGGGCCGGCCCTACAGCCTGGATCGAGGGGAATTGCGCCGCCTGTGGCAGCGCTTTGCGCGGAGATTATAGGGAGAACTCAATCGAGCCGGTACTGCTCCACCAATTGGCCCAACTCTCCGGCCAGCCGGTGCAGTTCGCCCGCCGACCGCTCGGACTGGCCGGCGCTGTCCAGCGTCTGTTTGGTTACCTGCTGCATACTCTGCATGGCCTGCGCTAGCAGGTCCATCCCGTTCAATTGCTGCTCCGCAGCAACGACGATCTGGGCTGCCGATTCGGTCGAATTGACCACGCTTTCCGCTAGATCCTCGATGGTCCGGCCGGCCTCCCCGGCCAGGCGCACGCCCAGGTCCGCGCCCTCCATACCCTCCTCTGTGGCCAGCACGGCCGTGCCGATGCCGCCCTGGATGTCGAGCAGGATCTGCTGCACCTGCTCCGTCGCCTGTTGGGACTGCTCGGCCAGGGAGCGCACCTCCTCCGCTACGACGGCAAAGCCCCGGCCGGCCGCGCCGGCCCGGGCCGCCTCCACCGCCGCGTTGAGGGCCAGCATGTTGGATTGGGCGGCGATCTCGTTGACCGTGCTGATGATCCGCTCGATGGCCTGGGCCTGTTCAGAGAGTGCCCGGACGGTCTGCTCGATCGTCTCGACCCGGGTGCGGACGTCCTGGATCCCGGCCGTGGCCTCGCTGACCGCCTGGAGGCCGCCCTGCGAGACGTCGGCCGTGCGCCGGGCCATCCCGGCCACTTGCTGGGCCCGTTGGGTGGACCGCTCGGCCACCGCCCGTACCTGCTCGATCGTCGTAGAGGCCTGCTGGATGGCCGCGGACTGCTCCATGGCCCCGCTGGCCTGCTGGCTGGCGGTGGTCAGTATCTCGGCCGCGGCAGAGGCCAGGTTGCCCGCGGTGTGGCGTAGTCGGGCCGTCATGCGCTGCAGGCTGGCGATCGTTTCGTTCAGGCGCTGCCCCAGGATGGCCAGAGGGTCGTCGCCGTCCGACTGCGCGACCTCCACCCGGGCGGCCAGGTTGCCCTGGGCCACCTTGTCCATGCAGGCGACGCACGCTTGCACAACCCCCTGCAGTTGCTCGGCCCGCTCCGCCAAGACCGTCCGCGTTTTGTCCAAAAGTTGGTTGCTCTCCCGCAGTTCCTGTTCCCGCTGCCGGGTCTGGGTAAATCCCTGACGATTGCTGCGCACGGCGTGGCGCAGCAGCAGGCCTGTGAGTAGGAGGATGGGAATCGCCATGATCAGGTCCACCACATCGGCCTGGGGCGCTGTGGGAACGACAAAGCCGGTGACCTCGGCGGTGTACGCCGCCAGCACTCCCAGGACCGCCAGTCCCGTCACGCCGATCGCAGCGCCCTCCCCGATGAGCAGCCCGGCCAGGGCAATCAGAAAGGGGTAGATCAGCATCGAGTTCTCACCGCTGAGGCCGGAGAAGAGGACGCTCCAGGCGCTAATGACCCCCCAGAGCAGTAGGATGAGCAGGAAGGCCGCCAGGCGGGTGTGGCCGCGCCGGGCTAAAAATAGGAACCAGACGCTCAAGGCGGTCATCAGCAGGCCGCTGAGCACGGTAAAGGCTTCGTCGCCATTATCGGGCCAACCGTACAGGAACAGGAGCAGCAGCGACAGCGCTCCGGCAATGGCGGTAAAGACGATCAGGGTGGTATGCAGCAGCCGTGCGGCCCGCGTCTTGTCCTCGTCGGCAAAGGTGGGGGCGGTAAACAGATCTCGCAGCCAGGTTCCCATGGGCACTCCTTACGTGCTCGGCCTACCATACTTTTGGGCAATCGGTGGCCTTTAGAAATGTCGAATCCTACCAAAACATAGTACCATAGTCGCCAGCCCAATGCAAGCCTTTTCCAGAACCGTTGACTTGGGCCGCCGATTGCGGTACAATCGAAAAAGAGGGTGGCCTGCGCCCAACATGGCCTTACAGCCCTAGCTACCTGACAGTTTTGTGAACGAGGGGGAATTCAATTCGTTTGGCCGATCAAATCACGTCATTCCGAGCGCAGTCGAGGAATCGCCTGGAACTCTAACCGATTCCTTGACTACGTGCCGCTACGCGGCACTCCGCTCGGAATGACGTGAGGTTGGCGGTTTTGCCGCCTGCGCTCGAAATGACGAGGTCTATCGCCAGCAAAGTGTCAGGCTAGTACAGCCCACACAATGAGAGGGTGGAATAGGGGGAACCCATGTCCAAGGGACGGCTCTTGATCGTCGGCGGCCTTTTATTATGCCTGCTGAGCGCTTGCAGCGGCGATGCGGGCTCTACAGCGTACGTCTGGGAGGATCTGAACGGGGATGGTCAACCGGGGCCGAACGAGCCGGCCATGGCCGGCGTCGTCATCCAAATCGTCTACCCCTCGAGCGGCGAACTGTGGGGACGATACGTCACGAATGCGGAGGGCATGATCATAGCCTTTCACCCCGGAGCGGCTTGCGGTGATTACGACCTCTATTTAAGCGTGCCGGATGGTTATTGGCCCACCACGCCGGTCGTGGCGAGCCCCCCGAAATGCGAGAGAGCCCTGTTCGGCCTGCGGCGGGAGCCCTGAGCGGCGCTAACCGACATGGAAACCACAAGGGACACCAAGGGCACAAAGAAGAAATTTATGTCCATTGGTGTCCTTTGTGGTCAAAAGCTTGCTTCAATTCGCAAAGAGTGAATCGTCGAGAAACTAATGCGGCGTGAACTTTTAAAGGCAGTCAAGGGGCATTTTTTTGGGCAAAGCGCTCTTGTATCTGCCGGTGCAGGGAGATATTCTGCAAAAAGTTTTGTCGAGAAGCCGGATCGCTGATGCGGCCGGCGCGCTCCTGGAGCAGTTCGTGACCGGCCCGCAGGGCGGCGCGGGCCCGTTCGGCCTGGCCCAGGGCGGTCCAGATGTCCGCCCCTGTCAAATAGACCCGCAGGGGATAGTCGATCCCGGACACGCCGTTCTGCTCGATCCAGTCCAGGGCCTCCTCGATGTGGGCGCGGGCCTCCTCGAGGCGGCCTTGCTTCCAGTACACCCGGGCCAGGCCGGCCAGGTCGTCGACGGCCGGTGCATCCTGGCCGATCTCGCGGCGCAGCTTCAGGGCTTGTTCGTAGGCCCGCGCGGCGGCCTCCTGTTCGTCCAGTCCCTCCAGGGTCAGGGCCAGGTAGGTCAAGCTGTAGCCCTCGCCCTCCCGCGCGCCAATGTCCCGATAGATATCGAGGGCCTGCTGGCAGCAGTCACGGGCGGATCGGGCATCGCCCAGGTCGTGCAGGACCAAGCCCATGTTCTCCGCCGTCAGGGCCTGCCCGCGGCGGTCGCCGATGCCCAGGAACAGGTTCAGGGCGCGCTCATAGTATTCCAGGGCTCGCTCCAACTCGCCCAGGTCGCGGTAGACGTTGCCCAGGTTGCTCAGGGCCTGGATCTCGTTGCGGCGGTCGCCGATGGTCCGATAGACCTGCAGGACCTCCTCGCTAAAGGCCTTGACCTGGCCTAGATCGCCCAGGGCGTGGTGCACGCCGGCCAGGTTGTTGAGGCTCATGGCGGCGCTGCGCTGGTCGCCCAGGTCGCGGCGAATAGCCAGGGCGCGCTCCAACTGCTCCCGCGCCCCGGCGTGGTCGCCCAGGAAATAGAGGACCGTGCCCAGGTTGTGCAGGCTGGTGGCCTCGCCTGCCCGATCGCCCTCTTTGCGGGCCAGGGACAGGCTCTGCTGCAGGCGCCGGCGGGCCGGCTCGAACTGGCCCTGCCGCCAGAGCGCCCGCGCCCCCGAGATCAGGCCCTGGACCTTTTGGGATAGGTCGGCGGCCCGCTCGGCGCACTCTACGGCCCGGTCGGCCGCCGCCAGGGCCGCCGAAAAGTCGCTGATGGCCTCGTGGTAGGAGGCGTGGGTCAGGGCCACCTCGGCCTGCCGACCCTCCTCGGGCCATTCTCGCACCAGTTCCTGCAAGTGCTGCAGGTCGGCCTTTTGGGCCTCGCGGTCGCCCAGCATGGCGTAGGCCTGCTCGCGCCCGATCAACAGGTTGTAGCGCTGCTCGCGCTGCCAGGGCGGCTCCCCTTCGAGCTGGGGCAAGAGTTCCAGGCCGCGGCTGTAGAACTCGACCGCCTGACGGTGGGCCGATTGCCGGGCCGCCTGCCGGCCGGCCAGGGCGACGTATTCAAACTCTTTTTGCGCCTGCCGGGCCCGGCGGTAGTGATAGGCCAGGATGCCATACCAGGGGCCCAGGTCGCCGCCGTAGGCCTGCTCGATATAGTCCGCCACTCGGTAGTGCAGCATGCGTCGATTGGAGAAGGAGAGCGTGCTGTAGGCCACCTCCTGGGTCAGGGTGTGCTTGAAGAGATATTCCAACTCGGGATCAGCCTTGTCCAGCATGATCAGGTCGAGGGAACTCAGGCGCTCCAGGTCGCGCTGCAGTAATTCCTCCCGGATCGAGCCGGGATAGATGGCCAGCAGCCAGCGGGAGCGAAAGAGCCGGCCGATCACGCTGGCCACCCGCACGGTCATGCGCTCGTTCTCGACCAGTTGATCCAGGCGGCTGACGATGAGGGTCTGCAGCGAGTCGGGCACCCGTACGGCGGCCAGCGCGCGGGGGTTATCCAGGTCCAGGTCCTGTTCCAGCAGCAGGTTGATAAATTCGTCCACGAAAAAGGGGTTGCCCTGGGCGCGCTGCCCAATTTGTTCCACGAGGGCAGCGGGCAGGGCGCGGCCGGCCAATTTGAGCCGGATCAACTCGGCGCTCTCCTGCACCGAAAAGGGGCCCAGTTGAAGCTCGTCCAGGTGCTCCGGCGGGTTGGTCCACAGGGCCGGCCGACTGGCCAACTCGGGAGGACGGTAGACGGTCAGCAGGAGAACGGGCAGATCGGCCACCTGCCAGCCCACGTGAACGGTCAGTTCGCGGGAGAGATCGTCCAGCCAATGGGCGTCCTCCAGCACCAACAAGAGGGGCTCGGACTGGGCCCGCTGGCGCAGCAGGTCAGAGACCAGGGCAAAGAGGCTCTGGTGGCGCAGTTCGGCGTCAAAGCTGGCGGTCAGCTCGTTATCCGCTATATCCAGGCCCAGCAGGTCCCCCAAAAGCGGCAGGCGTTGGGGCAGGTCCGGGTGGACCTCGGCCAGGTGCTGGCGGGCCACCTCGATCTGACGTTCCAGGGGCCAGCCCTCCTCCAATTCCAGCAGCCCCCGCAACAGGGGGCGCCAGGCCAGGTAGGGCGTGGTCGTCCCGTGGCTGACGCCGTTGCCGCCATAGCCCACAAAGCCCATCGTCAGGGCCCGCCCGATCACGGCAGCGCTCAGGCGGCTTTTGCCCAGGCCGGCCTCGGCCGTAATGCCGACCACGTGCCCGCGCCCGGTCTCGCGAATGCGCGCCAGCAGGGCCTCCATGTGGCCCAGTTCCTCCTGGCGGCCCACCATGGGCAGATTGTAGGCGGGTTCCTGCAGCCTCAGGGACTGGCAGGAGAGGCACTCGGCCAGCTCACGCACGGCGGCAGGCTCCGCCTTGCCCTTGACCTTGAGCGGCGGCAGGGCGTTCCAGGAAAAGCCCTCGGCCGCGCCCAGATAGGTATTCTCGCCCACCAGTATCTGCCCGGGCCGGGCGGCTTCCATCAAGCGGGAGGTCAGGTTGACGGCATCGCCAATGGTGGTGTACTCCTGCCGGCGGGGAGAGCCCACATGGCCCACGAAAACGCGCCCCGTGTTGATGCCGATGCGCTGGCCGGTCACCCCGCCCGTACCTACCAACTGCTGCAGGGCCAGGGCGCAGAGCAGGGCCCGTTCCTCGTCGTCCTCGTGGGCGGTCGGGGCGCCGAAAAAGATCATGGCCCGGCTGCCCTTGTCCCCCATGTCCACCCGGCAGGCAAAACCATCGAAACGAGCGGCGGTCTCGAAAACCCGCGTCACATAGAGGCCCAACTGCTCGGCCGCCGTGGGCGCGGCGAAATCCAGACCCTCAAAACCGATAAAGATAATAGTGGTGCGGCGGTGCTCGTTGACAAATGCCTCCTGATTGGAAAGCAGGCGCTCGTAGACCTGGTCGGGCAGGAACGGCCGCAGGGCCTGGATGGCCCGCTCGGGGTCGGGGGTCTGCGGCAGCGACGGGTGCGGCCGGGGCTGCACTGGCAGGCGCAGTCCCCGCAGGCGGGCGTAGCCATGGTCCAGGGGGAGAAAGTCGACCTGTTCGGCGGAGAGGCGCGCCAGCAGGCTGGGATGCAGGACGATCTCGCCGGGGGCGGCAAAGGACTCGGCTATAGTCGCCTCGACGAGGGATGGCCCGGCAAAGATAAACTCGCTGCGCTGTGCGGTGCCCGTTACCGTGCGCAGGATAGACCCGGCCGCCAATCCCAGCCTCATCTGCACTGTAAAGGGGCCGGCCGAGGTCTGGAGCTGGGCGGTATGGCGGACCTGTTCCTGCAGGGCCAGGGCGCAGGCCAGCGACCGCAGTTCCGCCAGCGGGCCGGGAAAATGCACGGTCATGGCGTCGCCCGCGAACTTGCCCACGACCCCGCCCCAGCGGTGGATCTCTTCGATCATGGGGTTAAAGCGGCCGTTGAGAATGCGGGTGAGTTCCTCGGTCCCCTCCGGGCCAATCTGGCCCAGGGCCTCGGAAAGGGGGGTAAAGCCGGCCATATCGGCAAAGAGGGTCACGGCGTCAAAGCGCGTGCTCTGGCCCATAAGGGGCTGTTCCGGATCGCGCAGCAACTGGACCGCCAGGGGGTAGGGCAGGTAACTGCTCAGGCCAAAAAGTTGGTACATGGTGGTTTCATCCTCCTGTTTAGAGGATTGTACCCTGTTGGAGGTAAATTTGTCAAGTGGGGAAAACTCTACCGCGTCGCCAGCAGCAACTGCACGGTATAGGCGCCGATCTCGACGGTCGGTCCGGTGGCGGGCAGCGTCTCGATCTCCTCGCCGGCATCGCCCACCTGGTAGATGCGCAGAGCCCCCACCGCCGGCTCTTGGCCGTCGAGCGAGGCCAGGTGCCAGCTCGTGGCCTCATCGTTGGGGTTGGCCAGCAGCAGGGCGATCTCGCCGGCCCTGTCCTGGCCGGCCAGCAGCCAGAGCGGCGCCGCGCCCTCCACGGAGCGGGCCTGCCATTGCAGGCGCTGGGGATGGGCGGCCAGCTCGGACCAGAGGGAAAAGGCCAGGGCGATACGCTTGGGCCGGCCGTCGGCGTAAAAGAGTCCGTACCAGGTGGCCATTTCGGCGGAGGAATCGTTGCCTCGATAGAACAGCGACTCCGCGACGCCCTGCTGCTGCAGGCTGATCCAGGCCGCCGTCAAAATGGCCGTGCCCTTTCCTCCCAGGCGCAGGGCGGCTTGTTCCTCGTTGGACATGCCGTCCTTGAGGCCCGTATTCCACTCGCTGATGTGCAGGGCCGTACCCTCATATCCATGTTCGTCCAGGGCCTGGCGGTAAAAAGCGGCCGCCTGGGCAAAGGAATCCGGATCGTTGGCATACATGTGCCAGGACAGGAAATCCAGCGGCGTGCCCTCGGCCCGCAGGCAATCCAGGAAATCATAGACGTAGCGGTTGCCCTGGGCGGTCAGCGCCCCGGCCGGGGTAAAGCCGGGCCCGCCGACCTGCATCTCGGGAAAGGCCTGCCGCAGGGCCTGGGCGGTTTCGGCAAAGAGCTGCAAGAACTCTTGTTGGGTGCGCGGCTCGGGCCAGAACTGAGGGTGATCGGGCTCGTTCCAAATCTCGACGTAGCGAAAGTCGCTCTCAAAGCCATCCCACTGTCCCTGGCGGTAGTGGCGCAGCACCTCCACGGCGGCGCGGACCCAATTGGCCCGCTCCTGGGGCGTCCGGGGCGGCGTGGCGTTGCTCCAGGAATCGCCCAGGCGCAGGTAGGGTTCGAACCCGCCGGCCAGGATGGAGGTAAAGACGCGGTCGCTTTCGGCGAAATCGTAGGAACGGGGGTCGGCCGGATCGGCGCTGCGGTCGGGGTAGAGCACGGCCATATCCAGGGGGCCATAGTAGTCGTGGGTGCGGACCAGGTTGACGCCGATCTGTTGGTAGGCGGCGGTCAGGTCGGCCTTGCCGGCCTCGCCGGCCGGTAGGGGGCCGGCGTTCACCCCGATCAGCGGCCGGATGGGGGCAGCGTCCGGGGCTTGCGCCAGGCTGAGGGTCCATTCGGCAGCCACGGCCGGCGAGGCCGGGCTCGTGCCCGATGTGATCTCAGGTGGGGGACAGTCGGCGGGGCAGTTGCTGGGGTTCTCCGGGCCCTCGCAGAGGCCATCGCCGCACTGCCCCTGCTCGCCCTGGCCGGGAAAGGCCGTCTGGGTGGGCGGGCGGGTGCGGCGGGGGACGGTGGGGGAGGGTTCGCCCCCACAGGAAAGCAGGGGCAGCAGCAAGAGCAGGCATAGGCTCAAGGCTCGTTTCATGGTTCTTCTCCAAGGACTTGGGCGCCCAGCTCCCTGTGGGCAAGCGGTGGCACAACAAAAGGGGGCGCCCGACGGGGCGCCCCCTAGCGTCAGCGTGGAGATCTGCGAACGTCCCTCGGCGGGAGCGCGGGGGAGGGCTGTACGGCCACGACGCGGGCCGGCTGCTGGGGCAAGGCCCCCTGGGGAGGCTGGCCAAAGACCAGGACCGGCTGGCTGGAGGTCTTGCGGCCGGCGGTATTGACTACTTCCACCGTCAGGTCGTGCTCACCGGGGCGCACGGGCCAGGTAATGGTATAGACGCGCTCCGAGAGGGGCATGACCGTATTAGTCACGGCGGTACCGATAAAGATGCCGTCGTAGAAAAAGTCCACCCGGCGGGCCGGGGCTACGCCCTCCACCTTGACAGCGATGGTCGTTTTGCTGCGGGTCAAGAGGCTGCCCGGCAGGGGTTCGATGATGCGAGCAAAGATACCGCCGCGGTCGATGTAGAAGGGCCTGTAGGTATGGCCGGGCGCGTCGCCGTCAAACTTGGGCCGGCCCTCCTTGGTCAGCACGGTCAGGCGTAGGGCATAGCTGCCGTCGGGCAGATTGCCGGGGTCCCAGTAGGCCAGGACGCCGTTTTGAACCGGCACGTTGGATTCGTAGATCAGGTTCCACTCGGTGGGCCAGGTGGCCAGGATCTTGAGTCCCCATTCCAGGCGATAGCCGGCGAACTGGTCCTGGGGACGGGAGGAGACCAGGTTGGCCGAACCGCGGATCTCAATGGGGCCGTCGATGCCTTGGTATCTCCAGGGAATGCTGATCTCACGCATCAGGCCGGCCCAACGATTATCGGGGGGCTGGCCCGGCCCTCCGGGCACGGTCCCCCACTCGGCCGGACAGTAGTCGGTCGGCACTCGGGGGAGGCCGACCTCGACCATCCATTCCTCCAGCCCGGCGATCTCTTCGATGCGGGCCACGCTGTGCAGGTCCGTAAAGACCACCTCCTGGAATAGTTCCGGCGGATAGACCACGCCGGGGGCGGGCAGGCAGTACTGCGGGGGATCGCTGCCCGGGACCTGCACGACCGTGAGCGCCTTGTGGATGCTACAGGTCTCCCTGGGCTGGTTGCCCTCCACGAACACCTCGCTGGTGACCGGGCAGTGCGGGCCGGGCAGTTTGCCCGAGAGAGCGCAGACCTCCACATTGACGACACCGGAGGGGCGGTCAAAGTCGTACTGCAATTTGCCCTCCTCGTCACGGAGGATATCGCGCAGGTCCGGTTCGGGGGCCCCCAGATAGCTGATGTGCGGCCGGCCCTGGGCATCCAACTGGATCGAACTGTAGCGTCCCATCCAATCCTCTTCGTCGAGCCACTGGGTCCGCCAACCAGAGTCGCTACCGTAGGTGTACTTGAGATCCTGGTAGTCGGTGTCGTAGTAGCTGATATGGGGCCGGTCCTCGTCATCGAGGGCGATCCGGTTATAGTCGCCCACCTCGGCCCCCTCCTCGATTATCTCGATCTGCCAGCCTTGCTCCTCACGGTTGTAGTGGGCGTACTTGAGGGTCGTGCAGGCCTGCAGGTCGGGATCGTAGAGACAGTAGCTGATGTGGGGCTGGTCCTCTTGGTCCAGCACCATGGCCGCGTAGTCCCCCAACCGCTCGCTGCTGTCCACCACCTCCACGCGCCAGACCGGGCCGCTGCGGTAGGCGTGTTTGAGCTGACCGTGAGCTACGTCGGGGTAGGCGACGTGGGGTTGATCCACCCGGTCCAGGGCCAGGGAAGTGTCCATGCTGAGAGCGCCGTGGGGGACCCCCTCCTCGATCGTCTCGATCTTCCAGTCCGATCCCGACAGGGAGGCATACTTGATGGAGCGGCTCATGCCATCGTAATAGCTGATATGAGGCCGGCCGCGCCGGTCGAGGGCCAGTGCGGTATAGCCGCCGTCCTGGCCCAAATCCTGATCCAGACGGGTGATCTGCCAGCGGGACCCGTCGTGGGTAGCGTAAAAGAGTTCGGCATCGGGCTCGCTGTAATAGCTGATGTGGGGATGGCCGCCGCGGTCCAGGGCCAGCGAGCTATAGGCCCCGGTGTTGGCCTCGTCCACCGTCTCGATCTGCCATGAGGCCCCGTCATAGTGGGCGTATTTGAGGGTGGTGCAGGACTCGCTAAACTGGCCATAGCTGCAGTAGCTGATATGGGGATAGCCGGTGCGGTCCAGGGCCAGGGATGTGTGGGCGCCGACCCATCCCTCCTGGTCCACCGTCTCGATCTGCCAGGATTCGCCGTCATAGTGGGCGTACCTGAGCTGGCCCTGGCCAAACATGGCCGCGGCGGTTTCGTCGTCAAAGTAGGTCAGCAGGTTGTCCTCGGCATTGAACAGGTTCTCCATAAAATAGCGCCAGACGCGGCCGGCCGTGCGGGAGCTGGGCATACCGACCCGGGCCAGGCTGCGGGGCGCGCAGTTCAGGGTCATAGGCTCGTTGTTATTGTTGCCTACCCAGACGCCGGCCACGACGTAGGGGGTGTAGCCG
>JAFGKG010000033.1 GCA_016928715.1 Chloroflexia bacterium
CGAACCTACGCCAAGGAACACATGGCCGACATGGTGCGGGACCTGAGCGAGTTCTGTGCGCTGCCCAGCATGGCCGGCCAACCGCAGGGACTGAACGACGCTGCCGCCTGGGTGGCCCGGTCCTTGGAGGACTGCGGCCTATCCGTGCGCCGGCTGGAATCCGGCGGTCCAACCGTGATCCAGGCCCAGCGGTTGCGCCCTGGGCGTCCGACGGTCCTTTTTTATAACCACTATGACGTACAGCCGCCGGGGGACGAGGACGCCTGGCGCTTTCCGCCCTTTGAGCCGCGCCAGCACGGCCGCCGCCTCTACGCCCGGGGCGCGGTGGACAACAAGGGCGCATTGGTGGCCCGCCTGTGGGCGCTGCGGGCCTGGCGCGAACTCTATGGGGAACTGCCCCTGGGGGTGCGCTTTGTGGTCGAGGGCGAGGAGGAGATCGGCAGCCCGCATCTGCCCGCCCTGCTGCAAGAGCACGGCCCGCTCTTTCAGGCGGACGGCTGTATCTGGGAGGCCGGCGGGGTAGGCGCCCAGGCGCGGCCCCTCCTCTACTTGGGCATGAAGGGCGTCCTCTATGTGGAACTGGAGGCCCGGGGCACCGCCCAGGCCCTGCACTCCTCCTGGGGCACGGTGGCGCCCAACCCGGCCTGGCGGCTGCTCTGGGCGATCAGCTCGCTCAAGAGCCCGGACGAGGACATCCTCATCGAGGGCTTTTACGACACCGTGGACGGCCCCAGCCGAGAGGACATCCGGCAGGTGCAGGAACTCCCCTTTGACCAAGAGGCCCTGCTGGAGGCCTGGCAGGTGCCGGGCTTTCTGGCCGGCCTGTCCGGCGCAATGTTCCTGCTGGCCCATTTCTACGCGCCGAGCTGCAACCTGGATAGCTTTCAGAGCGGGCAGGTCGAACACATCCACACGGCCCTCCCGAACGTGGCCCGCGCCCACCTGGACTTTCGCCTGGTGCCCGACCAGCAGCCGGAGGAGATACTGGACCTGCTGCGTCGGCACCTGGAAGAGCAGGACTTTGCCGACATCGTGGTGCGCCCCCTGGGGCCGGCGCTGAGGCCTTTCCGCACCCCATTGGAGCATCCCTTTGTCCAGGCGGTGGTCGAGGCCACCCGGACGGTATTTCATCCGCGGCCGGCCATCTTTCCCACCTCCGGCGGTTCCGGGCCGATGTACCTCTTTGGCCAGGATTTGGGCCTGCCCGTGGTCAGCCTGGGCGTGGGCCACCTGGAGGACAATGTGCACGGCGCTGACGAGAACGTGCGCCTGGTCGACCTGGAACGGGGCGTCGCCCACGTCGCCGCGATCATGGAGCGCCTGGCGCAGGGGCCGGCGCAGTGACGGACAGGCCCACCTGCTCGGTCATTATCGTCAATTGGAATGGCCGGCACCTCCTCGGTCCCTGCCTGCAATCCCTGCAGCAGCAGACCTTTGCCGATTTTGAGATCATTCTAGTGGACAATGCCTCCAGCGACGGCTCGCCGGAATGGGTGGCGCAGCACTACCCCGGCGTCCGCCTGCGGGTCAACGAGCGCAACCTGGGCTTTGCCGAGGGGAACAATGTCGGCCTGGCCGCGGCGCGGGGGGAATTTGCGGTCCTGCTGAACAACGACACCGAGGCCGAGCCGGGTTTCCTGGCGGGACTGCTGGAGGCCGCGCGGGCGGACGAGCGCATCGGCATGGTGGCGGGGGTGCTGGTCTTTGCCCACCGGCCCGACACGATCGCCTCGGCGGGCATTCGCATGCAGCGGGACGGGGTGGCCCTGGACGAAATGGCCGGCCGGCCCCGCCGGGAACTGCCATCGGAGCCAAGGGAGGTCTTTGGCCCCAGCGGCGGGGCCGCGCTCTACCGCCGGGCCATGCTGGAGCAGGTGGGCGCCTTTGAGCCGGCCTACTTTTTCTACCTGGAGGACGTCGACCTGGCCTGGCGCGGGCGGCTGGCGGGCTGGCGCTGCCAACTGGCGCCCTCTGCGGTCGTCCGGCACGTCTATTCGGCCAGCGCCGGGCAGGGCTCCCCCTTTAAATCCTTCCAACTGGCCCGCAATCGTTGGTTGGTGCTCTTTTTGAACCTGCCGGCCGGCCTCTGGCTGCGCTATGCCCCCCTGATCCTGGCATACGACCTGGCCGCCTGCGGCTATGGCCTACTGGCACGGGACTGGGAGATCTGGCGCGGCCGTGGGGCCGCGCTGCGCCTGCTGCCCGCCCTGCGGCGGCGGCGGCGGGCCGTGCAGCAGCTGCGCCAGGTTCCCCTGGACGCCCTGCGCCAACTGCTGGCCCCGCCCCTGGCCCCCTGGACGACGCTGCGGCTGCGGCGCCAGATCTCGCGCCTGGCCCAGGCAACAGAGACCTAGTCCATATAGATCAAACCCCCAGGACGACCTTGGCAATGCTCAGATAGATGAACAGGCCGGCCGCATCCACCAGCGTGCTCATCGCCGGCCCCGAGACAACCGTGGGATCGATGTGCAGCCGCTCGGCGAGCATGGGCAGCAGGGAACCCACCGAGGTCGACCAGAGCACGATCACGACGATGCTCAAGGCCACGGTCAGGGCAATCCAGGGGTCCTGCACCCAGGTGGAAGCGCGCAGGTAGGCCACTCCCCCCATACACAGGCCCAGAAACAGACCCGTGCGGATTTCGTGCCAAAACACGCGCAAAAAGTCGCGCAGGCGGACGTCCCCTACTGCCAGGGCGCGGATGACCAGGTTGGTGGTCTGCGAGCCGGCGTTGCCGCCCGTGCCAATCAGCAGGGGGATAAAATAGGTCAGGGCCACCACAGCGGCCAACTCGTGCTCGAAAAGGCGCATGACCTCACCGGTCAGGGTCGCCGTGATGAACAACAGCAGCAGCCAGCCGATGCGCTTGCGGGTCATCTGCCAAATGCCCGTGCTCAGGTAGGGGCGGGACAGCGGCTCGGCACCGCCCAAGCGCTGAATGTCCTCGGTGGCCTCGTTCTGCAGGACATCCACCAGGTCATCGGCGGTAATGATCCCGATCAGGCGGTGCTCCCCGTTCACCACCGGCAGGGAAAGCAGATCGTAGCGGGCCAGCAATTGGGCGCACTCTTCCTGGTCGGCCCCGGCCTGTACCGACATGATGTCGCGGTCCATCACATCCTTGACCCGTTTCCAGGGGTCGGTGGCCAGGAGGCGCAGCAGCGAGACCACCCCGCGCAGGCGCTGTTCGCGGTCGACCACATAGATATAGTAGGAGCGCTGCGAACCGGGGTCCTCCTCAGGGGCCCAGGCTCGCAGGCAGGCCAGGGCCTCGGCCACGGTCTGTTTCTCGCGCAGGGCCGGAAACTCGGAGGTCATCAGGCCGCCGGCGCTTTCATCGGGGTGGATCAGCAGGGGCCGCACCAACTCGGCGTCCTTCATGCGGGCGAGAATGCCCTTGACCAGGTCCGAGGGTAGATCGCCGAGCAGGTCGGCGGCCTCGTCCGCTTCCATCTCGTCCAGGATGGCGGCCAGCGCCTCGGCCTGCAGCCGGGCCGCCAAATGCGCCGCTTCCTCGTCGTCCATCTCTTCCAGAATGTCGGCCGAATCCTCCAGCTCCAGACGGGGCAGCAACGCCTGCTGCTGTTCTTCGGGCAACACCTCAAAGACATCGGCCTGATCAGGAGGGCGCAGCGACTCTAGCAGCGAGACCGCCTGGTCCCAACGATTGTCCTCCAGGTAATTCGAGATTTGCTCCAAGGCCTGCTGTACAATGGTCTGTTCCATCACCGCACCTCCGGTCTGGGATCATCGACGTGGCCTGACGACATGCGCACACGGGCCACCTAGAACCGCGAAAAACCTGGCCGGCCAGGGGCACTTGCTGGCAAACGAACGCTGCGCAGGACAAGGCCTGACGGCGCGCAGGCCCTGTGAGCAAAGCCGGCCCATCCGCACCTGGCCGAGCCGTGGAAAAAAATCTGGGTCAATGCACAAGAATCCGCTGGTCAGAACCCAAGCTAACTGAACCGGAATCAAAAGACCCTAAAGGACAAAGGGAAGCAAGGGGAAATTTTTTGTCCTTTGTGGTTGACATCCTTGTTTTCGGGCGAGAGTTCAATCAGCGAGGCCTATGATATCCTGACAAGAAGGGGGTCATACAGAGGGGGAACGATCGGGGAGGAAGTTAAACGTCCATCACACCTCCCTGGAACCCTGGACCGGTCCCCACCATGCCCCTCCAGGTCAGGTTTTGTTGGCCACGTTCAGAGCCATCGTCCATATTGACACATCCTCCCGGTGGGCCGGGGTCGCCGGCACACAACGCTCACACTATAGCACAAGCACCAGTGACTGTCAAGAGAGCGTAATTTTTTATTTCTAGACAATGCCCTCAAAAAAGAGTATAATAAGATACGTTCGTTTTTGCAAGTGTGTACTTGAATGGATTGGATCGCTGTGGGAGAGCAACTGTTATACCAGCAACTGCTGCGGTTGTCCATACGCCTTGCCGTCACCCAGGATGAGCAAGAGATCGAGCAGACGGCAGTTTCTGCCCTGACCCAGGCCTTTGCGGCGGACGCCTGTGCCATCATCCGCTTGGGGTCCAAACGAGGGCAATGCGTAGTGACAGCGCTGTATCCGGCCGAACGCTCGCCGGACAAGGTCCCTTCCCAGGAGGAATGCCAAGCCCTGCTGTCCCTGATTCCCCAGGGACATCTTGTGCAGATCCAAAAGCCCCAGCGGCGGGAACTGCAGCAATTTTTTCAGCGACTTGGTTTGCAGGCCGCGCTGCTCCTACCCCTCTCCCACAAAGAGATGCCGCCCATGCTGCTGCTGTTGGGCTTTGCCCAGAACAAGATCCCTCTAAAGGGCGAGCAACAAGCCCTGTTGGAACAAATGGGCGGGCAGATTGCCTTCGCCCTGGAAAGAACGCTGGAGAACCGACAGAACCAGCGTCGGCTAAAAGAGCTGCGTTTACTGCAAGAGGTGGCCATGTCCGCCACCGCAGCGCCGGACCTGGATCAGTTCCTGCATCAACTTGTAGGCATCCTCTGGCGCGAACTGGACCTGGCCCTCTGTGGCATCCTATTGCTCGACCCGCAGGGCCACTGTTTACGCCTGCACGGCAGCTCGCGTGGATACAAGGGGTCTACGGAACAACCCCCTGTGCCCCTGAACCACGGTCTGGTTGGACAAGTACTGCAAAACGGACAGGCCCTGCTCATCTCGGAGGGGCCGATCGCCCCCCAGATACCGGCCCGGTCCGTTCAGCCCTTTGCTCAACTGCTCTATGTGCCGGTGTTTTTGGACAATGAGGCCCTGGCGCTGCTGGAACTGGGCAGTCACCACCCCGGCGGACTGCTTGAGGGGGAC
This sequence comes from Chloroflexia bacterium, assembly GCA_016928715.1. Taxonomy (GTDB): domain Bacteria; phylum Chloroflexota; class Chloroflexia; order DTKN01; family DTKN01; genus JAFGKG01. The sequence continues at coordinate 5,317 of JAFGKG010000033.1, forward strand.
ATTTTGCTGCTCAAACGGGTGGCGACACAGGCGGCAACAGCCTTGCAACGCACCCGCACCCTGCAGCAGGCCGGCCAGCAAGTGCGTCAACTGACCACACTGCTTCGGGTAGGCACGGCCATACAACGGGCCGGGCGGATTGAAGAAATTTCAGAGTTGATCCTGCACGAGTCCATAGAACTAGTCGGCGGAGAGCGGGGCTGCCTGCTGCTCTTGGATCGCCAGAGTGGCCGCCTCCGCCTGGCGGCCCAGCAAGGCCTGCCAGAGGACATAGTGGCCGACATGGAACAGGCCGGAGGCATTCCCACCTCTTTTGGCACATTTTCGATCCTCCTGGATCAAGGGGAGATGCTGCTCATCCCCAATCCGGCCTCGGACCCACGGGTGGAACGGGGCTACCTGCCGCTGCCCCCCCAGTTGACCAATATACCGCTCAAGACGGAGCAGGGCGTACTGGGCATCATTGAACTGGACGGCCTGCCGGCCGATGAATCCTCCCGTTGGCTGCTCCAATCCATGGCCGATATGGCGGCCGTGGCCATCGAACAGCAGCGCATCCTGGACGAAATCCGCCATCGCCTGGACGAGGCTCGTTTCCTGCAGGAAATCGCCCTGGCGGCGACCTCAACGCTGGATTTCGACGAGGTGCTGCGGCGCTCGACGGCGGCCCTGCAGCGGAGGCTTTCCTTCGAGGTCTTTGGGTTTTTGGTCATGGACGAACGCTCCAACCTGCTGCGCCTGCATCCCGATTTCGTCGGGGTGCCCGAACAGGTGCGGGATTTTACCACCCCCATCGGTGAGGGCATCACCGGTTGGGTGGCCCAAAATGGTGAGCCCTACCTGAGCGGCAACGTGCTGACAGATCCTCATTACTCCAAGGCCGTTCCCGAGATCCGTTCCGAGATCTGCGTCCCGGTCAAGATCGGCAGTCAGGTCGTCGCTGTAATCGACCTGGAAAGCACCCGACTGGACGCCTTTGGCCGTGACGACCTGCGCCTGCTCTCGGCGATGGCCAACCAACTGGCCATCGCCCTCCAGAACGCCCGACTGTACGAGAGGGAGCAGCAGCAGCACCGCCTGGCGGAGCTGATGCGTCAGGCCGCGGTGGCCCTGGGCTCCAACCAGCAGGTTGCAGACCTGCTGGATCAGGCGCTGCTGCACCTGGAGCGCCTGCTGCCCTACGACGCCGCTTTTTTGGTACTGTTCCGAGAAGGCGAGGTGGAGCAAGCCAGGAGCCGGGGAGCCGATTGCCCGGACCCAGAGGGCTGGCTGATACCGGGCACGCTGGGGGCCGGCGTCTATGCCGAACGCCGGGCCATTGTCCTGCCGGATGTACGTCAGTCAGCAGGCTGGCATTTTTGGCAGGGGGTCGAGTCGCTGCGCTCTTGGGTGGCGGTACCCCTCATGGCCAAGGACACGGTCCTGGGGATGCTCCTGCTTGGAGCCGCCAAGGCCAACACCTACACCCGGGAGGAAGCCACCATCGCCTTCTCTTTCGCCGGTCAGCTATCGCTGGCCCTCGAGCGGGCCCGCTTTTACGAGCAGGAACGCCGCCAGGCCGAACAGTTGGACCTCTTGTACCGCATCAATCAGCGCGTACTGGGGCTTGTGGACCTGGACCAACTGCTGGAAGAGACCCTCCTCTGCCTGAACGAAGCCCTTCATCCTTATCAGACCTGCCTGGGCTGGATCGAGGGTGACCATATCAACGTCTGGCAGATGCCGGCCAACCCCTCATTGCCAGCCGAGACGCCGATCAAGCGACAAAAACCGCTCCAGGGAGAGGGGATCCTCTCCTGGGTCGTCCAGAAGGACATGCCCTTGTTGGTGTCCGACGTGACCCTGGATCCTCGCTCCACCCTGGACGACAAAGACGCTCAGGTGCGTTCCGAGATGGCCGTGCCGCTACGGGGCAAAGGAAAGGTCATTGGCGTCTTGAATGTACAGGGGTCGCAGGCCGGTCAGTTTGACGAGAGGGATCTCTCGGCGCTGCAGGCCATTGGCAACCAGGTTTCTGGGGCCATCGAAAGGGCCATACTCTACGCCGACCTGCGCGACACGGTGCAACAACTGCAGGAAATTGACAATCTGCGCCGGGACTTTTTGTCCACGATCAACCACGAGATGCGCGCCCCGCTGACGGCCATCCTCGGCTTTACCGACTTTTTGATGCGGGAGCAGGCCGGCACGCTCTCGGCACTGCAGCGGGAATACCTGGGAGATATCCGCGCGGCCGGAGAACGCATTCTGTCCCTGGTGGAGAACCTCCTGGAGGCAGCCCGGCTGGAAGAAGGCCCGGTTCGGCCGAACTGCAGTTGGATTGAACTGGAGGAGGTGCTGGGACGGACTATCTGTATTGTGCAGCCGGCCGCCATGGAAAAGGCCCTGACGCTCAAACAGGATCTGCCGGCCGACCTCCCGCCCCTCTGGGCCGACCCCACCATGCTGGAACGTATCCTGATCAACCTGCTGTCCAATGCCGTCAACTACAGCCCTCCTGGGGGCCTGGTCTGGGTCGAGGCCCAAGTCAGCCAACATGATGAGGACATGCTGGACATCTGTGTTGGCGACACCGGCGTGGGCATTGATCCGCAGGACTTTGAGCTGATTTTCCAGCGCTACCGCCGTTTAGAGACCCCGGCGGTGGGCAAGGTCGGCGGCACAGGCCTGGGACTGTACATTGTGCAGGGCCTGGTGCAGGCCCACGGGGGACGCATCTGGGTCGAGAGCCAATTGGGGCAGGGCAGCAAGTTTCACTTTACGCTGCCGCTGCAGCCATCTACCTGATTCCTTAATCCCGCCTTCACCTTTCCTTCACATGGGCCGGCTATGCTAGTATTGTGATCAGCCGCCTTGGAGAAGGAGCGTTGTCATGAAGCATCCGCATCCATCCCGGCAGGGATGGCCGGGGTATTGGGGGGACCTTGCCCTGGCCGGCCTGGCCTACATCACCAGCCTGGGATTCTACTTGGCCACCCTATCCCCTGGGCTGTCCTACCTCAGCCCGGACGGCAACGAGTTAATCGTCATCTGCGCCACCCTGGGCCTGGCCCATTCGACGGGCTATCCCCTCTACACCTGGCTGGGCAAGCTCTTCAGCCTGCTGCCCCTGGGCACGGTCGCCTACCGCGTCAACCTGATGTCGGCGGTATTGGGGGCCGCAGCGGCGGCACTGCTCTATGGCCTGATGCGCCTGCTGACCCGACATCGGGGAGTCGCCCTCTTTACGGCTCTCTTTTTTGCCTTGTCGCGGGCCTTTTGGTCCCAGGCCGTGATCGCCGAGGTCTATGCCACCAACATGCTGCTGGTGGCGAGTACGCTGCTGTCCTTCCTACTCTGGGCTCAACGGCGGCGGGCCGGCGACACCCGCAGCGACTGGCTGTTGCTGCTGGCGATCCTGGCCCTGGGGTTGAGCGTGGGCACACACATGTCCAACCTGGGCTTTGTGCCGGCCTATGGTCTCTTTGTATTGCTAGTCTATCCGCTGATCTGGCGGCGGCCAGCCTTGATCCTGGGGGCGGCCCTGGCCTTTGGACTGGGCCTCCTGCAGTACCTCTGGCTGCCCCTCAAAGCCGACAACCTGACCGACGCGCTGATGATGCGCAACAGCCCCACGACCTGGCGGGGCTTTTACAACTATACCCTGGGCGCCTTTCCACAGATGAAATTCGCCTTCAGCCTACCCGAGATCCCCGAGCGCATTGTGCTCTACCTGGAACTGCTGCGGCAAAACGTCGGCCTGGGGGGCATCGTACTCGGCCTCTATGGCTGGGTCGAACTGCTCTGGCGGCGGACGCGGCATTTCTACCTGTTGATGGGCATGTACCTGGTGCACGTCTTTTTCTTTGTGCAGTACCGCGTCTTTGACCTGGACGTGTTCTTTATCCCGGCCCATTTTCTCTACTTCATTGTCATCGGCTACGGCCTGGCCTGCCTGCTGGACCACCTGCGGAACTGGTCGGGCCGGGCGAAAAGGCGCTGGCTGCCTCCGGCCTTGAAGGGGCTGCTGGCACTGCCGCTGCTGCTGGGGGCGCTGGCCAGCCAGATCCTGGGCAATTACGGGGTCAACGACCACTCGGGGGACACGGCGGCGGAGGACTTTTACGAGAACGTCTTTGCCCTGCTGCCACCGGGCAGCGTGCTGCTGGGGCAGGGCGGCGTCTTTGGCTACGACATGTTCTACTACCCGCTGGTGCTGGATCTGCGCCCCGACGTGTACATCCCGCCGCTGGAGAATCCAGGAGGGCGACCGCAGGAACTCCAGGGCGCGCCGATCTATACGACCATACAGGGGGCAAAGCAGCGCGGACCGGGCCAACTGGACCCGCGCATGCTGCCGCAGGACGCCTGGTACATCCCGCTGCTGCTGGGGGAGAGCGGCGGAGAGACAGGGGGCGGGCTGCGTAAAGAGCTGGTCCTGTACCGGCTGAGCGAGGAGCCACCGCGCCTGGTGCGGGACGAGGCCCGGCCGCTGTTCCCCCTGGGCGTCGAATTGGACGGGCTGTGCTTGGAGGGCTATGACCTGGCACAGGATCGGGTAGAGGCCGGCGGCTGCCTGCAGTTGACGCTGTACTGGCGGGTTCTAGGTCGACCGCGGGGAATGCTGGCCACCGCCCTGGGCGAGCAGGCGCTGGAACGCCACACGCTGGGGCTGGGCAACCTGGAGCGCTACGCGCAGGAGGTACGGCCGCCGGACGGGCGGATTGTTGTAGAGGAATACGCCCTGGTGGTCCCCTCGGACCTGGAGCCGGGGGCCTATCCCCTGCGCGTGGGCCTCGTCGCGCCGAGGCAGACGGCAGAGGAAAATTGGGTGGAACTGGGCCAGGTTGAGGTGACGGGAAAAGACGGTTGAAGGTTGACGGTTAAGAGTTGAACGTTGGAGGATTGTGCGGTGACGGAGCGAGAAGCGGGCATAGGGCAAATAGAGAGTGCGTGGCGCGGCCGGCGCTGGTGGGTGCTGGGCGGGGGGATCCTGTTAGGGCTGTTGGTGCTGGCGGCCGTGTTCTCGTTGGGGGTGTACGTGGGCCGGCGGGGTTGGGACGCCGGGGCACCCTCGATCGCCAGGCCGGGGCCGGCCCAGCCGCCGCTGAATCCGCCCCAGCCCATCGACCAGGGCTGGCCACAACAGCAGCAGCCGGTGCTGATGGGGCCGCTACACTCACAAAACCGCCAGGGGCTAACCGTGAGGACATCTGACGGGCTCCGTTTTGTGCGGGTGACAGAGGAGACGCGTTTCTTCCGCATGGAGGAGGGGACAGAAGTCGAGATCGACCGGCAGGGGCTGCGCCCGGGAGACGGGGTGGCGGTATTTGGCCGGCCGTCGCCGGATGGACTGTCCCTGCTGGTGGAGCGGGTAGTGCTGCTGCCTCCAAAGCAGTAGAATAGCGCTTGCACCCAACTTGACACCCTTGGGGGCCTATGGTATCATAGTTTTGTTGGGCGACGTAGCCAAGTGGTAAGGCAGAGGTCTGCAAAACCTCCATTCACCGGTTCGAATCCGGTCGTCGCCTCAAGAAAACGGCCGGCCTCCAGTGGCCGGCCAGGCCTTTTCAGAGGCCCACTCCCTCAGTGCTTCAGACAGCACCGACGCCAGGCCGGCCCAACAGGGCTGGAAGAACCCCAGCCTGGACGGACAATCCCCCACCTGGCCCACTCAATATCCCCCAGTTGGCCGATGCCCGCCCACCACTTTTCGGATAAACTGGGCCTGGGATAGGCGTTTTCCGTCCCTATCGCTGTGCCCAAAGACCCGGCGGGCGCCGTTCTTGGGAAATTCATATTTTTTTGTTACCATGGTCGACAGGGGCCTGGAACAAACCCACGCTCGCCCGGGTGGAAGGCCCAACAAGGAGGATGGATGTCCAATCGCAGTTTACGACCCCGGCAAAAGCGCCGTTGTAGGAGAGGCGTTATAATCCTGGCTCTGATTTTGGCCATGCTGGGCACCAGCTTTTCCCTGGAGCGGCAGGCCTTTACCGCTACCCTGCCGGTGGAGTATGACCTGATCCTTCACTCGCCGTCGGCGTCTCTTTCCTGCAGCCTTTTCCCGCAGGCCCGCGCCTTCCAAGCGGAGGGAGATCCTTCACTCGCCGTCGGCGTCTCTTTCCTGCAGCCGCAGTACTCGGTCCTGGGACAGGGCTTTGACGATTTCTTTGCCTTTTCCCAGGACCAATTGGAACGGCCGGCCGCGGAGGTGACCAACCTGGCGATGAGCTGGATCCAAGAGCACGATCGGGAAAAGTTTTTCCTCTGGCTCCACTACTACGACCCACACTATGACTACAACCCCCCAGCACCCTACGACACCCTCTTTTACGAGGGCGATCCCTATGCGCCCAATCATCACAGTATGGACCGCGTGCCAGATGGACGGTACTGGGCGGCCGGCATCCCCCACGATGTGACCGACATCGAATACCCCATCGCTATGTACGATGGCGAGATCGCCTATACCGACGGGCAAATCGGCGAACTGGTCGGCCTTTTGCAGAGCTTGGGCCTCTATGACAATACGTTGATCCAGGTCCCACTATTGGTTGAACAATCGACCCAGCCAAGTCCAAAGGAATTGGATACGCTCTTGAAAGAGCTGGGCTACTAGATCGAGGTGAACAATGAAAGCCAGGCTTCGACTCGCCAGACTACTCTCTCTTTTCGCCATTCTACTGCTCTCCGCCCCACTGGCAGCGTGCCTGCCGGGGCGGCCGGTGGAAGGACTCTCGGCGGTGGCGGATCCGACGAACACGCCGGCCCCGGCACCCGTCGCCGCCCTGCCCGACGAGGCGGCGGCAGCCAACGACCTGGAATCCCAGATCATCGCCGTCTACGAGGCGGTGGGGCCGGCCGTGGTCAATATCACCGCCCGAGGCTACGTCTATGACTGGTGGCGCGGAGCCATCCCCCAGGAAGGGAGCGGCAGCGGCTTTGTCTATGATGCCAAGGGGCACATTGTGACCAACTATCACGTCGTCGAGAACGCCGAGGATCTCCTGGTCACCCTGGCCGACGGCCAGGTCTACGAAGCCGAG
>JAFGKG010000220.1 GCA_016928715.1 Chloroflexia bacterium
GCAACGATATGGAGGCCCTCTGGAAAGGTCTCCGCGACGGCACGATTGACGCCATTGCCACCGATCATGCCCCCCACACCCGGGTGGACAAAGAGTGCGAGTACAGCCTGGCTGCTTTTGGAATCTCGGCTTTGGAAACGGCCCTGCCCATGCTCTTGTTCCTCTCCCACCGCAACATTGTGGACCTATCTACCGCAATCAGCGCCCTGACCTGCAACCCCGCCCGCATCCTGGGCCTGCCCCAGGGCACCTTGCAGATTGGCCGACCGGCCGACATTGTCATCTTTGACCCGGAGGAGGAGTGGACCATCACCACCGAGTCCCTGGCCTCCAAGGGCAAGAACACCCCGCTGCTGGGCATCAAGTTGCGTGGTCGCGTGCGCTGGACGCTGCTCCAGGGAGAAGTGATCTGGGGTCCAAAACCCATTCCAGGCCAGCAATATCAACCCCCGCCGAGCAATCCGAGCTTGCAGGGATGGCTGCTGGGGACATCGGACCTGATCGAGCCCTAGACTGGTGAGCGCCGACCGTCGCGGGCTGTGCCCTGACCCCGGCGCTATGGCCGTGGACTAGACATGTCAAAGCAGGGGTATCACCTGGTAGCGGAATGGGGCCGCCTGATCGCGGCCCCGGCAGGTTCCTGGCAGCCCCCCGGATCGGCCCAGGATGACTTTGCGCTCAAACTGGGCCTGTTCCTGGGGGGCTTGCTGCTGTTGCTGCTCTTGTTGGCCCTGGCCGCCCACTGCTGGAGTCGCCTCTACCAGGCCTACGAGTCCGGCGAGACAGGTGTGGTCCGCCGGGTGCTCAAGAATAGCCTCACTCCCACCATCGCCAACCTGATCAACAAGGGGGTCGATACCGCCTTTGCCATCGTTGTCCTGCACTATCTGGGGCAGGAGGGCAACGGCTATTACGGCCTGGCCGCCCTCATCGTCGCCCGCTACCTCATGACCCTCACCGATTTTGGCCTGGGCACTCTGACCACCCGCGAGGTGGCCCGCGACCCAGCCGCGGCCAATCGCTACCTGGTCAATACCACCCTGATCCGCTGGCTGCTCTCCGTGATTTCGCTGCCCGCCGTTGCCGCCATCATCCAACTCTACCGCCTGACCCCCAATCCGCTGCAGCCCCCGGCGCAGGCGGCCCTGTGGATTCTGACCCTGAGCCTCTTTCCGGCCAGCCTGTCCTCCTCCATCAGCGCCCTCTTTTACGCCCGCGAACGCATGGAAATCCCCGCCTTTGCCGGCCTGCTGGTCAACGTGCTCAAGGTCTTTGCCGGGGTAGGGGTGCTCCTGCTCGGCGGGGGCGTCGTCGGCCTGGCGGGCTCTGCCCTGGCCGTGACCACGGTCAACGCCCTGCTCTTTGTCTATTTGCAGCGCAGACTCTTGTTCCGGCCCCAACTCCAATTCGACCCCTCCCTCTGCCGCTGGATGCTCCGAGAATCCCTGCCCCTGCTCCTGAACCACCTGCTGCTCTGGGTGATCATTCGCTCGGACACCTTTATCCTGCAGGCCCACCACGGGGCCAACACGGTGGGGGCCTACGACGCCGCCTACAAGCTGCCCAGCGCCCTGAGCGAAGTGCCCTATTACATCATCATGGGGCTCTTTCCGCTGCTGGCCCGTTTTGCCCTGAAGGACCGGGAACGGCTGTCCCACACCGTCCAACTGGCCGGCAAAATGCTCCTGCTGCTCTCCCTGCCCCTGGCCGCGATCGCCAGCACCATGTCCCAAGAGTTGATCCTGGTCCTGGGCGGCCTGGATTTTTTGCCCGACTCGGCCATCGCCCTCTCTATCCTGATCTGGTACCTCCCCCTAAGCTACGTCAACGGCGTGATCCAGTACGCCCTGATCGCCATGGACCGGCAGGGTGCCATCACCCGGGCCTTTGTGCTGGCCGTCGCCTTTAACCTGGCCACCAACCTGATCTGGATCCCGGCCCACAGCTATCGTGCCGCCAGCATCATCACCATCCTGACCGAAGTCCTGCTGTTCGCCTTTCTCTGGTTGACCATGCGCAGGGAAATGGGGCACCTGCCCCTGCTGGCCTGGACCTGGCGGCCGCTCCTGGCGACCGCCCTGATGGCAGCGGCCATGCTCCTCCTGCGCAGCTATCTGCACTGGACGGCGGCGCTGCTGCTGGGCCCGGCCCTGTACGTGGGCCTGCTGCTGCTCCTGCGCACCTTTAGCCCGGAGGAAAAACTCCTGCTGCGCCGGCTACTGCCCGCAAAAGGGTAAACGCCGGGCCAACATTTGCACCCCCGACGGCCACTATGCTATAATGACCATGCCCGGCCGCACCCCCGATCGGGCCGGCCCGCAGAAAAGCCGCAAGTTTTTGCCCCGAGGCGATGCCATGCACCTGCAGCAACTGGAATTGACCAACTTTCGCAACTATCGCCACCTGAAGGTCCGCCTGCCCTCCGGCACTGCCGTGCTCTGGGGGGGCAATGCCAGCGGCAAGACTAGTTTCCTGGAGGCCGTCTATATGCTGGCCACCACCCGCTCGCCCCGGGCCGGCGCCGAGCGAGAGCTCATCCACTGGCAGGCCCCCTTTGAGTTGGGCATCCCGCCCTTTGCCCGGCTGGTGGCCCAGGTGCAGCGGCGGGATGGTCCGCTGACGATCGAGATGGTCGTCCAGCACCGCACCGACCGCCAGGGAGAACTGAGCAGCCGCTGCCAAAAGAGCTTCCAGGTCAACGGGCGCAAGGTGCGCACCCAACAGGCCGCCGGCCGGCTCCGGGCCGTCCTATTCCAACCGGAGGACCTGCGCCTGATCACCGGCTCGCCGGCCCGCCGGCGGGACTATGTCGACGCGGTGCTCGTGCAGGCCGATCCGCTCTACTGGAAATCGCTGCGCCGCTATCAACGGGTCATCTCGCAGCGCAACCAACTGCTGCGCCGCTGGAGAGAACAGGGCGTGCCCCCGGCCGCCCGGGAGCAGATCGCCTTTTGGAACCGCGAGATGGTCCAAAAGGGCGCCTACCTGATCGTGGCCCGCCAAGGGCTGCTCGACGCCCTGGCCCCCAATCTGGAGCAATTGCATGGCCAGCTCTCCGGGGCCAGCCAGCCCTTTCGGCTGCGCTACCAACACCAGGTCGAGTGCAACCCCCGCGAGGATGAGGAGGGCGTGGCCTATGCCTTTCGCCGGGCCCTGGAAAAGGCCTGGCCCCGGGAACGGGAGCGCGGGATGACCCTGCTCGGCCCACACCGGGACGACCTGGGGTTCTTGGTGGGCGATGTGGATCTGGCGGCCTATGGCTCGCGGGGGCAGCAGCGCACCGCCACCATCGCCCTCAAATTGGCCCAGGTGGAATGGCTGCAGCAGACGAGCGCGGAGGAGCCAGTGGTCCTGCTGGACGACGTGCTCTCCGAGCTGGACCCCGAACGGCAGGGTTACCTGCAGCGTTGGCTGCTCCAGGGCGGCCACCAGGTCCTGATCACCACCACCGACCTGCAAGTCTTTAGAGCGCCGGCCCTGGGGGCCGCCCAGGTCTTTCGCGTCGAGGAGGGGCGGTGGCAGCAACCCAGCCCGGACCCCCTGGCCGCCGTCGAGCCACCCGCGCCCCCGCAGCGAGCCGAGGAATGACCCATGCGCAAGCGGCCGCTCTACCTGGCCCTATGCGGATGATCGGACGGAAATGCCTCGCCCCTACGTCTGTTCTAACGCGCTAACGTGCGAACTTGCTAACACACAAACGGTCAACCTTCAACTGTCAACCGATCATGGCTGACGCCTCGATTCCCAAAGGTCCAGGCCCTGCCGGCAGAGCGGGGCCGGGACAAGATCGAGAGGACCTCACCAGCCAAAAGACAGGCGCGTGATCAGGCTTTGGGGCAGCCCGGCACGCTGCATGCGCTCCTGCGTGCTCTCGATATCGTACGAGACCCGGCGCGTCTCCACCCGCATCTCTTCTGTGTCCAGGATGAAATAAGAACTGCTCGGGGAGCCATCGCGGGGTTGGCCCACACCGCCGGGGTTCAAGATCCAACGTCCCTCCGAAAGGTCCAGATTTCTCTCCCCGTTGAGCCAACTGCGTTCACAAACGGCCGGTCCTTGTTCCGAGAGATGGAAAGCCGTAGGAACGTGGGTATGCCCGACCAGACAGACCGAGGTATCGAAAAAGTAAAAATTCTCGGTGGCGATCGAGGCGTGGGTGATATACTCCCAGATCGGAGCGCGGGGGCTGCCGTGCACCAGGGTAAACTCGCCAATAACCAGACTGGCCGGCAGTTGGTCCAAAAACTCGCGGTTCTCCTCGGATAGCTGCTCTTGGGTCCAAAGACAGGCCCGGCGCGCGTCCGGGTTAAAATCGTCCAGATCGAGCTTGCCCAGACTGGCCCAGTCGTGGTTGCCCACCACGCAGATCATGTCCTCCCGGCGCACCCGATCTACACAGGCGTTGGGATCGGGCCCATAGCCCACAACGTCGCCCAGGCACCAAATCTGTTCCACCCCATCAGCGATATCGTCCAGAACGGTCTCCAGGGCTGTCAGGTTGGCATGAATATCCGAAATTACCGCACAACGCATGGTCGTTCAGTCCTTCGCTCTGACCAGGGACCCCCAGGTCTGTACCCTGGCCCCCGCATTTTACTACACCCTGCTTTTTGACGCAAGCCGCTGCATCACCAAACCCACATCCTCCTCCCGCAGTCCATACAGCCGCTCCACTACCTCGTCCAACAAGCAGCCCAGGCCGGCCCGGCGTACCTGCAGGCGCTCGGCCTGGGCTCCGGCCAGAGCCATCATCTGCCGGGCCAGCTCCGCCAGCAGGTCGTGGAGCACATCGACCTGTCCAGCATGGCCTTGCCCCGGCAAGGCATCGAGCCGGTCTCCCAGCCACCTCTGCCAGGCCGAGTCGTCCTGGGCGGGCATCTGCTCCAGGCCGCGCTCCACCAGGGCCAGCCCCTCCTGCAATAACCGCCGCCGCTCGGCCGGCGCGGTAGTAAAGGCCAGGTCGGGCAGGGGCAGTTCGGCCACCGTGGATTGGTTGAGCTGGGGGAAAACCCGCTTGTAGCCGGTCACCGTGGACCACAGGATATAGTTGAGCAAACGCGAGTTGAGCAGGGCCGCCAGGTAATGGATCGAGAGAGCGGCCCCTGCCCTCAAGCGCAGGTTGTACAGGGACTGCAGCGTCAGATAGCCGTCCTCGTCCACGGCGGCGGCCAGCCTGGAGCCGGTCTTGACCAGTACGATTTTAGGGGCGCGATACTGCGCGGGGTTCTTGCGAACCAGGTCCAAGGGGATGCGCCAGCGCGGCCGGGGGCAGCTCAACGGCTCGATATCGCTGCCCACTAGAATCGGCGCGGTGCCCGGACGGCTTTCGGCCCAAGGCAGCAGCTGTTTCTTGCCCCACTCCTCACCGCGGGAAATGTCGACGTAATCGCCCAGCGGCCGGCAGCGCTGCAGCAGTCCCTGTACCAGCGACAGCTCGGCCTCGGAAAGGTGCACCCACCAACGCTGGCCGGGGTTGCGCGGCCAGGCTTCCTGGCGCTGGCGGCGCCCCGGCCGCAGATGCTGGCCCTCGCGGCGCCAAAGCTGCACCTGAGGGTCGGAAAAGCGGCCCTCCTGCCAGATGGTGACCACCACACTGACCTGGGGATCGCCAAAGACGGTCCCTACCAGCGCCAAGTCCAGCAGCCGGCCCCGCTCGAGCAGGGCCCGGCGCAGCGCGGCCGTCCGGTCCCGGGCCAGCAGGGCATCCGGTACAATGTGCCCGTGCACGCCCCCCCGCCGCAAAAGCTGCCAGGCCCGCTCGTAGAACAACCAGTAGCTGTCGTACTGGCCCCGGGCTAGACTGTAAGCGTGGGAGAGAAAGCGCCGGCCGCACTGGGGCCGGTGTGCCCCAAACTGGTAGGGGGGATTGCCCAAAATAGCGGCAAAGCCGGCCTGGCCTCCCCGAGGCCGGCCCCGGGGATCGTAAAAACGCTCCGGAAAGGCCAGTTCCCAGTGAAAAAATCCCCGCTCCTGGGCCAACTGTCCGGCCCGCTGCACGGCCGGCCTGGCCAACAGCGCCGGCGGGTCCGGCAGTAAAGCCAGCGCCTCGATGTAATCGGCCACCCGGACATTGTGTCCAAAATAGGCGCTGAGCCACAGATCGGCCAGGGCACGGAAAGGGGCCAGCACGTTGGACGGGGGCGTCTCCAGAGTCGGCCCGGCCTCGGCCCAGTACGCGGGCAAAGCCTGCCCCAGGCTCTGCTGGATCTGCGCTGCGGAAACGGCCGGCGGCGGGAGATCCTCTTGGGCCCAAGGGGGCGGAACCTGCGCCAGGTCGGCCACGACGGCCCCCACCAGGGCGTCCCCGCAGCGCAGGCGGCGGCCGAGGAACTGGAGCGGCAGGGCCGGGTCCCCCACGAACAGCCACAGGCTCAGGCGGGCCAGGTCGACCGCCAGCGGGTCCTTGTCCAGGCCGTAGAGACAATGCCGCGCCACCTGCAACCGCCAATTCGGTCGCCCCTCTTGGGCAAAAGCCACCCCCACCCGCGGGTCGTCGGCCAGGAACCGGCTCAACAGCTCCGCCGCCTCGATCAAAAAGCGTCCCCCGCCCATGGCCGGGTCCAATACGCTGATTTGCAGCACCCGCTCCAGCAGCAGCCGGCCGGGATCGCGGCCCGCGCCGGCCACGGCGGCCTCGGCCTCCTCCAACAGGGGCCGCAGGGTCCGCTCGACCATAAAACGCACGACGTAGGGCGGCGTATAGAAGGAACCGCTTGACTTGCGCGCCCGCTCGCTCAACAGCGCCTCGTAGAGATCACCCATCCAGTGCGCCGATTGGGGCAGCGCTTCCTGGGCGAGCAGCCGGCAGGCCTGCCGCAGGACCCCATCGTCCACAGCGTGGCGCTGCAGAAAGGGATCGCGCGCCGGGTCGTACAGCCCGCCCAGGTCCCGCCCCAGCTCCTGCAGTTGGCGATAAGCCCGGTCGCCGGTCGGCGCGGCCGAGCGGTCCGGGGCCAGGGCCCGCTGGAAAAAGGCGGACCAGGCCGGCCACAGCACCGGCGGCAGTTGGCCCCGCTCCCCGGCCCAGCGAAAAAAGAGCAGGCGGAACAGCAGCACCAGCGCGGCCGAGCGAACCTGGGGGCGGTCGGACGACTCCAGCCCATTGTCGGGCCGGGCCAGAAATCCCTGCACCAGTACGTCCAGGGCCGCGCGAGCACGGTCCACTACCATAAAAACCTCCTTGTGTAGGGCATTCTAGCACGACCGTGGGGAAGAGGTCAAGGGAGAGGCCATTACAGATCGCAGTGCAAGGACGAATGACTTGGGGCTTGACCCTGCTCCCATCCCGTGTTACAATCATCCCAGCCATCGACTAGGAGGTCTTTTGAAGCGACCACGCGCACAGGAACTCAATCTAGGCATCCCCGAACTACCCCGGGGACCGCTCAATGCCATCACCGATGTGGCCGGCGTGCGGGTCGGGCATACCACCCTAGTCGACGGAGAGGGCCCCCTCCGCCCCGGAGAGGGCCCCGTGCGCACCGGCGTGACGGTCATCCTGCCCCACGGGGGCAACCTCTTTCGGGAAAAGGTGCGCGCCGCCGCCTATACCATCAACGGCTTTGGCAAAGCGACGGGCCTGGAGCAGGTGCGCGAACTGGGCGAGATCGAGGCCCCCATCGCCCTGACCAACACCCTCAACGTCGGCCTGGTGGCCGATGCCCTGGTCCAACACGCCGTCCGCCAGAGCCCCGAGATCGGCATCCGCACGGGCACCGTCAACGTGGTGGTTGGAGAGACCAACGACGGCTACCTCAACGACCTGCAGGGACGCCACGTCCGGGCCGAGCACGTCTGGGCGGCCATCGAGGCGGCCTCGGACGGCCCCGCGGCCGAGGGCGCCGTCGGCGCCGGCACGGGCTGCACCTGCTTTGGCTGGAAGGGCGGCATCGGCAGCGCCAGTCGGGTCCTGCCGGCCGAGTGGGGCGGATTCACCGTCGGGGCGCTGGTGCAGGCCAATTTCGGCCGGCCCTGCGAGCTGACCATCGCCGGGGTGCCCGTCGGCCGCAACCTGCAGCCCCCCTCAGCCGATGCCCCGGCGGATGGATCAATCGTCATCGTCCTGGCCACCGACGCCCCCCTGACCTCGCGCCAACTGCGCCGGCTCTGCGTGCGCGCGGCGGCCGGCCTGGCCCGCACCGGCAGCACCATCGGCAACGGCAGCGGCGATTTCGTCCTGGCCTTTAGCACCGCCTGGCGCATCCCCCACCAGGCGGGGGACCTGACCCGCCCGCAGACTGTCCTGAGCAACGAGTACCGCGTGCTCAACCGCCTCTTCCCGGCCGTGGTCGAGAGCGTCGAGGAGGCCATCCTCAACGCCCTCCTGCAGGCCCAGACAACCGTCGGGCGCGACGGCCACGTCCGCCACGCCCTGCCGCTGGACAAGGTCCTAGCGCTGGTGCGGCAATATCGCCCCCCCACAGAGGAGGGCGCATAAACGAGATTTTTTCCCTCGACAAGCGAAATAAAAGGAGGCTAACGCAATGGGAGCAATTCTCGAGGCTGTGCAGCAGTTTTTTGAGGAGGACGATTGGCCCTACAGCCAACTGGAGGGCAAGACGATCCTGCGCACCGGCTTTTCCGGGTCGAACGGGCAGTGGACCTGCTTTGCCCAGGCGATGGAGGAGCGCTACCAGTTTGTCTTTTACTCCATCTGCCCGGTCAAGGCCGCCGAGGACAAGCGCATGGCGATCGCCGAGTTTATCACCCGCGCCAACTATGGCATGATGATCGGCAACTTTGAGCTGGACTTTAGCGACGGCGAGATCCGCTACAAGACCAGCATCGACGTCGAGGATGACGAACTCACCGCCCCCTTGATCAAGCAGATGCTCTATGCCAACGTGCTGACCATGAACCGCTACCTGCCCGGCATCATGAAGGTGCTCAGCGACGTACCGGTGATCGACGCCATCGAAGAGATCGAGGGCGTCCAATCGGTCTAGGTTGCGGCGAGTGGGCCGCTGTGGTACAATTGCCGGGTAGTTGTAGCTGGTAACGGCAACTGCCTGTCGCCCAGTGGGGTCAGCATGGAAAATCTGCCAGAGCGGCCCGATGGACCATCCGAGGCCGCAGCGAAACCCATGGGCCGGCCCGACGCCGCCGGCCCGGATCGCCCTCTCCCCGAGCGGGAGGAAGGGGCCGCTGCTTCTGGTCAATCCGTCCCCTCCCAGCCGGCAGAGGATTCCGGCGGTCGCGGCCGGCCGGATCGGCCGGACCCCACTGCGGCGGGCCGCTCCCCGCGCAGCCCCTGGAGCCGGCTCTGGTGGATCGTGCCCCTGCTGGGCATCCTGCTGATCGGGGCGGCCTTTCGCTTTACCAACCTGGGCTGGGACGAAGGACTGGCCCTGCACCCGGACGAGCGCTTTTTGACCATGGTGGAGCAGGCCATCGCCTTCCCTGAATCCTGCCAACCTTTTTTGTCCTCCCCCTCCACCGACACGCCCACAGGCACAGAGACTTCCAGCCTGGGCCAGTGCCTGCACGACTACCTGGACACGGCCAACTCGCCCCTGAATCCGCGCAACCGCGGCCACGGCCTCTTTGTCTATGGCTCGCTGCCCATATTTACGCTGCGGGCCATCATCGAGGCCCGCGGCATCCTCGACTTTGGGCAGGTGACCCTGGCCGGCCGGGCACTCTCTGCCGTCGTCGATCTGCTGACCCTGCTGCTCACCTTTTTCCTGGCCAAGCGGCTCTACGGCGTCCGCGCCGGCCTGCTGGCGGCGCTGTTCCTGGCTATGAGCGTCTTTAACATCCAGAGCGCCCACTTTTTTACCGTGGATACCTTTACCGCCCTGACTACCCTGCTCTGCGTCTACCTGGCCGTCGTCATCGCCGAGGGCAAGGGCAGTTGGGGCACCTACGCCCTGATGGGGCTGGCCTTTGGCGCGGCCGTGGCCAGCAAGGTGAACACGGCCTCCTTTGTCCTGATCATCGGCCTGGCCGCACTGCTGCGGGTCTGGCGGCTGGTGGAGGAGGAAGGGGAAGAGGCCTGGGGCCCAATTTTGCGCCGCACCACCCTGGGGCTGGCCCTGGCGGGCATGCTGGCCCTGGGCACCTTTCGCCTGGCCCAGCCCTACGCCTTTCACGGGCCGGGCCCCTTCGATCTGGGCCAAGTCCCGGAGGATCCCAACAAGGCCTCCGTCGAACGGCTGCTGGAGACGATCTTTGAAAAGCGCTACCTGGACAATATGCGCACCGTGCAGGGCCTGGTCAGCGGGGAGGTGGACTATTACCCCAGCCACCAGTGGACGGGGCGCACCGCCCTGTGGTTCCCCTGGAAGAACATGGTCCTGTGGGGACTGGGCCTGCCGCTGGGGCTGGCCGGCTGGGCCGGCGTCGCCCTGGCCGGCTGGCAGTTGCTGCGCCGGCGCGATCTGCGCCACGCGGCCCCCCTGGCCTGGACCCTCTTTCTCTTTGCCTACCTGGGTATCCAGTTCGTCAAGACGATGCGCTACTTTTTGCCCATCTATCCCCTGCTCTGCATGTTTGCCGCCCACCTGCTGCTCTGGCTCTGGCGGCGGGCGCGGCAGTACGAGCCCCGCCCCCGCTGGCGCACCGTCGCCGCCGGCGCGCTGCTGGCCCTCGTCACCTTGGGCACCCTGGTCTGGGCCCTGGGCTTTATGCAGATCTACCTGCAGCCCGTCACCCGGGCCACCGCCTCGCGCTGGATTTACGAGCACATCTCGACCGCGGACGGCGCCCACCTGGAGCTACAGGACGGGCGACGGATCCCGATCGATATCCCCAACGCCCAACTCTACAAGGCCAACGACCCCGTCAGCGTCACCCCCTTTGTGCCGGATCGATCGGGCACGGCGATAGGCCTGGGCATCGCCCACCTGCAGGACCCGGCCCAGAACGAGACCACCGAGATCCTGGCCGTCAGCTTGACCGCCGACCGCGAGGGACAGCAGGTCCTGGCCGAGGGCCAGATCCGGGGCAATTTTGCCGGCCCGGCCGGCGACGGCGCCCCGGGCTATGCCACCTTTACCCCCATCGAGGTGCAGGCCGGTCGCACCTACTACCTGCGCCTGCGGGGTCTGCACGGCTCCCTGCGCACCTGGGCGGTGGCCCTGGCCAACGAGCAGTGGGACGATCCGCTGCCAAAGAACATCGACGGACGAGATTCCTTTGGCTACACGTACCGAGGGCTGGATCTGGCCCCCTATGGCGAGGACACGCCGCAAAAAGTGCGCGACATGCTCCACCAGATCGCCAACACTGATTACGTCATCCTCAGCAGCAACCGCCTCTACGACTCGATCCCGCGCCTGCCCATGCGCTACCCCGTCACCACCCGCTACTACGAGGCCCTCTTTGACGGCTCCCTGGGCTTTGAGCGGGTGGCCACCTTTAGCTCCTACATCACGCTCTTTGATTGGGCCGACCCGCCCGGCCTCCCCATGAGCGACGAGGAAAAGGCCGCCGCCGACCTCGGCTGGAGCGGCCTGCCCATCCCCGACCGCTGCGCCGACGAGGCCTTTAGCGTCTATGACCATCCACAGGTCATTATCTTGCGCCGGACCGAGCGCTTTGACCGGGAGCAGGCCTATGAAATGCTCACCGAGGGCATCGATTGGGACGAAATCGCCCGCATCAAACCGATCGAGGTGCCCGACTATCGCAGTCTGATGCTCACCGACCAGGAGTGGGAGACCCAGCGCCAGGGCGGCACCTGGAGCGATCTCTTTGACCGCGACGGCTGGAGCAACCGGCTGTCCGTGCTGGTCTGGCTGCTGCTGGCGGAACTTTTGGGCCTGGCGGCCTTTCCCCTGGCCAACCTCCTGTTGGGCCGGCTGGCCGACGGCGGCTACCTAGCGGCCAAGGCACTCGGCATGCTGCTGCTGGGCTATGGTGCCTGGCTGTTGGCGGCGACCAAGCTGCTGCCCTACAGCCGCGGCACCATCGCCCTGGTGCTGGGCCTGCTGGTGCTGCTCGGCGGGCTGGCGGCCTGGCGCCGTAGGGACGAACTCAAGACCCTGGTCCAGAGCCGCTACCGCCTGCTGCTGCTGGGCGAGGCCGTCTTTTTGGCGGGATTTGTGCTCTTTTTACTGATCCGCCTGGGCAACCCCGACCTCTGGCACCCCTGGTACGGCGGCGAAAAGCCCATGGACTTGGCCTATCTCAACGCCATCATCCGCAGCAGCACCTTTCCCCCCTACGATCCCTGGTTCGCCGGCGGCTACCTGAACTATTACTATTTCAGCCACGTCCTGACCGCCACCCTGATCAAGCTGACGGGCATCGTGCCCAGCGTGGCCTACAACCTGGCCCTGCCGCTGTACTATGGGCTGACCTGCGGCGGCGTCTTTACGGTCGTCTACCACCTGGCCAACCGCCGCCGGGAAAAGGAAGGCTGGGACCCCCGGGCCATCTATGCCGCGTTGGCCGGGGTGGCCCTGGTCGCCCTGCTGGGCAACCTGGGCCAGTACATGATGCTGCTCAAGGGCTTGATCAAGGCCAGCGGACTGGACTTTGAAAGCAGCATCCCCGGCCTGGCCGGCCTGGTCAAGGGCGTGGGGGGGTTGTTCAAAGTGATCCGGGGGCAGGCGGAGCTGGGCATCGGCCAGGGGACCTGGTACTGGAGGGCCTCACGCGTCATCCAGGAAATCACGGCCCGCACCGTGCACGGCAACGAGATCAACGAATTCCCCTTCTTTACCTTCCTCTACGCCGACCTGCACCCCCACATGGTCGCCCTGCCCCTGACCCTGTTGATCCCCACCCAGATCGTGGCCCTGGTGCGGGAGCGCCGGCCGGACCGCCAGGGCTTTTTGGCGCTGCTGCCCCGGACCGGGGTGCTGCTGGGCATGGGCCTGATCCTGGGCGCCCTGCGCTGCGCCCACTTTTGGGATTTCCCCACCTACCTGCTCGTCGCGCTCGGCGGCTGGGCCGTGGTCCTGTACCAGCGCCGGCGGCGCATCGACTGGCAGACTGCCGCCGGCGTCGTCATGCTGGCCGTGCTCCTGCTGCTGTTGGCCTCTATCCTATACCGACCCTTCTGGGCCCGCTACGGATCTTTTTATGACCAGGTAATCGCCTGGGAGGGGGAGCGCACCCGGGTCGGCGAATATCTGATCATGCACGGGCTGCTGCTCTTTATACTGGCCAGCTATCTCCTGATTAAAACGTTGGGTCGGGGGACTCGCGAAAGCCCCCTCCGGCTGGCCGGCATGTTCCTGCGCTACTGGGATCGCCTGCCCACGCTGACCCGGCGCCTCTCCCGCTGGGGCAAGCGGCCGCTGCGGCAGCGCTACATCCTCTGGGGCGGGGCCATCCTGGGACTGGTCGCCCTCTTCCTGCTGCTGCCCGCACCCGCGGCCACCGAGGGTGCCCCGGCGGCGGAAGTGGGCCTGTTCGCGCGCCTGAGACAGCAGCACCTGCTGGGCTGGCTGGTCCTGTTGGCCGGCCTGGGCCTGGTCCTGTTCTTCCGCCGGCGCGCCCGCGGCGAGGATCGCATTGTCGCCCTCTTTGTGCTGGCCGGCCTGGGCCTCACCGGGGGCGTGGAACTGCTGACGGTCAAGGGCGATATCGCCCGCCAGAATACCTTTTTCCGCTTCTATTTCCAGACCTGGGTGCTCTGGGGCATCGCCGCCGCGGCCGCCCTGCCCTACCTCTGGCAGCGACTACGGCGTTGGGCCCGGCCCGGCCGGCAGATCTGGCAGGCGGCCTTTTACGTTCTCGTTGGCCTATGCGCGCTCTACCCGCTGCTGGCGACCCCGGCCAAGATGTCCGACCGCTTCCCGGACAGCGATCTGGGGCCCGGACTCGATGGGGCCGCCTTTATGCAGCAGGCCGTCTATCACGATCCCCAGGGCAGCCCCATCACCCTGGCCGAGGACGCCGCGGCCATCCGCTGGCTGCAGGACAACGTAGAGGGCTCCCCCGTCGTCATGGAGGGCAACGCCCTGCTCTACCGCTGGGGCAACCGCATCTCGATCCACACCGGCCTGCCCACCATCATCGGCTGGGACTGGCACCAGAAGCAGCAGCGCGGATTTTTGGGGCCCATCGTGGAGAGCCGCCTGAGCGACCTGAGCACCCTCTATGGCAGCACCGACCAGGAGCAGACCCTGAGACTGTTACGCGAATACAAGGTGGCCTACATCGTGGTCGGCCAGTTGGAGCGCAATTACTACGCTGCGGAGGGACTGGCCAAACTGGAGCGCATGGTCGGGGTCTACCTGGAGCAGGTCTACCCAGAGCCCAGCGCGGCCGCGCCGGGCGCGCACCTGTTGGCCGCGCCCGCGGGCGGCGCCCCTGGCCAGCCCCGGCCAACGGCGGCCCCCTATCCACCCGTCTCGCCGCCGACGTCCGGAACGGCGGCCTATCCCGGGCGGCCGCCGGCCGAGCCGACCTCGATCAGCCCCACCCAGGACACGCCCACAGCGGAAGGCTCCAAGCCGGCCGACGCCAACCAGGGCACGGTGATCTACCGGGTACTGCCGGCGGTTTGGGGAGAATAGTATCTCAATGGTGAAATCCTTGTGCATCGAACGAGGATTTCCACCACAAAGGCTTGTCCTGAGCCTGTCCAAGGGACCCAAAGGGTTCAAAGAGAGAGATCCTTATATCCCTTGTGTCCTTCGCGTCCTTTGTGGTCATTTCCTTTTTAGTTCCGGCTCAACCGGGTGAGGTGGGATATGATCCGCTACATACTGCGCCTGCTCTCCCTCGGCGCCGGCCTCTACCTGGCCTGGCAGGGCGCGCGGGCCACCACCGAACAAAGCTGGCGACTTTACCTGGGCGGCATCGCCCTCCTGCTGCTGCTGGCCCTCTGGCCGGCCAGGCCGCCCAAACAGGAAGGCGGCCTGGGACACAACGTCCGCAAGCTGGGCGCATTCTTTTTCGTGCTGGCCCTGCTTTTGGCCCTGCACTTGCTCTGGCTGCAAGTTTGGCAGGGGCCGGCCATCCGCCGGCGCGTGGCCGACCTGCCCGACGGCGCGGTGGAGGACGTGCGGCCCATGATCGCCGAACGGCGTACCCGCCGCGGGCGTATCTACGACCGGGATGGCGAACTCTTGGCCGACATCGAGATCACGCCGGAGGACTGGGTGCGGCGGGTCTATGCCCAGGACAACCTGGGGCACATCGTCGGCTTTTACAATCCCCTCTATGGCAACGCCGGCCTGGAGGCCTCCTTCAACGACTACCTGGCCGGTCAGCTCGACGGGGACCCCTGGGAAGAGTTCCTAGAGGACCTGCTGCACCACCCCCACCGGGGCAACGACCTCTACCTGACCCTGGACATGGACCTGCAGCGCGCCGCCGAGGAGGCCCTGGGCGAGGAGTACGGCGCCATCGTGCTGCTGGACACACGCACGGGGGCCATCCTGGCCCTGGCGGCCAATCCCCGTTTCGATCCGCGGCCCATGGTCTTTGACCCCGGCGCCGAGGATTGGGAGGTCGAGCAGGCCCGCGTCGAGCGCTACTGGCAGCAGCTCAATGGCTCGACCGACGCGCTCCTGGTCAATCGGGCCACGGCCGGCCTCTATCCTCCCGGCTCGACCTTCAAGACGCTGACCGCCGCCATCGCCCTGGAAGCCGGCCTGGTCCGCCCCGATACCCACATCTCCTGCCCCAACGAGCTGGTCGTCACCGGGCATACCATCGTCAATTTTATGGACGACCTGGCCGAGACCTTGATGGAACGAGAGGACCTGCTGGAGGACTACCAGTACTCCTGCAACACGGCCTTTGCCCAACTGGGCCTGATCATCGGGCCGGACCTCTACAGCGAATACGCCCAGCGCTTTGGCCTGACCTACGCCAATTTGCCCCCCCCGCAGTCCCCCGATTTCGTCGAACTGCCCACCGCCGCCAGCACCATCGCCCAGAGCCGCGCTTTCCTGGACCGCGAGACCGGCCTGGCCGATACGGCCTTTGGGCAGGGCCAACTCTCGATCACGCCGCTCTACCTGGCCATGCTGTCCGCCACCATGGCCAACGACGGGACCATGATGCGGCCCTACCTGGTAGAGCGGGTCGTCTCGCCAGAGGGGGAGACCCTCCACCAGGCCCAGCCCATCCCGCTGCGCGTGCCCATTGGCGTGCGCACCGCCCGCACCATGCAGCGGCTGATGACCGTCTCGGGGGTGGAGGGCTTTGGCTGGCGCGCCCAGTTCGAGGGGACGACCGTGGCCAGCAAGACCGGCACGGCCGAAACGGGAGAGGGATTGCCTCACGCCGTCTTTATCGCCTACGCCCCGGCCGAGACACCCCGCTATGCCATCTCGGTGCTGGTGGAACACGGCGACAGCGGGGCCCAAACCTGCGCCCCGCTGGCCAAGATCGTGCTGCAGGCCGCCGTGGAAGAGTAAAGGCGTTTGAACGGTCACATACCCAGCGCCATCTGCCGCGGGCACTTTTCCCGCGCGGCGGGCGTCTCGCCCACCAACGCCCGCAGGCCGGCCTCGTCCAGCATGGGCCTGTCCAATTCCTGGGCCTGGCGGTATTTGCTGCCGCCGGGAGACTCGCCCACAACCAGGTAGTCGGTGTTCTTGGAGACGCTGCCGGTGACCTTGCCGCCGTGGGCCTCGATGTAGGCCTTGGCCTCGCTGCGGCTCATGGTGGGCAGGGTGCCGGTGATGACAAAGGTCAGGCCGGCCAGGGCTTGGATCCCGGCCTCTGCGGGCTCGCCCCGCTCTTTTTCCAGGCGCACGCCGGCCGCCCGCAGCTTGTCCAACAGGGCCTGGTTGCGTTCGTCGGCGAACCAGGCCTCCACCGCCCGGGCGATGTTCGGCCCGATGCCGGGGATCTCTTGCAGGGACTCCGGGTCAGCCCGCCCCAGCGCCTCCAGCGAGGGATAGTGCTCCAGCAGCAGTTCGGCGATGGCGCTGCCCACACCGCGGATGCCCAGCCCCGTCAGCAGACGGGGCAGGGGCGCGGACTTGGAGGCCTCGATGGCCTCCAGCAGGTTGTCGGTGGCCTTGTCGGCAAAGCCCTCCAGGGCCAGGATCTGCTCCCGCTCCAGGAAATAGAGGTCGGCCACGTCTTGGACCAGGCCGGTCTCGACAAAGAGGGCCGCCTGCTGAGTGCCCATGCCAGCGATGTCCATGGCCCCCCGCGAGACGAAATACTCCAAGCGGCGCACCAATTGGGCCGGGCAGGCCGGGTTGGTGCAATAAACCGCCACCTCCCCGGCCGGCCGCTCTACGGGCCCGCCGCAGGAGGGACAGCTCGTGGGGGGCTGGTAGGGCGTTTCGTCGCCCTGGCGCAGCTCTGGGATGGGCCCAATGACGTAGGGGATAACATCGCCGGAGCGCTTGACAATGACCCGGTCGCCGACGCGGATGTCCTTGTCCCGGACATGGTCAAAATTGTGCAGGCTGGCCCGCTGGATGGTCGCCCCGGACAATTCCACCGCCTCCAACACGGCATAGGGGGTGAGCACGCCGGTGCGGCCCACATTCACCCCAATGTCCAACAGCCGGGTAGCGGCCTCCTGCGCCGGGAACTTGAAGGCGATGGCCCCCCGGGGCGTCTTGCCCACGTAGCCCAGGCGGTCCTGCTGTTCCAGGTCGTCTACCTTGACCACCAGGCCGTCCGCCTCATAGGGCAGGGTGTCCCGGCGGGGGATGAACTCCTGGCAGTAGGCGATCATCTCCTCCAGGTCGTCGAAACGGGCCCGCTCGCCCGCCA